>JAATGJ010000066.1 GCA_015654695.1 Chitinophagales bacterium | reverse complement strand
GTCATTGATGCCATCACCGTTCGGACTAAATATATTTGGTATCACCAGTGACTTCAGCAACGTAACAAATACCTGGTCATCATCCCTGCAACCTTTATCTGATATTACAGTAAGCGTATAGGTAAAATCAGTTGGCGGTGATGCCTGTGCATTAGCAATAGATGGATTATTAAGATAGTTGGCCGGCGTCCATTCATAGGTAACCGGTATATTATTTACCTGTACGGGTGTGAGCGTGATAAAGCCGCCTTCCAGTACAAACTTATCCGGTCCTGCGTCAGCTACCGGGGTTGGATCCACAAAGATGGTCTGGTTAACGGAATTAGAGCAGGTATTCGTTGCTGTATAGGTGTATGTAATGGAATGTGGCCCGGCTCCTGCAACTGAAGGATCAAAACTGCCATTTGCTAAAACACCCCTGCCTGTAAATATGCCTGCTCCCGGAAGAACATTACCCAATTGCACCTGCGAAAGCGGAAAAGCAGGTGCGTTACTGCAAACCGGAAGAACAGCGCTGAATGCAAGCTGTGGCGTAGCCAGCATGGTGATATCCTGTGTTGTACTGTTAACGCAGGTAAGACCAGACCATACTTCATACCTTATCGTATACGTCCTGGAAGCAGGTGTTCCGAATTCAGGGTAAGTATGTGTGTAGGTTTCACCCGCAGTTGGAGTATTGTCTGTTGTTCTGCTGGTAAGATCCGCAGCATCCCAGTAGATTTCTATTCGTAATATATTACCCGCATCTATTGCAGAAGCATCCTTTATTGTAATGCTCTTATTACTACAAAGCGCCGTTGTATTTTCTATGGTGATGCGGGGAGTGATCACAGCACCGTTCACCTTAACTGTATTAGTTATTGTATCCTTACACCCGGTATTGCTGGTAACAATAAGTTGTGCTGTGTAATTATTGGCTTGAGTATAATGATGTGTGGGGTTCTGAAGATTGGATGTATTAGGATTAGCGGCTGTTGCATTGGCATCGTCAAAATTCCATTCCCATGCTGTCACACTGCCGGCTATCACCCTGGAGGTATCGGTAAAAGGTGCAAAATTATCGCTGACACAAATTTCAGGAGATATAAAACCAGCTACCGGCACAGGATTGATAACAATATCTTTTGATACAATCGTACTAATACATCCTTTATCTGTTTCTACCTGTAATGTAGCAGTATAAGGAGTAGCTGATACAGCCGCATACGTGTGAACAAAAGAATTACCATTTGCCAGTACGGCATTTGATGCATCACCGTAGTTCCATGTCCATTTTGTAATATTTCCTGAGTTAGCGACAGATGCATTTGTAAAAGTAACACCTTGTCCCACGCAACCGGGCAATGATGTATTGAAATTAGCAGTAGGCAAAGCATTTACTACTACCTGCCGGGTAGCAATATTAGCCGGGCTCACCGACTGGCATCCTATTGCGGAAGTAACTGAAAGTGTAACAGTATAAGTTCCCGGTGCTGTATATGTCTTTGCGGGGTTTTGATCGGTTGATGTAGTAGCATCTCCAAAATTCCATAACCATTGAGTGACCGAACTACCGGCTGCTGTGCTTTGATCAGTAAAATTAATCGCGGCTCCAAGACAGACTTCCGCCGGTTGGGGAAATATAGCTTTGGGCTCAGTATAAATAGTGGCCAGGTTCTGGCTATTCGTAGTGGCGCATCCATTATTAGATGTTACCGTAAGCGATACATTATAGGGACCCGCTGCCGTGTAATTATGCAATGGGTTCTGTGCAACTGCTGTTGGAATAGCATCTCCAAAATTCCATACATACGTAAACAGGTTCTCCGTACCATCACTGATAGTTGATGTGCTGGTGAATTGTGCAGCACCCACCGGTAAACAAACATTGGGTAAATTAAATGCCACTACCGGGTTAGGGTTCACTGTTATCGGTATGCTGGTTATCGTACTGACACAACCAGAAGCTGATTCCACCCGCAATGTAACCGTATATGGGCCTGCATTGGCGTAAGTATGTGTTTGCGTACCGGATGTAAACATTGTCTCCGGGCCATCCCCAAAATTCCAGTACCATTTTACAATAGACCCGGCAGCAACAGTAGAATTGTCTGTAAAAGTAATGGTCTTGCCTGCACAAAAAGGTGTCACCGGTGCGAACTGGGCTACCGGCGGATTATTGAGTACCACCGTATGAGGCATGGTATCTGATTTACATCCCACATCTGTGATCACCGTATATTTTACCGTATAAGATCCGGGTCCTGCATAAGTATGACTTGTTGGAGCTACATCGTTGATGGTAGTATTATCACCGAAATTCCAATGCCAGTGCGTAATGGGCCGCCCGCTGCTGTTAACCGTATTATCAGTAAAACTTACCGGACTGGATACACAACCATTGGTAGTAAAATTAAAATCCGCTGCCGGTGGATTAAATACCTGCAATTCATAATCTATCTCTTGTACGCCACTGCATCCGTCTGCTGTCGGGTTTTGCGCTACTATCCTGATAGGATAATTACCCTGTGCCGGTACTGTATAAGTGCCAGCCAGGTTATATTTATACAATGTTCTTCCATTGACAACGCTGGATGAATTAAACACAGGGCTGTTGATAGTTACATCAGGAAAAAGACCATTGAACTCCCAGATGATCTGTGTCGGCTGGTAAGGAAATGTCATAGAGAAAGAAAATGGTGCGCCTTTGCACGCAGCAGGGAAATTAACAGTGGTATAATCGTTTGTAACGGATATAAACTGGTAAAGATCTTTCACATTAGACCCTGCAGAATAGCCATAGGATTCCGCATTAGCATAGCCATACGCAGTAGCATTAAAACCGGAATCTGAAGAAAGTGTATGATATCCCTGGGCCACATTCCTCATATATAAGTAGGAATAAGCAGGATCAGCCGGATGCACCACCCATGAAGCGGGTGAGATAGCATTGCCATCTAACTTAAAAGAAGATATACCAGTACCGCCGTTTCGCATGATAGCATGGATATGATGCTGATGAGGATATTGCACAGTCGCCGCCGCCAATAAATTTGAACTGACCAGCGTCACCTTGTCAATATTTTGTTCTACCGGGTTCAGCATGATCATATCCGGATCGTTCGGGACATTGGCCGAATTACCATCGCAACCCTGGGTAGTGAAATACTGTGCTACTGAAACAGGAAAATCCGATACTATTGAATTGGGAATATTGTTGAAGAACTGGTAATAATTATTGATAAAAGAAGCTGCCGGTATCAATACCCCGTTGAGATAAACATTGGTAGCGGGATTGCTCTTCGTAATGCGGTAATAGTTGTTGGGGTTATTCAAACTGGGAGCGGTCAGGTATTTTTTGCCCCAGGAACCTGTAGGATATAATTGCTGGTATAGGTTATCGGAGCTGTTTGAACCGCAACCGCTGGCTGGTATCCTGATCTTGCCACTACCGGAAAACACAGCTATTTTTCTGCATCCGCCGGTTGCGGATGCCACCGATCTGATCTTTGAGCCTGTCAGGTCAGTACCATCAAAGCCGGCTGTAGTGCCCAATACCTGGTAAATCTGTCCCTTATTCAGGTTAACCGTATAAGTAGTATTGGCTACCCATCCGTTTTTTGTATTGGCGGAAGGCGTAATTTCTACTGCAGTGTTATCTTCTACTGCCACTATCGTAAAATATGAATTGGAATTATTTTCGTTGGAAACCTGGGTAAAATTCATTGAATAATATTCCTTGCCCAGTACATTGGTAGGCAGGCAAAGGGTGGCTGCGCTCGCTGTACTCCGTGTAATATAGGAATACACGACTATCGGCTTTGGCGCCGTTACCCGTATAGCTTTGTTGGTAAAAGTTCCCTCTCTGTCAATAAAATAATTATTCGGGATAACAACTGGTATCACCTGGCCGGCAATTAAATTCCCGGATGCAATTGTTGCCGCACCAAAGATCTCGACATTATAGGAAGTCGCCACATCAGAGGTAATGTATAGTGTCATAACCGGGGCGCCGCCGCCAAGCATACCCACATGATAACTATAAGCTAACCAAAATTCTTTTCCCTTATTAGAAAAATCCTGGGCGCTGGCTGTACCGCCCGCCAATAATGTAAGTACCAGGGTACTTAATAAGCAAAACTTTCTCATTGAGTGCAGAGCCAATTTTAGATGAAACGAATCTACTGAAATCCTTTTGCCAAAATTCAGCATCAGGAATAACGCCTTCTCCATATTGATGATTGGTCTTCAGAGGGGTAGTGGAGATCTATGAACGTGGGAAAAACTGCGGCTCTTGAGGGGATATCAAATTGAATTATAAAAGTATATTTTTTAGTTTGTAAAATGAAATATCCGGCATCATACATAAACAGATACTAATCAAGTATAATGTATCGAATTTGCTATTTTGGGCAACCATAGATAAAAAACAACCTTTTAACCCTTGTTCTACCTCTGTATATTCAGCTATTATTTATTAAATAGGGCTTATAACAAGCTGACAATGTTTAATTATTATAAAAAATGTGAACCTTTTTTTTTAGCTAAGAAGTTGGCAAACGAAAGTTCCCGATTTCCTAACCCGGTTAGTACAAAAAAATTTACAAGTCATGGCCACTACATCCCAGATTTCACCGGATGATGTAAAAATGGTTAGCGAAGAATTCACAGAAAAAAAGCAATTCACAAAGCCGGGGGAAACGTCAGCGGGAGGGTTTGTTAATGAAATTGGAGAAAGCAAAAAACCGCAATTGAAGAAATTGGTTTGAAAAATTCCAACGCCAAATGAAGCTCCTGTTTGAAATTTTTACGGCGGGTTGGGACAGAATTACGCCTCCTAATTTCATCCGCAAATGAAAAAAGAAGAGTTCTGCCCCTTATCCATTTTACTAAGGTTATCTGAGATTACATCACTTTAACATCAAAAAGTGAATCAGGGGAACACAATTAGCTAATTTGCGGGCTATGCGTTACCACCTTCTTATTGCCATTACCGGTCTTACTATCCTGGCTTTTTCTTCCTGTAAAAAAATAAAAGAACCTGTCTTCCAGGGCATCCAAAATATGCGGATAAATAAACTGAACGCGGGCAAATCATTGATGACCCTCGACCTGGCCTATTTTAATCCTAATGATATGAAGGCCCGGCTTAAGGAAGCTGATGGGGAAGCATGGATGGATAGTAGCTATTTAGGACATTTCTATGTGGACTCCGCTGTAACTATTCCGGCTAATTCCAATTTTATTATCCCCGTTAAGCTGGATGTAGAAATGAAACATATACTCAGGCATTCCCTGTCGGCATTATTGAATGAGCAGGTATTAATAACGATAAAGGGAATAGCAAAAGTGGGTAAAAGCGGTATTTACAAAAATATTCCGCTGCATTATGAAGGAAAGCAAAACATGCAGGAACTGTTTAAATGAAAAATTCCCTCCCTGGAAAGAGAAAATAATCAAAAGTCTTATTGATCAGGCTGGGTGACCGGGGCCTTTGGCTTAGGATGCCCGCCGCCATCTTCAAATTTCTTACAGCTTTTAGGCAAACGCTTATAAGCGTCCTCATTGGCGGTAACATCATCTGCATCATAGCCAGCATTGGCGATAGCCGTTTTGATCTGCTCAATATCTATACGGTCAGTCAGGTATTTTACCTGTACCTCGCCTTTACGAAAGTTTATATTAAGATACTGTATGCCATCATAGCGGTCAAGATAGGTGGTCAGCCTCTTCTTGCACTCTTCGCAAAGCACATTGGGGGTCTTGATCCTGGCCATTTGCAAGGCTTTTGTCTGGGAAAAAGAGGTAATGGCAAAGGCTGTGATAGCTGTTATTGTTACTAAAAGTTTTTTCATCAGTAAAGATTTGAAAACCAAATTACAAAACTCCTTTCCAATTAGCGGGATCAACTCTCCATTTTAACAAAATTTCCTGCTCCGTTTCCGAAACAGTCCCTCTTTCTTTTGCCAGTTCTATCAGGGATGGATAATCAGTAATAGAGTAATATTCTATTCCGGCTTTGGACAATGCTTCAGCGGCGACAGGGAAGCCATACGTGAAGATGGATACCATTCCCACAGCTTCTAACCCGGCATTTTTTAATACATCCACTACCTGTAAACTGCTTTTGCCAGTGGATACAAGGTCTTCGATCACTACGGTCTTTTGACCTTTTTCGTAATATCCTTCTATCTGGTTGCCAAGTCCATGTTCCTTTGGTTTGGGCCGCACATAAATATAAGGCAGCTTCAACTGGTCGGCCACCATAGCTCCCCAGGCTATACCGGCTGTGGCGACTCCGGCAAGCATGTCCGCTCCCGGAAATTTCTCAAACACCACATTACATAACTCTGATTTGATAAAATCCCGGATAAAAGGAAAGGATAACACCCTGCGGTTATCACAATAGATAGGGCTTTTCCATCCGCTTGCCCAGGTAAAGGGCTCTTTAATATTCAATTTTACAGCGTTTACCTGCAACAATTTTTCAGCAACAACTTTGGCATCTGTCATGAAGCGAAGATAAGCACTCAAAGGAACAAGGCGCAAGGAACAAGATACAAGGCTCAAGGTACAAGGGGTAAGACTCAGGACATAGGAATACGTTTTATTCCAGAGTTTTCTTACTTGCGCCTTGTACCCTGTGCCTTGTATCTTATAGCTGGTATCTTTCTTATCTTAGCCCTATGTTCATTAAAATCTACTTTGGCAATAAACCGCTTTTTCTTTGTGATGCTGTTGATAAAACGGTTGAACCCTTTGTTCATCATGATGACGCGGTATTCATTGACGAACTGGATACACACACGGTCAAAACGATGATCCATGAAATGCAGCAGCCGCAGGTACACGCCGGCGTATTCTTTCATACTGACCTGGATGAATTGAAAAAAGCAGTATTCAAAAAGTTTACAATAATACAAGCTGCGGGTGGATTGGTGACCAATCAAAACGATGAAGTATTATTGATATTCCGCCGGGGTAAATGGGACCTGCCAAAGGGGAAACTGGACGAAGGCGAAAACCTGGAAGAATGCGCCGTTCGTGAAGTAGAAGAAGAAACAGGGTTAAGAAACATTACACTTCTCTCCCCGCTTATGATCACTTACCATACTTACCATGAAGGTTCTAAATTCATATTGAAAGAATCCCACTGGTACAATATGAAAGTAAGCGGTGAACAAAAACTCATTCCCCAGTTAGAAGAAGAAATACATGAAATAAAATGGGTAAGCCCAAAAGAACTGCAGCCGTATATGAAAAATTCGTTCCCTTCCGTAGTGGATGTATTAAAGGCTTGTCTGCCGGAATGATTCTTTTCTTGGAATAACAGCCACCGTCAGCCGGCTGACACAAACCAGCTTTTCTATTTCATCATATATCTTAATATCCCATACATGGGTATTAGCGCCTAAATGAAGCGGTGTTGCCACACCGGTAACAAAGCCTGATGTAGCACTCCTGACATGGTTAGCGTTTATCTCTAATCCCACACAAATAAATTTTGTATGATCAACTACCATGGCAGAGGCTATACTGCCAATTGTTTCCGCCAATACGCAGGAAGCGCCACCATGTAATAATCCATACGGTTGGCGGGTACGGTGATCCACCGGCATTTTTGCTTTTATAAAATTATTCCCTACTTCTGTCCATTCGATACCAATGTATTCTCCCATCGTTTCCTTACCCAGGGACTTGATATCTTCAATAGATAATTCTTTGTTTGACCAGATTGGCATGGTGATTTATTTTTTCAAAGATTGATAAACTTCGTCAGGTAAAAAAGGACTGGCATTGCCGCCATTCCGGATAATATCCCTTACAATAGTTGATGCGACCGACGTGTATTTCGGCTCGCCGGTAAGGAAAACGGTTTCAATAGATTTATCCAGTGTACGGTTGGCATCAGCGATCGTTTTCTCATATTCAAAATCACTCACGTAGCGGATACCCCTGAGAATGAACTTCGCCCCGATGATTTTACAGTATTCAATTGTCAATCCTTCGTATACTGCTCCTTCTACCTGGGGCTTATCTTTATATATCTCCTGTATCCATTGAAGACGTTGCTCCGGCGAAAACATAGGACTCTTGGCTGTATTTAAGCCAATCCCGACAATTACCTTATCAAACAAGGGCAACGACCTGTCAATGATGTCAACGTGCCCAAGAGTAACAGGATCAAATGTGCCGGGAAAAAGACAGATACGCATAGCCATAGCAAGTAGAAGTTATAAGTCCGAAATAGGAAAATAAAATCCGAAGCTCCAAACGTAGTTCAAACTTCGCAGTTCCTGGTTAAATTAATTATTAGGATTTGAAAGCAAATATAGAACCGCCATTCTCACCGCCACTCCATTTTCCACCTGCTGTAAAATTATGGATTGTTTGCTATCGGCCACATCACTATCCAGTTCTACACCCCTGTTGATCGGGCCTGGGTGCATGATCACTATTTCCTTATGCAGACCATCCAGCAGTTTCCGGCTAATGCCGTAGGTAAGGTTATATTCCCGCAAAGATGAAAAAAGAACCTGGTTCTGTCTTTCTAATTGTATGCGCAATACGTTGGCCACATCACACCATTCCAGTGTTTCTTTCAGGTTGTAATTGACCTGTACGCCTAGTGCCTCGCTGATGTATTTGGGGATGAGTGTAGGCGGTCCGCAAACAGTTACCTCCGCTCCCATTTTTTTCAACAGGTAAATATTGCTTTGCGCTACCCGGCTGTGCATGATATCCCCGATGATCGCAATCTTAGTTCCCTCCAGCTTTCCTGTTTTTTCTTTGATGGACAGAGCATCGAGCAATGCCTGTGTAGGATGTTCATTGATGCCATCACCGGCATTGACAATAGCAGCGGGAATGTGTTTGGACAAAAAATGCGGAGCGCCGCTGGCGCTATGCCGCATCACCACCATATCCACTTTCATGGATAAGATATTATTGACGGTATCGAGCAAAGTCTCACCTTTTGAAACAGAAGAAGCAGAGGCTGTGAAGTTAATGGTATCGGCGCTTAATCTTTTTTCTGCCAGTTCAAAAGAAATCCTGGTGCGGGTGGAATTTTCAAAAAACAGGTTGACGATGGTCACATCACGCAGCGATGGAACTTTTTTGACCGGTCTTTGTAAAACTTCTTTGAATTGCTCTGCTGTTTGCAGAAAAAGAGAGATGTCTTCCTTATTGAGGTCTCTGATACCGAGAAGATGTTTGGTAGAAAGGCTCATTAAAAAGCGAAGTTAGGGGAAAGAAAGAAGATACAAGGCACAAGATTCAAGGGGCAAGAGTACCCTACCCGCCTAACTTAATAATAATCGCGGAAAGTATTTTCCTGATTTGTTCGCCTTCATCCATCAATTTCAATTTTTCCTGCCCCGGTGCCGGATCTTCGTACGTTAAACTTAGATCTATCCAATGCAATGTTTCCTTTGCTTCACGTCTTGCTATCTTCAGTTTCATTTTCTCATCGGCCTTGCCTAAATCATCAGAGGCTTCAATGTAGTTCGCTCCTGTTGATCCACTTGACCTGATTAATTGCTTAATATATTCTTTGTTGATAACATCCCATTTCAATCTACCACAGTAATCCCTTACAACCCTTGCATAATTATGAAATCTATCCTCTAATTCTTTTGACATAAGAAAATTATTATACACAGGAAGGTTCCATTCGTGCACCTTGTTCCTTGAATCTTGTTCCTTGTGCCTTGCTCCTTATCTCAATCCAAAATAGTGACTTCTTCCTTTCCGTCCTTTTCTTTCCAATACACTCTTACCTTTTGAGAAATGATAGAGTCAATAGTTTTACCTGTATAATCAGGCTGTATGGGGAACTGGCGGCTGTATCGGCGGTCTATTAATACACATAGTTCTACCTTTTCCGGTCGGCCAAAATCAAGCAATGCATCTAATGCCGCCCGGATAGTGCGCCCGGTATATAATACATCATCAATCAATATCACTTTCTTTCCTTCAATAGAAAAAGGGATATTGGTATGGTTGGCTACATGCAAACCCTTCCTTATATCATCCCTGTAAAACGTGATGTCCAGTTTACCATAGTGAACGTTGCCGGATGGCAATTCTTTTTTTATCTCGGTAACTAACTGATCAGAAAAAAAGATACCCCTGGGTTGTAGCCCTATCAGTACAGTATTGTCCAGGTTGATATTATTTTCCAGCACCTGGTGCGCCAGTCTTTTAATGGTAATAGCTAATTGCGGTTCTGTAAGAATTAATTTCAAGAAGCGGATTTTGTGTAAAAATAATAAAGCCCGGTATATAAATAGCAAACCCTTTTGTACTGCTTATTTTTTGATGTTGCTTCTGTTGGGCGAGATCATCCTTTCTTTCCTTCCTTCATGGGCACGAAAGAAAAATTGTCAAACACTTCTTCTTTCAACACATCATTCTCCAGTTTTGTGATCCGCTTCATTTGCTGCACCTCACCCGCTCCTAACGGGATCACCATCATGCCCCCGGGTTTTAATTGCTGAATGAGTTTTTCAGGCACATGTGGCGCCGCTGCCGTGATGATCACTTTATCAAACGGGGCATAAGTAGGTAATCCTTCAAAACCATCGCCGTAAAAGAACTTGATCGTATGAAATTTTTTAAGAAAGGCGAATACCTTATTATGATCAAATAATTTCTTTTGCCGCTCAATGGTATAAACCTGGGCGCCGACTGTCGCCAGTACAGTAGCCTGGTAGGCGCTGCCTGTTCCTATCTCCAGTACTTTATCAAAGTTCTTTACTTCCAGCAATTGTGTCTGGTAAGCTACTGTGTATGGTTGTGAAATAGTTTGTCCCTCACCGATGGGGAAAGCACGGTCTTCGTAGGCTTTTTCATCAAAAGCGGAATCAAGAAAAAAATGACGTGGGATATTGCCAATGGCTTCCAGCACTTTTTCATCTGTAATGCCCTTGGAGCGGATAGTATCCACTAATTTTCTTCTTAGTCCTTTGTGGCGGTATGTATCTTCATTAGGTCTCATAAGCAGGGCGCAAGATATGTATAAAATAAAATGCCGGATCACTAACCCGGCATTTTAAAAATCAGATCATTTATTAGCTGGCATCTTTACTCATCAATACCTATCCATCCCCCATCCCGCCAGATAAGATGTATTTCTCTTGTCTCATCAATAGCCTCATCCGGTCTGCGGTTGGCTAAAGGAGGCGATGTATGTACTCCTTTTACTGCAACTTCAGCATTATAATGCCGCTCATCGTCTCCTTTCCAGCTTCTCAATACCGTTACTTCTTTTATTACCCATCCACCGCCACCGGCAGCTTCATTTCTTTTTTCATACATGACAGTGACAGCCTTCTCAATTTCTTTTTCCGTTGGAGAATGAAAATCATTATGACAGGAAAGGAGCATAATACTTAAAAGGGATAAAGTGATTTTTAACATGGCCGCTTAGAGTTTCATATCCTTTATGATGGCTTTTATCTTTTCATCCAGTTCTTTATTCACTTTATCAAACTCAGCAGCGCTGTTCAGTTTTGTATTCACACTAAAGTAGAATTTGATCTTTGGTTCCGTACCCGATGGTCTTGCTGATATTTTACTGCCATCAGCTAATATAAACTGCAGCACATTTGATTTAGGTAATTGGATGGCCCACTCCTTCCCTGTTTTAGGATTTTTCCCTTTCTGCAATTCATAATCCAGCAACTCTACCACATCCGAACCATTAATAGATGCAGGCGGTGCATTACGATAGCCTTCCATCATAGCCGCTATCTGCTGCTGCCCGTCCATTCCTTTTTTAGTAATAGAGATCAGGTCTTCTTTATAAAAACCATACTCTACATACAGATCAAGCAGCTTAGCAAATAATGTTCTTCCTTTTTCTTTTTCATAGGCTGCCATTTCACAAAGCAATGCGACGGCGCTTACCGCATCTTTATCCCTGATCTTGTCGCCGATCATTAGCCCAAAACTTTCCTCACCTCCGATCACATAATTTTCTTTGCCTTCTTTTTCCAGTATCATCGCGGCTATCCACTTAAATCCTGTCAATACATTATAACAGGCTACTCCATATTTTTCAGCAATGCGGTTGATCATCCCTGTTGTTACAATAGTAGTGATCGCCATATCATTTGCTTGGGCGATGCCTTTTGTTTTCCTGGCTTCTATCATATAATTAAAAGCCAGCACAGCAGTCTGGTTGCCATTCATCAGCACCCATTCCCCATGATTATCCTTTACACCAATACCCACACGGTCTGCATCGGGATCGGTACCCAGTAAAATATCCGCATCCAGTTCCTTGGCTTTTTTCAAACCAAAACTCATGGTTTCTTTTTCTTCAGGATTAGGATAAACCACCGTTGGAAAATTTCCATCCAGTTTGCTTTGCTCATCCACAATACTGACATTGGCAAAACCGAACTGCTTTAATACTTCCGGCACCAGTGTTATTCCCGTTCCATGAATAGGTGTATAAACTATTTTCAGGTCTTTATGTTTGGCGATCACATCGGGATATACACTCAGCCCCTTTACCATACTGATATATGCTTCATCTATTTCTTTACCGATGATCGTAATATTCTTTTCGCCGCCACTCCATTTTACTTCATCCACGCTGCCGATCTTTTCCACTTCTTTGATCACATTCTTATCATGCGGCGGAACCAGTTGCCCTCCGTCATCCCAATAAGCTTTATAACCATTATATTCTTTCGGATTGTGAGAGGCCGTGCAGACCACCCCACCCTTGCAACCAAGATGACGGATAGCAAAAGAAAGCTCCGGTGTAGGACGCAATGCTTCAAATAAAAAAACTTTAATTCCATTTGCACCAAAAACATTCGCCACCGTTTCCGCAAAGAAACGGCTGTTATTACGGCTGTCATGCGCTATGGCTACTTTTACCTGTTCATTGGGAAAAGATAGTTTCAGGTAATTGGCATAACCCTGCGTAGCCATACCCACAGTATATTTATTCATCCGGTTAGTACCCACGCCCATGATACCACGGAGACCTCCGGTACCAAACTCGAGGTTACGGTAAAAAGCATCCGCCAGTTCATTGGGATTTTCTTTCAGCAGTTTATTGATCTCATCTTTGATAGGCTGGTCAAAACTACCTTCCAGCCATGTATTTACTTTCGCTTGTATTGCAGTATCCATATAGCAGGTTTAAATTTGGTTTGAAGTTATTGATTTTTATTATTTCAAACTGAAAAGCCTTGTAAAACGTATTTTTGTTAATATGAACCCCTTGGCATTACTGTCCAGAGTTTACGAAGTATTATCGTCCGTTGTAGTTCATCCTAAATATGGCAAAGACCGCCCACCTATATTTCGTACAAACCTCAGCCTATTAATTTTATTCCTTGCAAGTCCGGCTATTTCTTTTTCTCAAACAGATTCTGTTTTCATAAGTGATAGTTCAAAAAAAATGATCACGACCCGGTTGCTGACCCGTCCTTTAAATCCGCAGGTATTACCTCCTTCTGGATACCTAAACAAAGAAGAAAAGAAAAAGCGACAATGGTTTATCGCAGGCATCAATATAGCCGGCTATGGTGGCTCATTGATTTTGTTAAACAGTACATGGTATAAAGGTTATGCAAGAACCGGCTTTCAAACATTCAATGACAGCAAAGAATGGCTGCAGATGGATAAGATCGGTCATGGATGGGGAGCTTATAATGCAGGTAAAACATCAGCCGCTATGTGGAGATGGGCAGGTGTGCCGTCAAAAAAAGCCGCATTGATCGGCGCATTGAGCAGTACCGCTTATTTAACCGGTATTGAATTCATGGATGCACACTCTGCGAAATGGGGATGGAGCTGGAGCGATATTGCTGCTAATTTTGTTGGGGCGGGTCTTTTCGTAGGACAGGAATATTTATGGAGTGAACAACGCATCCAGTTCAAATTCTCATTTCATAAAAATAATTATGATGATCCGGTATTGGAACAAAGGGCCGATAACCTGTTTGGCAAACCCTGGTATGAAAGAATGCTGAAAGATTATAATGCACAGACCTATTGGTTCAGCGCCAACTTAAAATTATTTTTACCCCAAAGTAAATTACCAGCATGGCTGAATGTATCTGTTGGTTATGGCGCTGATGGGATGTATGGTGGTTTTGAAAATAAATGGCTGGATCAACTGGGTAATGCAGTAACTCGTTCTGATATTCCCAGGAGGAGACAATTTTATTTAGCTCCTGATGTAGATTTTACAAAAATAAAAACCAATAAGAAGTGGCTGAGAACAGTATTTACTTTCCTCAATGCATTTAAATGTCCTGCTCCTGCATTAATGATAGACAGCAAAGGGAAGTTCAAAGCTTATGCTCTTTATTTTTAATAGTTATTCCAGTTTCCACTCCGCCGCTTTAATGATAGCATCCAGACAGTCAGGCTTATCTGCATCCATCCATAATTGCACAAACTGCCCCCCGTTCAAATAGTTTTTGGCAAAAGCTGATACGTCACCGTTCTCACTTTTCCCTAATACCACATCCACATTTTTCTCATGGATAAAAAGAGATGTGCTCCAGAACTCAGGTAACCCTAATTGTTTTCCCTGCTCCGTTGGGAAACTGGGAAAGTCACCCATGAATGTGCGGGTATCGCCTTTACCATAATCAAGATTTAATAGCGTATCGGCTGCATAAGGTCTGAACGCGACCGGCTGTTTTGTTTTTTCATCTATCTCATAAACTATTGGGTTGATACCGGTCATTACGATCTTTCCGCCACGATCCAGGTATTTACGGATAATGCTGTTCTTTCCATTAGCAATAACAGCCGGTGGAAAATACAAACTGGCAAAAACAAATACAGACGGAGTAGCTGATTCTTTTGACATATAAAAAGCCAGTGAATCTGTTCCAATCAGTTTATATCCGTTGCTACGGAGATAATTCCTGATCACTATATCGCTGTTGCCCCGGAAATATACATTCATCCCGGTTTCATAATATACATAACGATCGAGCCCTGCTTTATGCTGCCGTTTGTCTGTATGCCCGCTTAACGCATATAAATAACCATCATCAGAACCAAAATATAACAGATCATCACTCCATACGGGAGATGACATGATCTTTCCGTTTATCTTAAACTGCGAAATACGTTTGCCTGTTTTTAGATCAATGCAATACAATTGCCCGTCAAAAGAGCCCGCATAAACTTTGTCATTGATGATCAGTGGTGAAGACCAAACAGCCAGCCCTGTTCTGTATTTCCATATCTCTTTACCTGTTTCAATATTAACTGCCTGTACAAAACGCCCATCTGAAGTGCCGGTTACTACAAACGAATCTTTAACAGCCACCGTTGAAATAACCCATGACACACGATGATCCGTTTTCCAAATATTCTGACCATTGTCTGCATTGATGCAATACAACCATCCATCCCTTGCCCCAACTATTATTTTGTTGCCCACGACAACGGGGCTGGAAGTAATAGCCCTGCGATCAAACCCATAATCCTCGTTATTCATCGTATCACCGTTGATCTTATATTGCCAATGTTCTTTACCATTTTTTAGATCGAGTGCATACAGTGACGCTTCTGTATCTCCAAACAGAACGGTATTCTTATAAACAGCTGCTGTACTTCTGATGATCCCTTTGCATTTATATTTCCAGATCTCTTTACCTGTCTGTGGGTTCAATGCATAGAAAAACCCATCTTCCCCGCCGATAAGCAATTTACCATCATGCAAAACCGGTGACGAATAATAGTAATCATAGCGCCACGGGTAGGCTGCCTTCTCTCCCATATTTATTTTCCATAACAATTGCCCGTTCGTCTCCTTTAAACAAAAGACTGTTTGTCGGTTATCGGAAAAATATATCTTGCCATCCCCGCAAGCGGCCGATGAATGAATCGCCCGGCCCGTATTGTATTTCCATTTTACCTGCGATGTTTTTTTATCAATGGCAAAAAAGACTCCTGCCGCCGTACCAAAATAAACGCTGTTATTGCTGACCAAGGGCGTCGAACGTACCGGTGATCCTGCATTGAATTGCCAGGCTTTTGTATCGTAAACAAGATCAGGGCCGGTGGATACATAACTGTTATGGGCAGCATTATCCCTGAACATCTTTATCCCGGTATTTACCTGGGAAAAACAGTTATAAGAGAGGAATAAAAAAAAGATCGTAAGTAGCCGGCTGTGCATATATGTTTACATTAAAGTTCGCTGATCCACTTTCGGAAAAAAGGCGCCATTTCCTGGCTCACTACGATATGATGATTAAGTGTGGGCATCATCAGGTCCACCTGCAGTTTCACTTTTTCATACGTTTTATAGCTTTTTATAAAACCGATATTGACGATATACTGGCGGTTAGCCCTGAAAAAAATCGTATTATCTAATTCCTGCCCCAGCTCTGCCAGGTTTTTATCTACCCGGTATTTCTTTCCTTCCCTGTCTATTATAAAAAACAGTTTATCTTCAGCATAAATGATCACTATATCATCTGTCCGCAGTGATATATTTTCTATGCCTTTCTTTACCATCAGCCTTGAACGGGTCTTTTGGCTGAACAGGTTGAAAAAAGAAGAATGACCGGTAAAATGCTTTTCCAATGCTTTATACTTAGTAAGGGCTTTAACAAGGTCCCTTGCATCCACCGGCTTGAGCAGGTAGTCTATACCATTATGCTCAAATGCATTTACTATGAACTGGTCGTAGGCCGTCACAAAAATGACCGGGCTTTGAATATTGACCTTGTTGAAAATGTCAAACGAAAGGCCATCAGGTAATTGTACGTCGGAAAAAATAAGATCAGGCGCTTCGCTGTGTAAGAGGTATTCCACGCTGTCCCTGACCGTAGAAAACGTACCCATGATGGCTGTTTCGCCCGAGACCTCGTTCAGCATTCTTTTAAATTCATCGGCAATCATTCGTTCATCTTCGATAATTATTGCTTTTATCATGGTAAGCGGGTTTTGGTTACATAAACAGTTTATACCCTGTTGATGCCCCGGTAAAAGTAATTACATAACCGTTTATCACTTTGTCATAACCTGCTTGTTGGGTGAACGAACTTAAATGAAGATAAACGGCGAATAGAAGGATCAGGCCTTGCCCGTAATATGTGAAGGGGCTACTGCGAACCGGCGCTTAAACGCTTTGCTGAAAGTGAATACATCAGGGAAATTACAATGAATGGCAATATCTGTGATAGTCATGTTGCCTGTCACGATAAGTTCTTTTGCCAGTTCAAGCCGTTTATTCAACAGGTATTGGTAAGGAGTGTTGCCAAATGCCTGCTTAAATGAACGAAAGAAATGAAATTCGGACATATTACCGGCTATAGCTGCCTGGCTTATTTCATCAATATGCAGGTACTCATCATCCATATATTGTTTGGCGGCTTTCAACCGCCGCAATATTTCTTTTCTTGTTTCCAGTTTTACCGAACGGATACCATTCAACGACAGGTAATTTCCGTACTCATGAAAAATGATCTTTTCTACCAGGTCAAGGAACCATTCTTTATCAATGTGATCGTTTGCCTGGCCCTGCTTAATGGCTGTTACCAGCTCATTCAGTTTATTACCGAACGTTGCTGTATTCACAGGGCATACCGCTTCAAAGAACTCCGGGGTTTTAAAATAACCGGCGAGATAATTATCAAGATCATGGCTATTTTGTGCCGTCAGCACGGTAAAAGCTTCTGCAACAGTGGCCGGGCAAATATCAATGCAAATACTTTTTACCTTTTCTTTCGAACCAAAATAAGCATTGACATAAGGTTGCTGGCAGGCCAGTAAGAAATTCCCGGCGTTCACGGCATGTTCTTTATTCCCGGTTTTATAATAAATACAACGGTCTATTACATACTTCAGGCTGAAACTGCGAAAAGCATTACCGGTAAACCATTCATTTAATTCGGAATAATAAACAACATCCGAGCCGGAAGGCTTATTAAGAGAAAATTTGTTTTCCTCAGTGATGGTATGAAAGTACGGTTTCATATACTCAAGCTATATTACTTTAACTGAAAGACATCGCCGCTGGTATAGCTGACGCACTGTTTTGGTAAAATTAGCAGGATCTGACAAGCGCATCCGGTATCTACTTTTTCAACGGCCCCTGCCATAATACGGCCCTTATCATCCATTGATTGCTGACCTTAGCCAGTAAAATATAATCAGTACCCCACCAGGCCGTTACTTTACCACTGGCTGTCTGGTCCTGCACTTCATATACTTCAATTTTTTTAACAGCCGTGGCGGGTTGCTGGCGATTGTTGGTTTTAACACGAACAGCGAAAGCTATCATCTCTTTATAGGACATGCCTTCACCGCCATACAAACCTGTTTTATTGTCTTTCCAGTAACCATATTTCACCACTTCCGGTGAAATGCTCCTGGTTATTTTCATGCTATCACCTTCATAGAAGCCTTCGATATAATCAAGCATGGCACGCCGGACTGCGGTTTTGTCCTCCTCAGTTTGTGCATGTCCCGTGCTGACCAAAAAAATGAATACTACCGGTATGAATACTGATCTCATATTATTTATTTAAAAGAAAATTACGCCCACCAACAAGCATATCCGGCTCCCCATTGAAATTAGCATGAAATGACAAATTAAGCTACCCGCATATCCTTACCGTAGCCCATTTATCATAAGACAGCCTGTCTGATTTTTACATGAAGAAAAAATAATGAGGTTATTTATTCAATGCTTTTAAAGCGGCTTGCTCCAGGATATTCAGCCGTTCATTGGTAATTTCATTCTTCCATGAACAATTATCATACTTTACAAAATCAAAATCCTTCTTTTCGGCCAGCGCTCCATAAATGATGAATGCAGCTAATACGCTTCCTGCTACTCCGGGGTGAAAATTATCCGGGGAATAAAGAGGAAGTTCAGGTTGTAATTGCCAGGCATACTTCCATGCCAAACCTGCCGGGCAAAGTATTGATGATGTTTTATCCGCAGCATTTGTATAAGAAATGATCACGTTATCATGGTCAACCGATCTTGCTTTGGAAGGCCAGACCATGAATAACGCCAATTTCGATTTATTCTTTTTACATACATCCGCAAACTTCTTAGCATATTCAAGCAATAATGACTGTGACTCAGCTAAAGCAGATGGCCCCTGCTGCGCTACTACATAATCGTAACCACCTTTGTCAATTTCTGCTTTTGCTTTTCCATCATTCCAATGATCTTCTAATGAATAATCAGGGAGAAGAAACGAGGTATAAGTAATAGTCGTTCCATCCAGCTTTCCTATTTCTGTGACCAGGGCGGGAAGATCGTTGGTATAAGTGAGACTGTTTCCCACAAATAATATCCGCAGGATTTTATCTGTCTTACCTCCTGAAAATGCCGAAGAACAGAAAACGATAAGGGATAGCAAAAACAGGTTACGCAATTTCATACATGGTATTTACTATGAAATAAAATTAATTAACAAGGCAAATTAAGTTAATCTTTTTTTGAACCTGTTAATCTTTTGTACCTACATACATCCCTATTCACCTGTTTCCGGCTTCCGCTATCCAACTGCTAATTTTTTCCCAACTGTTTTGCTTTTTGAAAAAGCCAGCAGGCAATGACGAGCCTGATAAAGGGCTGATAATAGTTATTGCATACATCAACAATTTTCCGAAGCCATTGGGCGTGAACAAAATCATACATAAAAGCACAGGACGTACAGCAAAACCAAAGGAGTAAACCCGCTCCCAGTAAACGATCTGACCCTTTGCCTTTAATGATAGCTAATCCATAGCAGGCATTTCCTAAAGAGAACCCGAGAATAAATACTAAGAAATAAACATTTGATTGCGATAGCCTGTTTTGAATTTCAAAGCGGATCAATTGCAGGGTATTCTCATCCGCAGTCACGGTATATTGCCGGCGCAGGCCGTTGATATGCCAGAGCGTATTCAGCGTTCTTTGCCATTCTGAAAAAACAAACAATGAAAAGAACAGGAAACCCAGGATGGCCAATGCCCTTGAATGTTTTTCAATAACAAGCGCTACACCCAGCATAGAAAACAAAACCATCAGGCAATGAAACATAATAATCCAGTTCAATAATAAAAACAGGCTGTTCTTATAGAGGAGAACCCTTTCCTCAAAATTGGCAGCAGGAACATGAATGTTATGAATAGCAATGGTTGTGAAAACTGTTATAAGCGCACAAACAGCCGAAAACATTAAATAGCGTTTTCCTTTTATTAAATTACCCGTGCTAATAGTATTACTCATTAAAAAATAAATTCAGTTACTTTATTTCCTTCCACGCATACGATTTTATTTACAAAGATGATCCATCCGGCGGTTGCCTAATTTTTCAATCTCTTTTCAGCCGTTTCTTTTAAAGATCTTTCACCATCCGTTAAAGTCGTTTTGTTATTGAGCATATCCATTATTATTCCTGATACCTTCTTCATACGCTCTTTATCACCAGAAACCTCATAACCTTCAGCAAGACTGTCAAATAAGTTAGCATCGCCGGGATGCAATTCGGTATTCAGTTTAAAAACTTCAATAGCCTCATTAAACTTTTGTTCATTCAGGAAAGTATAGCCCAGCCCGTTCAGGTTAAACCATTGCATGATATTGCTGAGCGTATCATCTTTGACAGCGCTCCTTACAATAGTGATGGCCTGTTCAATTCCTCTTGTTCTGATAATATACTCAAACTCCTCCCTGTCCGGTGCCGGTTTTACAGCATTCAAAACGGATATATCCCAGAGAGAGTCCTGTATTTGTTGGAGAGCAGGCTTGCCGGATAAAAACACCACCGCCTTTGTCTCTTTTTTCAATTCCGCATTAAAGAAGTTGAGCAAATAAAGAGATGCTATTTCAAATGATTGACGGATATTCTTACTTTGTTCACCCCTGTTGTTTAAAAACAGGGATGCCGTGTAGCCTTCGGCGGCAAAATCCCAGTGATGTAATGCAGGTTGGTTTAATAAGAGCCGGTAACGTTTCGCAAACTTTGTCTTATTCCCGAACTCATCAATGAACTTTTCCTGTTTGGACAGATCACGACTGAAGATGTGCAGGAAAGGGGCACGGAGTTTAGAAGGTGTATAATAATTGGAAGCGGAAAAATCCTGGAATAAATTATCCATATAAATACCACTTTCAATATCTGCGACAGCCCTGATACGGTAATCATTCATGGCAAACAGCACCTGGCTGAAACCAGAACCACTGAAACCGAATGTGCCGGTCTTGTTATTATCAATGTTTGCATTTTTTCCCAGGAAGGCAATTGCAAACCGCATATCGGGGATGGCTTCTAAAGTTGACAATGCAAATGAAGAAAAATTATCCTGTTGTATCATGGCTATCACGTAACCATTGCTTGCCAGCGTTTCATTGGTAACAGAGGTGGACAATGGACGCAGCATACCTACCAGTAAAGGAAATCTTTCTTTCAGCGGTTCTGCATCCGCCGCCGCAAGCATAGATGTTTCTAACAATTTCTTCCACGCGTCACCTGTTGTTTTTCCAAACCATCCCTCTACCGATCTTCTCCTTCCGCCAAACTGTACATCTTTCTGATCATCGCTGATTGTTTCGGTTGTTCTTTTGAGCAAATGATTATAGCAATAATCACCAAAAGTAAGTACTCTTTTTGCCGGGTTGGCTTTGGCAGGGTACCAAAGATGGATAGTGATCTTTTTATACCGGTCGCCTGTATTCTTTTCTCCCAGGTAATTATACTCCGGTTTTGTAATTCTTGAACTATCAGTAATTGTTATGATCCTGAATCCTACTGCATATTTACCAACCGGTAAATTTTCATAGATGCGATTTTTTTGCCCGGAGACAACCATTGTAAATAATAGAAAAAAGCTGATCGCGGTCACCATTTGAAATAAACTACGGTTTGTTTTCATACTTTTTCATTTTACTAATTTCCAGTTACCGTTTTTCCAGCTCCATATTTCATTACAGGCTTTAATTCCTTTTGCGGGAGGAGTTTCGGGTACTGAACCGCCGTATAGAACTAATTGTTCCTTGCAGAAAGCAAAATGTGCTGAGTTTCTTACAGAGGGACGTTCTTTGGTTTCTATACTATCCCATCTCTTTCCATTCCATTTCCAGAAATCGCCTGATTGCGACCTTTCCTGTGTTAAGCCACCAAAAAGAAATGTTTCTTTTTCAACCTGATCATAAGCCAGTGCAAACCGCGTACGATAAACCGGGCAGTTGTTTTCACAAACTATTTTTTCCCATACCTGGCCCGTCCATTCCCAAACTATCATTTGCTGTTGATCAAACACGGGTATTACCAACCTGTTTCTCTCACTATCAAAAGCGATCATCCGTGAACTGATTATAGAAGGCCCCGCGTCAGAAAGTTTTTTCCATTTACCGGATTTGTATTCCCACAACTCAAAAGCCGTTGCTGCATTATAATTGATAGCTGTCTTATTATTGGCATCACCGTACACCAGTATTCTTTTGTTCACCGGATCATAAACAGTTTCTGGTTCTTTTACAGGACAATTAGTAGTATGCAATTTCCAACTACTGCCATTCCAGCTCCATACATCAAACACCACTGAGTCTTTCAGTACTTTCCCTTCAGTTACTCCTCCTATCAATATTGTTTCTTTTCTGTTTTCATCATATATCCATCCATGTCCCCTGCGCCCTTGCGGACCTGGTGATTCCAATCGTTTCCAGTTTGTTCCATCCCATTCATATACCATGGATGGTTCTTCCGGTCGTCCGTTAACAAGTTCCGCCCCTCCGAAAAGGATCAGCCTGTTTCTTATTTTATCATAGGCTACTTCTTCCAAATGACGGGGATTTGGCTGTGAAAAAACGGTTGTTGCAAAAAAGAGAATTAAAACAATAGAACACAATAGTCGCATAGCAATGCCTTTTATTTTAAAAATAGACAGTTGAAGACGCTGCTCCTACCGAACCGACAGATCCGGAAGCGATTCCGGTAATTCCGGTGTTGTTTTTGGGGTCTTATGCTGCGTTGCTGTTTTAGTCAATTGCCGTTTTAGCTGTTGCATCATTTCTCAGTTCATCTATCACCTTCGCATCAATCCAGTAAATGTCAAAACCTTTTTTTCCTGCAGACTGATCCCTGTTACTGCCGAAGAACAAGTATTTGCCATCGGGCGATAAACGGGGAAATCTCTCCATACTTCCGGAATTAATTTTAGACCCCATGTTTACCGGCATCCCCCAATCCCCCTTTTTATTTTTAAAAGAAATATACAGATCATGACTGCCGTCGATTCCTCCAGGCCGTGTTGACTCGAAAATCAAGAAATCTTCATCGGGGGCTATATAAGGCCCGTCTTCATAACCCATAGCATTGATGCCTTCCGGAAGCAAAACTGGTTTTGCATAGCCGGCATTTGTCTTTTCTGCCATGCAGATATCCAAATTCGTTCCACCGTCAAGCGCGGATGAAAAATACAATGTCCCGTTTTTAGCTATGGAATGTGAAAATTCCTGCGCCTTTGAAACTGTTGTATCAAAGGGTGAAGGGGTGCCCCAGCCATCAGCCATCCTCTCTACCGACCATATCCTGTTGCCCCTGCCTTCAGGATAGCCCATCGCCTTTCTGCGTGAACTGAATATTAATTTATTGCCATCCACTAAAAAAGAAGGACAGTAGTCATCAGTAGTTGTATCCGCAAAGGATGGGCTTGATGGTTTTGACCATGCTCCATTTGCATATTTCATTTCAAACAGGCGGCCTTTGTAATTGCTGTCCATTACAGCCCAGAGTACTACCGTTCCATCCGGGGAAAAAGCAAGCGAACTATGTTCGTTTAAATGGGTGCTTATGATTCCCGGTGCAAAAAGTTCCGCCTTCAATCCGGGAGGCTCCTGGCCCATGTAATCTATTTCAACAGCTTTTTTTGTTTGGCAGCTAAACAACATAAGCAGGCTTACTGCTATTGAAATTTTGATAATCGCTCTCATTGAATAAATTTTTTTTACTCTTTATTTTAACTTTTCCTCATTTTCCCCGCCTGGTTCATTGATTGATATCTGTGCCTCCTTCCAGCTTTTTTATCATAGCGGATACACTGGATTTATTTCCTTCATCCGGCGCCAGCCGCAAAGCCGCTTTAATATATACCAGCGCTTTTTTAAAATCGCCGGTAGCCGAATAAGCTCTTCCTAATCCAACATTGGTTGTATATACATTGGGGAATTTTTCATAATTCATTTTAAATACTTTCACTGCTTCCTGCACTTGTTTTTGATTCAGCAATGTTCTTGCATAAAAATGTACCTCTTGTACTGTGCCAAAAGGGATAGCTTCTTCCATTATTTTTTTTGCTTCATCAATCCTGTTCATTTTTAATAAAACAGCGGCTTTGGTGCTTAGTGTTTGAAAATTCTTTACCCCCATGATACGGAAATAGATGCCCCTGTCTATCCATGCCAATGCCTGTTCCAGTTCAATATTGTTCCTGACACAATAATTGGCAGCCGACATAAAATCATAAAATGGTCTTGTAGTTTTCAACTCGCTTTTAAAAGAAGCTATCTGTAGTTTTTGTACATCCGCTTCTATTTTGAAAGGTATCCTTCGTTTTTCCCATGTTAGGGCAATGACGGCGGAATTCGGGGTTTCGTCAGTAAACTCATACTTCAGCCATTCCACGCTTTTATCCAGTATTTCATTTTTCACTCTTACCCGCAATGCATCTTCGGTGGAATCATAATAAAAACTTCCCCATGAATTGTTCACTTTGGAAAAGATCAATGTGCTTTCTGTTTCTCCCAATGCGATAAAGAAACCATAAACACCTGCCGGAATATCTTTTCCTTCTATTCTTACAGGATGAGAAAATGACATCGTTGTGTTTTCATTAGCACCGGCTCTCCATGGCGCAGCGTAACTGGTGCCATGGCCCTGGTCAGCGAATCCATAATGAGCGACAGGAGTACCCCATATCTTTCCCTCACGTCCTTTTACACCGGGGCGGCTGTAAGCAATGGCTATTTTCACGATACCGATTTGTTCGGATATGCCTGCTTTTTTATTACCCCCGTCCGGTTCAAGTGTCAATGGCATGATCTGTGAAAAGGAAACAGATACCATGAACAAGAACATAATAACAGAAAAAAATAATGATTTCATTGTGCAAGTAGTTTTAAGTAAATGTTGAAAGTATCCAGGTCTGAAACACCCTGAGACTATATTTCAAATTTGAGAAAACCAGTTTGCACTACAGGAGAATTTGTATGAATGGCAGTATCGGTCAACTGTATATACTTCAACTGCCGTTTTCTTCCCCCGGTAAAAAAAGCAGTTATTGACAAAGGAACTTTAAATGGTTTACTTAAACGATCATCCACCTTATCATCAATGAATAAGGAAAATATTTCAAAAAATGTTTTTGCAAAACTTGCCGCGAAGCAAAAAGAAAAAAGTTCCTGGCGTCGAAAATTGTAGAGAGTAATCAAAATAAAATTACGGAACATGGCAGTTGGGTTATTGAGTTAAAGTAAGTCAACTCACTGCCCCATTCCTGCCGAACCGATAAGTCCGGCAATCATTTGTACCCTGTTTTGTTAAAAGTAAATGAACGATTTTTCGAAAACCGCTTCTTTAAAAACTGATCAGCCCCTTTGTTGCCGGGGTTCTTCCTGTACTTGCTTTTTAAATTGGGTGGGAGTGAGCCCGGTTAGTTTTTTAAATACGTCATTAAAAGTTGATAACGAGTTGAAACCGGCATCATAAGCGATAGAAGCGATCTTAAAGCCCCCATTTGCGGGTTCAAGCAATAGTTGTTTTGCCTCCTCCACCCGGTAATGATTTATATAATCATAAAAAGATTGCTTTAAAGAGTCATTGAGCGCCTGTGAAAGGCTATGCCGGTTACATTTTACCAAAGCAGCCAGGTCATTGATCGTAAGCGCTGAATCCAGGTAAGGCTTTTGTTCTTCCATTACTTTTTGAAGCGCTATGCAAATAGCTGATATTTCGTCCTGGCTTAAACCTGAATTGGAATATTTTTTTACCGGACGATGTATTTCCAGTTTTGGTGGAAAAGGAATGACGGTATCTTCCGGCTTTACCTGTCCTTTTATAACAGAAAAAACAGATGGTTGTGTCAATGCAGTATAACTTACCCAGTAAATAAAAATAGTCAACGCAGCAAAGCCATAGCGGTATTCAGCGCCCCGCGGATAATGGATATAAAGAAGGTAAATGGCGGCGGCAATTACGGTACAAACAATCAATGAAACAATGATGAATTGCCTGATCCAGCTTGCCTGTAATTGCTGTGTTTCAGAATAATGATTTTTCAATGAAAGTTTATGATGTTTCCAGCATTGCAGTGCAAGCATGTGATAGAAAAGCAAGCTGAGTATCTGTATGGTTAACCCGGTATCCCTGCTGTAAAAAAAGCTTATCCATTGATGGGACAACGGGTACATACTTGTCATCAATAAATAAAGAGACAAGAAAGCAAAAGGCAAAAAATGCAGCAGATATTTTACGTCATTTTTCTTATTCAATAATAACTGACGGGTAAAAAGAAAGATAAGCGGGCCATACAGGAGTGGCAGAAAGTAAGAAATGCTGTAAAGGAAATGCCAGTATTCCCATAGCCATGATTTACTCATTACTTTTAGTGTGATCTGCAACAGCATTACACCGAAATACAGCAGCAGAAAAACATAACCGTTACGGTGTAATTTTTTCTTAACCAGGAAAAGTGATAATAATAAACCCTGTAATGCGCCGAAAAGCAGCAGAAAAATATTCAGTTGAGCAGGCATGACCGGTAATTTCTCTTTCAAATTCTGAAAAAAGAGCCAGCCTGTAAGTATAATTGGGATGAGTGGCGAATGATCTATTTCAGGTAAGTATGAGCGAAACGAATATCCTATACGGACTGTGAGCACCGGATGAAGGCGACTGACCGCAGCAAAAACCATGACAGCATGTAACCGTAAAGGGGTTCTCTGTCTTGCAAAGCAAGGCAAGAAGCCATTTTAGGGCAATACAAGGACTGCATTAATGATCAGTTTCTTTTCCTCATTCATTGCAGTGGTTGTATTCTGCTGGCGTGTGTTTTTAAAGGCAAGGGGAAGGAGACCGATTTCTTTTACCCTAATTGGCTAACTCAATAATATCAAAAGCAGTTATGACAGAATCTTTTGAAAAATAAAATTCTAAACTTTTTGTATACACCGGATCAATATCTCCCCTAAAATCGACTACGATTTTGTAGGTGAGTGATGCACTATCATTCCAATTAGGATCTCCCAGTAGCGATATTAACTCATTGCAAGTTAGGCCAACAAGTTTGTGATTTTCCAATAGATCATTTAACATCCTCTCTCTGTTAGGTGATGGGCTAGAGCGGTTGATGGTTTCATTCCATTTTTTTTGTTCAAACTTGATTGCCTTTTTGGAGCCGCAGCCATTTGCCATTAGCAACATGCCTAATAAAATTACATAACTATTTCTCATTAATAGGGCTTATTTATAAAAAGCTATTTGTACCTGACCAGCTTCCCAATCAACTATAATTATTTCAAATACGCCCCCAGCACTTTATCACCGCTTACTTCTACATAGATATGTTCCTTTCTTCCCAAACGAGTGTCCAATATAATCCTTTCACAGGCGATGTCTCGGCCAGCACGCACTACCAACAAAATAAATCTGGCGGCCGGACTCGCCGTCAATCCACCACTGATTTCGTCAAATCAATAATGAATCTTCCCACACTTCATGCTTCTTATTTCTTTTCCGGTCTTTAGTTTCTACAGATAAGTATAGGTGGTGCAATAATTTATTTCCTTGTTGTTCTTCTAACCGTTTGATTATTTCATACGCGATAAACCTTTTCCCATCGCCTGCTATTGTATTAATTGATTGACCGGTATTCCTGGATGCTAACAACGCATGTACATGATTTGGCATGATAAACACCATCCGGTTCTGCAATCTTTCTTTTGACAGGTATCCGGTAAATTACAGAATATTTTGCTTTGGTTCGTAGTACGGTGAGTGCCACATAGCTACACACAAGGCCATCTTACATATCGCCTGAGAAAAGGAAAGGACTGCCGGCAAAGAAGGAATTGCCATCTTCTTTTTATTTATTCAGCATTCTCAGGATAACCGGGGGAAGGGGAAAAACTGATACTTATGTTCAATTTCCTGACCATACCACACATCAATCTTCTTCTTCAAGCTGATATTCAAAAGGCAGGTAAGAATGATCCTCTCCTGATTTTTGCCAATAACAATCAAATAATAATAACTATCCGCATATGTCGACCATGAAGTAATGCCAGATGATCTTATGTTATCGCACAATATTATTCTGGTGATTTCATTTTTAAACATCTGCTGCACTATTTGATCATTCTTGCGTGTTACTATCCTATCTGTATATAGTTCTACCTTCCTGTTTCTCTCAAAACGAAAATAGTATAGTATATGTGCATAAATTCCTACAAAGCCCAATAACGCTATTCCTATAAATAAAAAGACCCCAAGCAATAATTCAAAAAACTGTATTAAACTGAAGTGTGCCAAAACGGCAATAATGCCCGCTATCAGATAACCTATGAAACTATTTCTTTGCATCCAAATGTTAACTATTAAGGAAGTTTTAAAGGTTTCAATTACTGTGTTTTCTCCCATGATATTAGTGACCTCTTTCAAACCTGAATAACTATAATTATTTCAAATACGCCCCCAGCACTTTATCACCGCTTACCTCTACATAGATATGTTCCTGCAGGGTGGTGGAAATAGAAAGCCCGACATAATCCGGTCGAACTGGAAAATTATTATGACTGCGTTCTACCAGCACCAGCATTTGTATTTTTTTAGCCTGGTAATCAAGAAAAGGTTTTAACGCATACAACAGAGTTTTACCGCTATTCGCTACATCATCCACCAGTATGATCACTTTATTTGTAAAATCCATTTCCTTACTCAGCGTTACTTCTTTGGGCTCCTTTTTATCTAATGAAATACTGATAACTTCCGTTGTAAGGTCACTTATTTCAGAAAGGTATTGCTGCATACATTTTGCTACCACACTCCCGCTTTCCCGGATACCCGCCAGGATGATCTGCTGTTCGTCAGCATTATTTTCTATTATCTCCAGCGCCATGCGTCTTAATTTCTTCCCGGCCACTGGCTCATCAAGTATATATTTCTTTCCCGGCATTTGTAATGATGATTATTTTTCGAAAATAAGAAACTTTTACAGGCTTTAGAAGTATTAAGTCCGCGGCGGGCAAAGAAAGCAAAACGCTTATCTTAGCAGTATCAATTTTTGATATGCAGCTTGCACAACAGATCCTTTTCATTCTTACCAGTGGTATTGCTATCCTGCTTTTTGCAAAAAAAACAAAAGAGATCATCCGCAATATCAACCTGGGCAGAGATGAGAACCTCAATAACAATTCCGGGCTGCGCTGGAAAAATGTATTGCTGCTGGCTTTTGGGCAAAAGAAAATGTTCCGTAACCCCCTGGTGGCTGTCATGCACTTCTTTGTGTATGCAGGGTTTATTATCATTAATATAGAAGTACTGGAAATTGTATTGGATGGAATAGCCGGCACCCATCGTTTGTTTGCCGCATCCTTAGGATCGTTATATACCTTTCTCATTAATTCGTTTGAGATCCTCGCTTTTTTAGTATTGGCGGCCTGTGCTATCTTTCTGATACGCAGGAATGCTATCAAACTCAAACGTTTCATCAGCCACGACCTGGATGGCTGGCCCCGCAGCGATGCGAACTATATACTGATCACAGAGATCGTACTGATGTCATTGTTCCTTTTCCTCAATGCCAGTGATACGCTGCTGCAAACAAGGGGCGTTGAACATTATGCGGCACATCCGACAGGTAATTTTATCTTATCACAGCACCTGCATCCTGTTTTGAATGGCATAAGCAATGAAGGCCTGCAAATACTGGAAAGATCATGCTGGTGGCTGCATATCGTTGGCATTTTCGCTTTCCTAAATTATCTTCCTTATTCCAAACATCTTCATATCCTTCTGGCCTTTCCCAATGCGTATTATGCAAGACTGGAACCCATGGGTGAAATGGAAAACATGCCTTCAGTTCAGAAAGAAGTGCTATATGCCATGCAACCTGAAATGGTTCCTGCTGGTGAAGCCGAACCACCCAAAAAATTCGGCGCAAAAGATATACAGGATCTGAGCTGGAAGAATTTACTCGATGCTTATAGTTGTACAGAATGTGGCAGATGCTCCGCCGCCTGCCCCGCCAATATCACCGGCAAACTATTATCACCCCGTAAGATCATGATGGATACAAGGGACCGTATGGAAGAAGTGGGAAAGAAGAACCTCCGACCCTTAAAGGGGAGTAATGAAAGTTTAATCAACGATGGAAAGAGCTTGTTGCATGATTATATTTCTGTGGAAGAATTAAGGGCCTGCACTACCTGCAATGCCTGTGTGCAGGAATGCCCTGTCAGCATCAATCCTCTCGATATTATTTTACAATTGCGCCGCTACCTGGTAATGGAAGAAAGCAATGCCCCGCAGGAATGGAATGCCAGGTTCAGCAACGTAGAGAATAATTTCGCTCCCTGGAAGTTCTCGCCTGATGAAAGGGATAAATGGGTGGAAGAAGTTTGAAACCAGGGCCCGTTATTTCAAATCATAGATAATCAGTAAAGAGATTTGTACATTCGCCGCACTGGTATGCTTAAGGGCATGGCAGCAATTGATCATGAGTATTATCAACCGGAAAACCCGCTTTTACTTTCTCTCCTTTCTGAAACATGACTTCAAAGCCAGTATCACGGTATTCTTTGTAGCATTGCCACTTTGTCTCGGTATTTCTTTAGCATCCAATGCTCCCCTTTATTCCGGTTTGATGGCCGGCATAGTCGCCGGGCTTGTGGTTGGGTTTATCAGCAAATCGCATATCAGTGTCAGCGGGCCGGCAGCGGGCCTTACCGCCATCTGTGCATCGGCTATTACAGGTATGGGAAGTATTGAACTATTTTTTCTGTCAGTAACTATAGCGGGGCTTATCCAGGTATTGCTGGGTATTTTTAAATTAGGTGGGTTTACCCATTTCATTCCTTCCACTGTGATCAAAGGAATGCTCGCCGCTATAGGCATTATTCTTATTTCCAAACAGATCCCTTTATTACTGGGTTATGATAAAGCTGGTTTCTGGACAAAAGAATTATTTAATGTTCTTTCACCTGATCATTCATTCGGACACATAAAAAATATCTACAATAATAGTTCGGCCGGGGCGGTTATCATTGCTGCACTATCCCTGGGCCTGCTCATTATCTGGAAAGGAACTGTTGCCAAAAAACTTTCCTTCCTGCCCACTTCTTTTATTGTTGTAGTGTTTGGTGTACTGATGGCTTTATTATTTAAGCATTATATACCCGTTCTTGCTTTAAAGCCCTCGCAATTTGTGAATGTATCGTCCGACCTGTTTGCAGAAATTAAATTGCCCGGGTTTCAATCTCTTTTTTCCAATGTGGCTATCTGGAAAACCGCTGTGGTCATTTGCATTGTGGCTTCGCTTGAAACATTATTAAGCATTGAAGCGGTGGATAAAATAGATCCTTATAACCGTATTACACCACAAAACCGTGAACTGGTAGCACAGGGAACCGGTAATTTCATCAGCGGCTTACTCGGTGGCTTGCCCATCACGGCAGTGATCGTCCGCAGCTCCGCCAATGCAGAGGCAGGCGCAAGAACGAGGTTATCAGGTATATTTCATGGCCTTTGGCTTTTTTGATTCATCTTCTTTGCTGCGTTCATACGGAACCTGGTCCCTTACTGTGTACTGGCGGTCATCCTGGTACGAACCGGCTATAATCTTGCTAAACCCAAGATGATCCGTTCGGTGTATAAACTGGGAAGAGAACAGTTTATACCATTTATCGTAACGGTCATTGCCATTCTATTTACTGATCTTTTGATCGGCGTTGTCATTGGTGTCGCTTATTCCGCTTATTTTATTTTTAAGAATACGTACAGGGCGGGCTTTATACTTGACACGAAAAATGAAGGGCAGATTCGTCATTATTATTTCCGGCTGGCGATCAATGTCAGTTTTATCAATAAGAAAAAACTAAAAGATGAACTGGAAAAGATACCCGACTATTCAATGGTAGATATAGACGGCAGCCATAGCGTCTATATTGACTATGACGTGATAGAAGTGATCAACGAATTTAAAGTTAAGGCGCACCATAAACATATCGGGCTACAGTTGAAAGGCATCCCTGATGTGGAAACTATCGGAACGCATTAATATAAAAAAGACAAAATGAATATCGCATCTTTTTCTTTTCAAACACTTGACTGGTCTTCCATACCTAAGGAAGAGCACCAGGGCGAAACAGGTATTGCCTACTGGCAAATAAAAATGATGAATGATATACGTGTGAGAATGGTGGAATATTCACCGGGGTACAAAGCCGGTCATTGGTGTAAAAAAGGCCATGTTCTTCACTGCATCGAAGGCGAAATGGAAACTAAACTGGAAGATGGGCGGATCATGCAACTAACCGCAGGTATGACGTATTTTGTAGGCGATAATAATGAAGCCCACCAAAGTTCGACTTCAGCGGGCTGTAAGCTGTTCATTGTAGATTAGATCATCTTTCATCAGCACTTGGCCCATACATACCCGGAACCGGCACATCCAGCAAACGTAAATAAACTGATAACTGGCCACGATGATGGATATGATGACTAAACGCCCATCCGCGTATAGCTACTTTCTTTGGAGTGCTGAACATTACCTGCTCTCCCCTTCTTACAGTCCAGTTATTATTAAAATCCTCATCGCTCATTGCCGACAAATCATTGATAGCATTGTCAAGATGGGTTTGAAATATCTGCTGCAATTCTTCCTGCGTGGTGGCCGTATGTGGTTTGAAATTGTAGTTCTTCATAAAATCAAAATCATCAATATGCCGGATGTCGGCTATCCATCTTATATTTTCAGCCAAATGGGTGGCCACCCTGCCGATAGTCATGGATTTTTCATGCGGCTTCCAGTCTTTCTTATCCATGGGTACTCTTTCCAGCATCTTCTTTGTTAATGAGGCTTCGTGTTTTAATTCCGCGATAAATGCATCTTTGATGGCCATAATGATTTTTTATATTATTCAAACAGAATATGACTTATTTCTTTTTTTCATGTTCCGCCAGCTCAATGATCGTATCCTCCATCCCTTGTGTTACTTCCTCCGGGTGTTCCAGTTGATGAACCGTATTTTTCTTTCTTACCATTTTCCATATTTGTATTAAAGCCGTAACAGCAAAAATGCCCCCAATGACCCAGTTCAGTATATGCTGGTTGTTGTTAATACTGTTGGCGATCAGCAGGCCCCCAAAAATAAAAACACAATTTCCGAAAAGTGTCCCCAGGCCAATCCCAACGATATACGCATTATAATGATCCTTGCGTGGCAGCAATATTTTTTTGGTAAACAATACCGTACTCCATCCAAACCAGAAGGGTATCTGCACCGGGTTAACAGCGCTCATAATAAAACCAAGAAAGAATTTAGGTAACTGGCTGTCTAATATAACATTCTTTTCTACCGATGGATGTAAAGCAGCATAAAAACTGGAAACAGCCAGGGCTAACACGATAGCCAGTGTAACCCATTCTAATATCCTGAATATCTTTTCCTGTTTCCTGATCCAGTCCATAGCTACCAGCGAAAGCCGTACATATATTACTTCAGCCAGCAATGAACCAAGTGAAAATAAAATGGCAGCCACTACACCATCCGAGATAGATATCTGCATGGCAGCCACATTCAGTGTTCCAAGGGGTAATGATCCGAGAAAACTGACAAGCATGCCTGTAAAAAAGATCTTTCGCAAATACAGCATACAACGAAAATACGAAGAAAGAGGTCAGAAGCCGGAGGTCTGAAAGAAGAGTCATTTAAATTAAGTAGCCCCTCATACTTCTGACCTCTGACCCCATGCTCCACTCAATCAAACTTCTCCAGTAATTTAAAATGCTTATCCGCTTCCCGGAGAAATCTCATCCCCTTTTTGAATGACCAGTAGGGCGTACCGTTCTTATGATTGTAACGGCTGATGCGGTAAAGCGCTTTCCAGTGCTGTAGTAAAATACCATACGCTTTCCACAGACCCATGTTGCAATCGTAGATATGATTAGGCTCAGCGCCTGATCCGTTGAACTCAAGAATTAAAAAATTCTTTCCCTGCTTCAGGTCTTCGATAGAATTTGTTTTAATATCATAACGTCCATAAAAAAATTTACCGTTATAATGACTAAGCTTATCAAATACTGTATGAATATCCTCATCTATTTCTTTGTGCAGGTTGGTAAAATGCGCCCCGCGGTTATGGTTACCTGCATACGATAAATAAAATATTTCTTCTTCATGCAATATCCTGTCGAAGCGATGCCCGTGACGATGCTCCATTTCTTCCATACGGAATTTAGCACGGGGATGTTTTTCTACCAGTTGTTTTAATGTCAGTTTACCATCCCCTTTTACCTGTAATAATTCTTTATGGATAAAACCGCTGACAACTCCTTTTTGCTCCGCCGGGTAACGGTAATAAAATACACTCACTTCCACCGGCATTTCCACAAGATCCTGCACGATATATTCAACAGGTACTTTTTCATGGTATTTATGCAATTGGTCTTCGCTGTCTATCTTACGGAATAAGATGCCCTTCATACCAATGTCGGGCTTTACAATAAAAGGATACCTGAAACCCGCTTCAGTGATCTTTTTCTTTACTTCTTCAAAAGACCAGTCGTGCATGATATAAATGGTGCGGGGTACCAGGTGGGGAGGCAACTGATCATACATTTCTTTTTTCCCTTCTCCATGAAAACCGCCGAATGCAATACTTGGATTAGATGAACTGAAAAACCAGAAAGACCTGCTTCGTAAACAATACCAGAACCATACCGGGCTGATAGGAAAATAAAGAACATAGAAATTCCATAGTTCCCAATTGGTCATCTTTTGAAAAATTTTTTTTATCCGCATTACAGGTTCGCAAAAATAAAGCAAAGATCGCCAGTACAGGTATCAATTGTCATTTAGTTTCAAAGGACAACTGTTCATCCCGGAAGAACGATGGCTGATTGTATAAAATAACGCATCCCAAATACATTTATATATCTTAAAGTCCTTTCTTAGATTTGATATAAATTTCATTGCATGAACGTCCCCACCGTAGCTGAATTATTTGCCGATGGAAAAAGCCCGGAAGTATTATTCTGGGTGGGCTGTGCCGGCAGTTTTGATCAGCGGGCGCAAAAGATCACCAAAGCATTTGTCACCATATTGAATAAATTAAATATCAATTACGCCATATTGGGAAAAGAAGAAATGTGTACGGGTGACCCTGTTCGCCGTGCAGGTAATGAATTCATGTTCCAGATGATGGCGTACCAGAATATACAGGTGCTGAATAACTACGGTATTAAAAAAATAGTAACCGCCTGCCCGCATTGTTTTAATACCATTAAAAATGAATATCCGCAACTCGGCGGCACTTACGAGGTCATTCATCATACGACATTCCTGCAGCAACTGATGGATGAAGGAAAAATAAAACTGAAAGAAGGCGGCTCGTTCAAAGGCAAACGTATTACGTACCATGATAGCTGTTACCTGGGTCGTGCCAATGGCATCTACGAAGCACCGCGAAAAGTATTGGAAGCATTGGATGCAGAACTGGTAGAAATGAAACGTTGCCGGAGCAATGGGTTATGCTGCGGAGCAGGTGGTGCGCAAATGTTTAAAGAAGAAGAAAAAGGAACAAGCCGGATCAATATTGACCGCAGTGCTGAAGCGATGGGCACAGGAGCGGAAGTGATCGCTTCAGCCTGTCCCTTCTGTAATACCATGATGACAGACGGTGTTAAGTTGGCAGAGAAAGAAGATAGCGTCAAAGTGATGGACGTAGCCGAGTTAATAGCACAATCAATGGATTAAAGGCGGTAGGGGTCTATAATGAATAAAAAAATAAGACCCTGATGGTTCAGTTTTTTTGAAGGCGGTCCTGCACGCTGATGGCTTCCCGTAATTTTCCTTTAGGTACGAGGATGCGTATCTCAGAGAATCCCGGCGCCTTGCTTCCTTTCCATACATAGGTAATTTCCATCACATTCATTTTCCCTTCACTGCGTATATCAATTTTTTTCAATTGATGATCATCGCTCCTGAATTGCCGGTAAGCTCCTCCCACCCATACTTGTTCCGCCGTGATCCTGACTTCCGGCGTGGGGACTTTCTTTCCCAATGAAAAAAAATGAATAAGATAATGTACTAAACCTTTCTTCAGTTTCTGCCAGCGGATAAACCTTCTCCATTCATCACGGGAGTAAATCCAGTGAGCCAGCGGGGACGTTTCATCTTGTTTTTGGGTATCAGTCATCCGATGTTTTTTTCTGACGTAATTTAGCTGCATGAATTGGGAATATAAATACCTTCTTGACGGTAGTTTTCATAGTGGCTCCCGGGTATGGGTATATCAATGCAATCGCCTGTTTACCCTGGATGAGGCGCTGGAAATTGATGAGCTGTTAACAGAGTTTACCCTGCAATGGAAAAGCCATGGCACGCCTGTAAAAGGATCTGCCTATTTGTTCTTTGGACAGTTCATCGTTCTTATTGCAGATGAAACAGCAACCGGCGTCAGCGGATGCAGTACCGATAGTTCAGTCAGGCTGATAAAAGATATAGAACAAAAGTTTAGTGTAAATATGTTTGACAGGACAACATTGGCATTTATCGTAAAAGATAAAATTCAGTTGCTCCCCATGTCGCAATTGCAGTATGCGGTTGACAATGGATTTATTAATAGTGATACTTTGTATTTTAATAATCTTGTCCAGACAAAAGAGGAATTGGAAAGTAAATGGATCATTCCTGTTAAAGATAGCTGGCTGAGCAAAAAAATATCCTTTTCAAAATCTGTTTCGTAAATTAGTACCGATAGTTATTGGGATACAAAAGCGGAAGTAGCTCACCTGGTAGAGCGACAGCTTCCCAAGCTGTAGGTAGCCGGTTCGAGTCCGGTCTTCCGCTCTCTTAATTAGCAACCTAAGATGTTTTGACCTACGGGCAACAAAATCCACCTCATTGATTATAGCTACCACCTTTTGCTCCTACGGAGCTGAAAAAAACTTTATGAAAGCAATTAAACAGAACTATGCTCTATATTATTGACAGTCTGTTCCCTGTCCCATAGAGCAATGTCATTAAGTTAAGAGGCTTTGCCCCATCGGGGCATCGTGTTTATAGAAATATTGGTATATAGGTCTTCGGCTCCGTAGGAGCCGCGTCGTTTACGTGGCTCCTACGGAGCTTGGCGATTACTTAAATAATGCATAACTATAAACACGAAGCTCCTAACGGAGCTTAACTTAATAACATTGCCCATAGAGACAACAGGTTAGTAGAATAATAACGAAATGATGAAACTTGCCTCGTAGAGGCAAAACAATTAATTGAATAAAACCTTAACCAATGTCAAACACCTACACTCAAATAAATATCCATTGCATTTTTGCTGTCAAATACCGAAAAGCACAGATTACAAAAGAATGGAAAGAACGGCTGCACCAATATATAACCGGCATCGTTCAACACCATAAACACAAAATGATCGCCATAAATACTATGCCCGATCATTTGCACCTGTTTGTTGGATTGCGGGTAGCTCAATCATTATCAGATATGATGCAAATAGTCAAAGGGGATTTCCTCAGAATGGATAAATAACCAAAAGCTCACGCATTCTTTGTTTCGCTGGCAGGAAGGATATGGCGCTTTTTCCTATTCCAAATCGCAAATTCCCCAGGTAGCGACATATATTGAGAACCAGGAAGCCCATCATAAAAAAATAACATTCCTTGATGAATACAGGCAATTCTTAAAAAAATTCGAAATCGAATACAACGAAAAATATATTTTCAAACCGTTAGAATAACCTGAGGCATTCTTTTGCGCCAAGGGCAAACCCTGTAATCGTTTCCACCCGATTCTGGCCAGTCCCTCATACTTTCCTGTCATCCTGTCACAATCTTCCGGGATTTGGGTATATTTGCCTCCCGGTATTTTTCGGGACAAACTGATTATTGAATGCTTGATTACGTGACAGATAAAGTGCAGGACGAAACAAGGCAGGGCGAGGCTTTTGCCCCTTTTGCCAACGATCCTAACGTTTATAAAAAACGTTTCTATATTGAGAGCTATGGCTGCCAGATGAACTTTGCTGACAGCGAAGTAGTGGCCTCTATATTAAATAAAGAAGGGTTCGGGGCGACAAGGAATGTGGAAGACGCTGACCTGATATTCCTCAATACCTGTTCCATCCGGGAAAAGGCGGAACAAACCGTCCGTAAGCGGTTAACCGAATTCCGGAAACTCAAAAAAAGAAAGCCCGGTACATTGGTCGGCGTATTAGGCTGTATGGCGGAGAGATTAGAGTCTAATTTTTTAGAAGAAGAGAAATTAGTGGATATGGTAGTAGACCCCGATGCCTATCGTTCTTTGCCCCTGCTGGTAGAAGAAGCTGAAACAGGCCAGAAAGCGGTCAACGTTCTATTAAGCCGTGATGAAACTTACTCAGACATTTCCCCGGTCCGGTTAAACAGTAATGGCATCTCCGCATTCGTTAGCATTATGCGTGGATGTAATAATATGTGTTCATTCTGCGTCGTACCTTTTACGAGAGGAAGAGAAAGAAGCCGCGATGCGGAAAGTATTATCAATGAATGTAAAGACCTGCTGGAACAAGGATATAAAGAAGTCACTTTGCTGGGGCAAAACGTAGATAGCTATTATTATACTCCTCCACCTGGTGAAAATGGAGCCACAAGGGCTACTGTAACATTCGCGGCATTGCTGGAGTCAGTAGCAAAAATTTCACCGGATATGAGAGTCCGCTTCTCCACGTCTCATCCGAAAGACATTACAGATGAAGTGTTGCATACCATGGCAAAGTATGAGAACATTTGCAAATACATTCACCTGCCTGTGCAAAGCGGCTCAACAAGAGTTTTACAACTGATGAACAGGACTTATACCCGGGAATGGTATATGGCCAAAGTGGACCGTATCCGGGAAATAATGCCGGACTGTGGCATCAGTTCAGATATCATTGCCGGTTTTTGTACTGAGGAAGAAAAAGATCACCAGGATACACTCAGCATCATGGAATACAGCCAGTATGATTACAGTTATATGTTTTTCTACAGCGAAAGACCGGGCACACTGGCGGAAAGAAGATACAAAGATGATATAACACTTGATATAAAAAAAAGAAGGCTGCAGGAAATAGTGGATATGCAAAACAGGTTATCACTGGCAAGCAATCAAAAAGACCTTGGCAGGACATTTAAAATACTCATAGAAGGTGAAAGCAAAAAAAGCGATGCTGACTGGATGGGAAGAAGTTCGCATAATAAAGTATTCGTTTTTCCAAAGGGGAATTATGAACTAAAGAAAGGCGATTATGTTATGGTAAACGCAACGGGCTGTACGCAGGGAACATTACTTGGAAAAATAGTTTAAACCATTATGGCACCCGAGATAAAAAGCAACCTTGATAAAATAATAGAGACCTGCAAAAAAATGCAGGTCAAGAGCCTTTATGTTTTTGGCTCTGGTTCAAGAGGCGGCGATTATAAAAAAGAAAGTGACCTGGATTTTCTCTACACTATGTTTACCGGAGAAAATGGTTTACCATCCGGCCACTATGATTATTTTGATCTGTTATTTAAACTGGAAGAAATTACAGGTAAAAAGGTTGATCTTATTGCTGAAAAAGGCATAAGAAATAAATATTTTCTTAAATCGGTTATGGAAGACAGGCAAAAGATTTATGAAGCATAGTATAGCAAAATATCTTGAAGATGTGCGGCTTTCCATTGAGGATATTGAGAATTATACCCTGAATGTAAGCAGCCCGGCCGATATTGAAAATAACCAGATGTTATTCGATGCGTTGTGCCGGAGGTTTGCAATAATAGGCGAAGCTGTATTTCAGGCAGATAAAATTGATCCTTCGATTATTATTACTGATAAAAATAAGATAAAAGGACTACGCCATATTATTGTCCACGATTACGACATTGTAAGAGCCGTGGATTTGTTTATTGTAATTCAAAAAAATCTTTCTTTACTGAAAGCAGAAGTACTCGCTTTATTAAAAATTGTTGGCGAACAGCAGTGAATATTATATGGACATTCAATCAATAAAAAACCGCTTCGGTATCATTGGCAACTCCCCTGCTCTAAACTATGCATTGCAGGTCGCCGTTCAGGTGGCGGCTACTGATCTTACCGTGCTGATCATGGGTGAAAGTGGTGTGGGTAAAGAAGCATTTTCCATTATCATTCATTCCCTTTCCAACCGCAAACATAACCCGTTTATCGCCGTTAACTGCGGCGCCATACCGGAAGGAACAATTGATTCGGAATTATTCGGCCATGAAAAAGGTTCTTTCACCGGCGCTGTTGATTCAAGAAAAGGATATTTTGAAACAGTCAATGGCGGGACTATTTTCTTAGATGAAATTGGTGAACTACCGCTTGGTACACAGGCAAGATTGCTTCGAGTACTGGAGGCCGGGGAATATATCCGTGTCGGTTCTTCCAAAGTGCAAAAGACAGATGTAAGAGTGATTGCTGCCACCAATAAAGACCTGCTGCAATTAGTACAGCAGGGTAAGTTCCGGGAAGATCTGTATTACAGGTTGAGCACAGTGCCTATTCGCGTGCCTGCATTGCATGACCGCCAGGAAGATATTCATATTCTTTTCCGCAAGTTCGCAGCAGACTTCGCTGATAAATACAAAACAGCTTCCGTACAACTGGATGATGAAGCAAAACAACTGTTAATAAATTATCCATGGCCGGGCAATGTGAGGGAATTAAAGAATATTGCAGAACAAATATCAGTTCTTTCCCAGGATAAAAATATAACGGCCAAAGTATTATCCAGGTTCCTGCAGCCATACTCCAGTAACCGGTTGCCGGTATTGGCGCATCCAAATGGTTCGCCGCAGGATTTTTCCAATGAACGCGAGATCCTGTACAAACTTTTCTTCGACATGAAGAAAGATGTAACAGAACTGAAACGTATGTTTCTGGAAGTATTGCAAAATCCTAACATGGTTTCGCAAAACCCGTCTTTTATCAATGATTTGAAAGAACTGAAAAGTGATAATATAAATATGCAACCCGTACTGATGCAGCAACCTGCGACACCATCTATGCAGCCCGTTATTATGAATAACGATATACATGATCATGTGGAAGTAGAGGAAAGCCTCAACATCATGGATAAGGAAAAAGAACTCATCATAAAAGCGCTGAAAAAACACAGGGGGAAAAGAAAAGATGCATCGCTGGATCTTGGAATAAGTGAAAGAACGCTGTACAGGAAATTGAAAGAGTATGATATTGAAGAGTGAAGCCTCCCCAAACCCCTCCAAAGGAGGGGCTTTAGAATCTTAATTTTTGGAGATTTATTATTGATTTGGAAAAGGAGATGTTCAATAGCCCGATATAAGTCTAAGTTCTCATGAATATGGCTTATTATCAACCGATTCGAAAGTGCTGAGTAAAGAACTAAAGATGATGTGGTAGATATGAAGTTTATTAAAGAGATGCAGCACCGTCCTTCTCCTTTGGAGAAGGATAAGAGGATGAGGCCGAATAAAGAACAGAAAGTACAAGAGTGCGAAACAAAAGCCCAATAGCATTACACATGACCGCAATAAAAAAAATATCCATTCTTTTTGTACCAATCCTGCTGGTAGTAGCAGCCTTTACAAATACGGGCTGTAATATTTACAAGTTTAATGAGGCCACTGTTCCTGACTCCATTAAAACAGTCAAAGTAAATTTCATTGAGAACAGGGCAACTTACATTAACCCGCAGTTAAGCCCGCAGCTTACAGATAAACTGCGCCAGAAAATAGTAAGCCAGACAAGGCTGAAACAAACAAATGGCGACGATGCGGACTGGGAGATCAATGCCACCATCACTGATTATTCATTCAGCACTTCAGGGATCTCCAATCAGCAAACCAGTACCAACAGGATCAACGTGGCCGTGCATATAGTACTTAACAGGCTAAAAGATGGCCAGATGGATGAATATGATGTAAGCCGGAATTTCGATTTTCCCGCCAGCCAAACCCTGCAACAGGCAGAGGCAGGTTTATTAACGGAAATGATTCGCGGCCTGACGGATGATATCTTCAACCGCATTTTTTCCAACTGGTAAGTTGATACACCATCAAAATTAAAAGACTATCGTAGTTTTTTACCGTATTATTTTAACTTGCAGCCATGAATACCGCCATGGATCAACTGGCCATATCTGTTTTTAAAAAACCCCTGGATGAATGCAGTGCGGATGAAATACGGCAAATGACGCATCAATATCCCTGGTTTGGACCCGGCCAGTTATTATTAGCAAAAAAAATACAGGCAGGCGGTTCTTCGTTATATGAAGAACAGGTTCAAAAAACTTCCCTTTATTTTCAAAATCGCTTATGGCTGCATCATTTATTAAATGACGCCGGCACACAGGGGATCATCGCCAATAATCCACCCCTGGCAAAAGAAACACCTGTTGAAGTAAATTCAGTACAAGAGATAACTACGAGTTGGACAGAACCTGTTTTGGATATTTCCAATCAAACGGAACGAATAGCTGAACCGGAAATTGAAGAACCCGTGGCGCAGGAGCAACCAGGAACAACAGTTGAGCCCGGATTGAATGAAATGGAAGAAATAGAAACCTTAGCAGTATCAATCAATGAAGAAGCGGGAATAGAAACCGAAGCCGAAACTGCTGTTGCAACAATTGAAGAGCTGGCAGAACAACGGGAAGCCGAACCGTTTATACCCATAAATGAAGAACAGCCAGAACCAGCCGAAACAGAACCCGCTATGGCAATACCACAGCTAAAGATAGAGCCACTCGACCCGGATGCAAGACTGGTATTTGAACCTTACCATACTGTTGATTATTTCGCTTCACTGGGAATTAAATTTAAAGAAGAGCAAAAACCGAAAGATCAATTTGGCCAGCAATTAAAAAGTTTTACAGATTGGCTAAAGACGATGAAGCGGATACCCGTATCAGAAACTCCAACTGCCGCAGAGGCCAGCGTAGAAAAGAAAGTGGAACAAATGGCCGAACATTCACTGGCGGAAAGGCATGTGATAACAGAAGCTATGGCCGAGGTGTGGGAAAAACAGGGCAACAATGCCAAAGCGGAGGAGATATACCGCAAATTAAGTTTGCTCGATCCCCTGAAAACAGCTTATTTTGCATCGAAAATTGAAGCATTAAAGAAACTGAGTTGATATGACTATTTTATTTGTTATCCTTATCATTTTAGCCTCTGTAGTTCTGGGTTTTATCGTATTGGTACAAAACCCAAAAGGTGGCGGCCTGGCAGGAAGTTTTGCCGGTATCAGCAACCAGTTTATGGGCGTAAAACAGACAACCGATGTACTGGAAAAAGGCACCTGGATATTTGCCGCTGTGATCGGAGTTTTATGCCTGGCCTCTACGTTTTTTATCCCTTCAGGTAGTGCTACTGTCGCCAGCCCCAGCAATACGAATGCTACAGATGCTACTGTTCCTGCCCAGCAACAGGCAGTACCAAACCCTAATACCACAGTTCCGCTGCAAACAACGCCTCCTGCCCCGGTTCCAAATAATTAAATAACAAGCTTATTATAAATTTATATTCCCTGTCGTTGCCGACAGGGTTTTTTGTTTATTTTGTTATCAATAACTATGAAAAAGAAAATCATACTCAGCGTTGTTGCCATTATTATTCTCCTTGCTGGTTTCTTTGCATGGAAAATTTTTGGAGCCGCCGTTTCCGCAAAAAAAGACAGTTACCTCTATATCAAAACCGGCGCTGCTTATCATGATGTGCAGGATGAATTGGTAAAAAATGAATTTATCGGTGGGAGTACATGGCTTAACCTGGTCTCAAAAATTGTTGGATACGAAAATATAAAACCCGGCCGGTACCAGCTAAAAGATGGAATGAGCATTATGAGTCTTGTTCGTATGCTGAAAAACGGGCAGCAGTCGGCGGTGAATTTTTCCATTACCAAAATACGTATCAGGGAAGTGCTGGCCAAAAGAACAGGCGCTGCCTTTGAATGTGATTCGCTGCAGATGATTAATTTTTTAAATAGCCCGGATTCATTACGGCCTTACGGATTAGATACCAATACAGCGATGGCGGTGGCAATGCCATTCACCTATACGCTTAAATGGAATACCACAGCAGGAAAAATATTCCAGCAATTCTATACCGCCTGGAAAGTTTTCTGGACACCGGAACGGAAACAAAAAGCGGATAGTCTCCATATTACACCCATTGAGGTTTCTACCCTGGCTTCTATTATTGATGAAGAAACCAATGCTGTTAGTGACATGCCCAATATCGCCAGTGTATATCTCAACCGCATTAACAAAGGGATGCCACTGCAGGCCGACCCCACCCTAAAGTTTGCATTGAAAAATTTCGCGCTGAAAAGAGTGCTGAATATTCATAAAGAAACTATTTCACCCTACAATACTTATATCAATAAAGGGCTGCCCCCTGGACCAATATGTACGCCGCAAACAATCACCATTGATGCAGTATTAAATTCCCCTAAAACAGATTATTTGTACTTTGTTGCCAATAGCGATTTTAGCGGTACGCATATTTTTACTACTAATTATGAAGATCACATGAAATATGCACGGTTGTACCAGGCAGAACTCAACAAACGCAATATCAAATAATCTTCATGCACCTGCTCACACGCATAAGACGAAGAATCATTGTTTCCGCCCCCGTCAGTTTCCTGATCAGGAAAAGCAAAAAAATATTTCTTCCGGGTTTCCAGGGCATACCGCTTTTTGATGTCATCCGTTTTTTCTTTTTACAGGCGAAAAAAACAGGGTTCACCGAACGGGCTTCGGCTATCGCCTTCAATTTCACCATGACCATCCCTCCTGCTGTCATCTTTCTTTTTACCTTACTACCCTATTTACCTATTTCAAAGGATTTTATCGCTCAATTGTTTTTATTAATAAAAGATGTGGTACCGGGCGAGAAAAATAATGCCGGGTTAATCAATTTTCTCAGGGACATTCTTCTCAAACCAAGAAGCGGCCTTCTTTCTACCGGTTTTTTCCTGGCCATGCTTTTCTCTTCCAACGCCATACTCGGAATCATGCGTTCCTTTGACAAACAATACATCGGGTTTACCAAAAGAAACGACCTGCACAAGCGATGGGTAGCGCTCCGCCTGACCTTTATCATTTTTATTATTTTCTTCCTGTGTATCAGTGCCCTGATCATGCAGGGAGAGGTGTTGCGCTGGTTTGGGGTAAAAAGCAAATTGCTGATTGCCATCATTAATGACTTCCGCTGGCTCGTCGTCATATTGCTTTTCTTTTTTTCCATTTCCTTTATCTACCGTTATGCCCCGGCTGTTCATAAAAAATGGAAGATCATCAGTCCCGGTTCTATATTGGCTACCTTCCTGATGATCGTTTTTACCGCAGGCTTTTCCTACTATGTGAGCAACTTTTCTAATTACAATGAATTATACGGCTCTATCAGCACTGTACTAATAATCATGCTGTTGATCTATTTTAATTCCCTCGTATTGCTGATAGGATTTGAACTCAACGTAAGTATCAATTCCTTAAAACACGAGGTGGATGAAAGGAAGAAAAATCTTGCCGGCGGCAACCATCCTGTTTGATTTTTTCTGAACTTTGAGAGGAAACCTAAAAACTTTGAATATGAAAAACATACTCCTTGCAGCTTTACCCATTGCCGCTATGGCAATAATGGCAGTAAGCCCAATCAACGACCCCCTGCCCATTGGATCATCTCTTCCCAAATCAGAAGTAAAAATGAAAGATATTTCCGGCAAGGAAGTATCCTTCAAAGATGCCATGAAAGAAAATGGCCTGCTAGTAATGTTTAGTTGCAACACCTGCCCTGTTGTTCATAAATACGAATCAAGAACAGTTGAATCATGTAAAAAAGCGCTGGATAAAAAAATCGGGGTGATCCTGCTCAATTCAAACGAAGCGTACCGGGAAAAAGGCGATTCCTACAGCGATATGAAAGCGTATGCGGGCAAACTAGGATACAACTGGAATTATGTAGTGGATGAAAATTCTGTCATGGCCGATGCTTTCGGCGCGGTAAGAACCCCTGAGGTATTTTTATTCGACAAATCAGGCAAACTGGTTTACCATGGCGCTATTGACGACAACTCCAATGGTCCTGATGAAGTAACCCGTAAACACCTGTCTATTGCTATGGATGAACTAACAGGCGGAAAAGATGTTTCCACCAAAGAGACCCGTTCTGTTGGCTGTGGCATTAAAAGGCGGAATTAATAACCCTCTCTCAATATTCCTTTCAGACTATCCGGTACTGCCTCAGACTTACTGTGTGCCCACAAGTAATACAAGCACACGGATGACACGAATTAAACGGATAAACACGGATTTCTTTCTGCTTCGCAGAAAGAAGAGTTGCTATTTTGGAAAATTTGCAGAAATATTGCATCCAAATTCTGCGAAGCAGGATAATCTGTGTTCATCTGTATAAACAAATAGTCTTTTATAAGACCATTTTATACTTTATACTATATAAATCCCCAAAAAATCCGTCTAATCAGTGTCATCCGTGTGCAAAAAAATAAATTTAAGATGTGAATACCCGGTAGGCCTCAAACTGGACTGGATTTTTTTATACCAAGTTTATGGAAATCAAAAATCGTGGCATCCCATTTTTGCCAACACTCCATTTCTTAAACTAAAACCCCGGCTTATGATTCCCCGCGCATTCATCAACCGAATCGTCATTCTTTCTTTTATGGCATTGGTAGGATTTTCCATAGCCAAAGCCATCCAGTCCCAAAGTGTAATTGGTATCATCCTGGCCGTCGTCAGCCTTGGGGCGGGAATTTATTTTTTGTATTTACTGGCAAAAGCCAACCAGGATCAGGAGCAGGAAGAAGCGGCTTAATTTTCCCCAAGTATAGCCATGATCTCTTTTTCCAGCTTTGCTTCCGGTATCTGCTCTTCGTAAAACTTTCTGTACCCTTTTTTATTATTAATAAAAAGCGTGGCGGGTATAGCACCCGACCATGAACTATCTATTTTCGGACAAAAGTAATCCGCATTCGTTTCATCCAGCCAGGCAATAGGGGCTGTGAATTTTCTTTTTGCGGCAAAGGGTTTCACCTTTGTATAATCTTCCTGCAGGTCAAGACTGACCAGTAACAGTTTTATGCTATCCTTTTCATGTTTCTTTACCAGTTTTTGAAAATAGGGTATCTCTTCAATACAGGGAATACAGAAAGTAGCCCAGAAGTTTACGATCAAAGGTGTTTTGCTTTCTGCAATTGTTTTCTCCAGTTCTGTGATCTTAACCTTTTTTACCTGCTGTGCGGAAAGATCAGAGGTTAAAACAAAAAAGAGTACTATTGAAAATATTTTCTTCATTAACGATTATTTAGAATCCTGTTCTTCTTTAGCCGGACCAAAACTCCATTCTTTAAACAATTCGTTATAATGAACGTCGCCCAGCTTTTGCTGGTTGTAATGACCCGCGTTTGTTTTTTGACGGAATGCTTCATACATCGTAACGGCACAGGCGACACTAATGTTCAGCGATCGGATGATACCTGCCTGTGGTATGATGAAATTACCATCGGCCATATTTCTTATCTCTTCACTTACTCCCGAATGTTCATTTCCAAAAACCAATGCAATGCTTTTGGTCAGATCAACAGCATATAAATCTACAGCATCGCTGCTCAAATGCGTCGTTAAAATGGTTGAATAGCGTTTTCTCAATGATGAAAAACAATCTTCTGCATTTTCAAACTGGTGAATCGTTAACCATTTGGCGGCGCTGGATGAACTTTTAGCGCCCCATTTTTTATGTCGTGGTATTTTCGTATTAAGAATATAAATGTCCTGCACACCCACGGCATCGCAGGTACGCATCACGGCGGAAATATTATGCGGGTCAAAAACATTTTCAAGTACGACAGTAATATCATCCTGTCTTTTATTCAATACCTTAGTCAATCTTTCCTGGCGTTCGGGTGTCATAAAAACGAAATGGGTTTAGCTTGCAAAACTGTTTAATTTATTTATATTTATAGTTGATGTTTGCCTTTCTTTTTACAGAATAACCTAAAAACTTATGAAATACCCTAAAGTCCAAAATTATATTAACGGAATCTTTGTTGATGCAGGCACTGATCACAGCCTTCCTGTTATTTCCCCGGTAGATGGCAACTTACTCTCAGAAGTACCTATGTCAACGGCCAAAGATCTGGATACTGCCGTAAAAGCCGCCAAAAAAGCTTTCCCCGCCTGGAGCAAAACACCCATTAAAGAAAGAGTACAGGTTTTCTTCCGCTATAAATATTTGCTGGAAAAACATTTGAAAGAACTCGCCGACCTGGTACAGGAAGAAAATGGCAAGACCTATGGTGAAGCAGTCGCGGAAGTTGAAAAAAGTATTGAATTGACCGAATTCGCCTGTTCCCTCCCACAATTAGTAACAGGTGAAGTGCTGGAAGTAAGTAAAGGAGTTGAATGCAGAACAGAACATGTAGCATTGGGTGTAGTGGCATCTATTGTTCCTTTCAACTTCCCGAGTATGGTTCCCAACTGGACACTACCCAATGCTATTGCGCTGGGAAATTGTATGATCATCAAACCATCGGAGAAAGTTCCGTTGAGTTGCGGACGTTTAGCTATGCTTTTAAAAGAAGCCGGTTTGCCGGATGGTGTTTTTAATATCGTTCATGGCGACAGTGAAATTGTAACAGCAATATGCGATCATCCCGGTATTGAAGCTGTTTCGTTTGTTGGTTCTACCAAAGTAGCGAAGATCGTTTACCAGCGGGCCACTTCTAATTATAAAAGATGCCTGGCGCTTGGCGGAGCAAAGAATCATTTAATGGTTTTGCCCGACGCTATTCCTGGCATGACAGCGCAAAATGTGGCTGCATCCATGAGTGGTTGCGCCGGGCAACGTTGTATGGCAGCCAGCGCGATGATCGGCGTAGGGAATGTTGACAGCATTATTGACAAGATATGTGAAGAGGCGAGGAAGATCGTTCCGGGAGAAAACTTAGGCGCTGTTATCAGTAAAGAATCACAGGAACGAATTGAAAAATATATAACCGAAGCCGAGCAACAGGGAGCGAAGATCCTGGTGGACGGACGTAATACGAAAGTAAAAGGAAAAGAAAAGGGAACCTATGTTGGCCCCACTGTGATAGATTTTGTAAAGCCGGAGATGAGTGTAGCGACAGAAGAAATCTTCGGGCCCGTTATCAGCATCATGCGTACTAACACGGTGGATGAAGCATTAGCCATTGAAAATGCCAATCCTTACGGCAATGCCGCATCAGTCTTTACACAAAATGGCGGTATGGCCCGTTACATCATTGACCGTGCCAGCGCTGGTATGATTGGTGTAAATGTGGGTGTGCCCGTACCAAGAGAACCATTCTCCTTTGGTGGCTGGAATGAAAGTAAGTTTGGTGTGGGTGATATTACGGGAAAGAGTTCGATTGAATTCTGGACAAAGCTGAAGAAGAGTACGACGAAATGGAATCCGGAGGCGGGAGTGAATTGGATGAGTTAAAAAATCTTGAAGTCACAAATTGTGACATCAAGATTCAAGTAAAGAGCATGGCTAAATCAACAAATAAGAAAATACTTTATTTACCTGATGAATCAATAATCAACAGGATTTATTTCATTCGTGGCCAAAAAGTAATGCTGGATAAAGATCTTGCTGAACTGTATGGAGTGGAGACTAAAGTTCTGAACCAGGCGGTCAGAAGAAATATTGAACGGTTTCCAAAAGATTTCCTGTTTCAATTAGCAAAAAGGGAATTTGAAAACTTGAAGTCACAATTTGTGACTTCAAGTTGGGGCGGAGTCCGGAAGTTTCCTTTTGCGTTTACGGAACAGGGTGTTTCAATGCTCTCCGGGGTGTTAAATAGTCCTGTTGCAATACAGGTACACATCCAGATTATCCGTGTGTTTACCAAAATGAAAGAATTGCTTATCAACAATAAAGACATGTTGCCAAAATTGGAAATGTTGGAAAAAGATGTCAAAGAAAATAAGCAGGATATTGCAATGATATTTGAGGCATTGAAACAATTGCTAAACCCGCCACAGCAAAAAAGAAGAATGATTGGATTTAACAGGAAGGATGGCGAATGAAGAAAAAGAATTTACTCAAGATGAAAACGAAGCTGAAGAAGAGTACCACGAAGTGGAACCCGGAAGCGGGGGTGAATGGGATGAGTTAGAATTTTATCTATATACTTTGTGAAAAAAGTGTTTTACATATTAGCTTTAATATCTGCCACAAATTCATTTTCTCAAGATACTGTCTGGAAGAAAATGAAAATTGATGAAAATCTGACCATTTCTTTACCGGGCAATGTATCTCAGACCGACACAACTTTTGAAAAAGATAAAAAAGGCAGGAGATTTAGAATTTTCCAAACCCAAACTAAAAATTCAACACTTGCTTTGTCAATTACGCCTAATGAAACAAATATCAATGTTAATAATTCAGTATCCTGGGAAAAAGCTCTTACAGAAATGGCAAAAGGAGCTTTAAAAGCAATGTCTGAAAAAGGGTTGAATTGTTTGATTGTAGATACTGTAATTGATAACATCCCCTGTAAAAAACTTTTTTGCCAAAACGAGATTATCCCTATAGCAGTTAATTACATTTTTCTTGTTAATGACAAAATGTATGCCTTACAAGCAGCTACGCTTGACAACTCATTGTCAGGTTATGGAATACGTGAGATTGATCAGTTTGTCCAAAGTGTACATTTCGATGCAACTGCAATAAAAGAACAACAATTTGGGTCAAATGCAGAATCAATTGGATATATGATCGGGAAAATGGCAATACCTCTTTTACTCATAATAGGTGTTATTGTATATGTAGTCAGAAAATTATAATTTATCATGAATGCCGGATTGAAAACCGATGCGGTCACAAATTGTGACCGCATAAAAAATGTTTTAACAATTAATGCCAGGGACAAAAAATAAAATAGTCAAATTCATCCCTGATGAAACCATCATCAGTAAAATTTATGTCATTCGTGATCAGAAAGTAATGCTGGACTTTGACCTGGCTGTTTTGTATGAAGTAACAACTAAAGCTCTCAACCAGGCAGTAAAGAGAAATATAGACAGGTTTCCCGGGGAATTTATCTTTCGGCTAACGAAAAAAGAATGGTTGAATATGCGGTCACAATTTGTGACCGCATCACAAAAGAAAAGGAACATTAATATCACTCCCTATGCTTTTACAGAGCATGGCGTAGCCATGCTGGCAAATATTTTGAAAAGTGAAAGGGCTGTAAAAATGAGTATCGTCATAGTAAAAACTTTCATACAGCTCAGAAAACATATCTTAGACTATTCCAAATTAGCAGAACAGATTAAAGAATTAAAACTTCATATAGGGGGACATGACGCGCAATTAAATCAGATTTATAACGCCATAGAAAACCTATTAGACGACAAGGCTGAACAGAAAACCTGGGATAACAGGAAAAGAATTGGTTTTAAATAAAATAATTTATGAGTACAAAAACAATTACTAAAGTATCGGAGTCTGAAATCCCCCCTTCGGGGAGTGGGGGGGCCGCAATCATCCAGAACAATCTTGACTACACCCTATTCTCCTGGAGCAAACAAAAAGGCCATAATCCTATCGCTGTGAAATATGGCGAAGGCGTTTACCTCTACGATTACGACGGCAAACGCTATATTGACTTTTCATCAGGATTGATGAATGTAAATATCGGTCATGGTAACCAAAGAGTCACGGAAGCAGTGGTAAGGCAAATGCAGGAGGTAAGTTATGTCACGCCCTCCTGTGTGACTAAAGTTCGTGGTGAACTGGGAAAGAAACTGGCAGAGATATGTCCCGGTGATCTGAATAAAGCCTTCTTTACTTTATGTGGCGCAACATCTATTGAGAACGGTATCAAGCTGGCGAGGTTATATACAGGAAGGCATAAAATATTAAGCCGCTATCAATCTTATCATGGCGCTTCGTATGGAGCTATGTCAGCCAGCGGTGATCCGCGCCGGTTGCCGATGGATGCACAACAGTCACCGAACTTTGTTCATTTCGATCTTCCCTATTTATATCGCTGGGAATACGGCGAAGAAAACCTGCTAAAAGAATCTGTAGCAAGCCTGGAAAGAATGATCGCTTATGAAGGGCCAAATAATATTGCCGCTATTTTACTGGAAGGTGAATCAGGTTCATCCGGTTGTTTACAATATCCCGTTGGTTATTTAAAAGCTGTAAGAGAAATCTGTAACAAATATGGCATCCTCTTAATAATGGATGAGGTAATGAGCGGCTTTGGGCGGACAGGCAAATGGTTTGGTTTTGAGAATCATGGTATCATACCGGATATGATCGCCATGGCCAAAGGGCTTACTTCCGGTTATCTTCCTTTTGGCTGTTTGATGGTATCGGGTAAAATAGCGGCCAAATATGATGATACTGTTTTGGCACTGGGCCTCACCTACTCTGCTCATCCTGTCAGTTGCGCCGCAGCTTTGGAAATGCTGAAGATATATGAAGATGATAATTTAATAGCTAATGCAGCAGCGATGGGCAAGTATGTCGAGCAGCAAGTTGAATTATTAAAACAAAAACATCCCAGCATTGGTGATTTCAGAACTACAGGTCTATTGGGTTGTATTGAATTGGTAAAAAACAGAACGACTAAAGAACCCATGGCTCCATTTAATGCGAAGCCCGATGAAATGACCATCATGAATAAAGTAGCGGCGAAGATCAAAGACCTTGGGATGTACACGTTTGTAAGATGGAGTTATATTTTTATAGCGCCTCCGCTCTGTGTGACGAAAGAACAAATTGATGAAGGGCTGGCGATTATCAGTGAAGCCATTAAAATTGCAGATAGAGAGATAGAACACGGATGACACGGATTGGGGATTTTCACGGATTTTTGCTTCCCGGTTTTATCCCTTAAATTCTTGTTCAAAAAATAACACATGAAACACCAGGAAATAACTGAACAAATTATAAAAGCTTTTTATAAAGTGTATAATACACCTGGGTATGGCTTCCTGGAAAAAGTGTATGAGAATGCAATGTATATTGAGCTGGCTAAAATGGGATTCAGAGTTGACAGGCAAAAGAAAGTATTTGTATATTACGAGGAACATGTAGTTGGAGATTATTCAGCAGACCTGGCGGTAGCGAAAGTTTAGGGGAGGATAATGAAAATCAATTAGTCAATTATTTAAAGGCGACAGCTATAGAAGTTGGTCTGCTTTTGAATTTCGGTAAAAAGCCAGAACTAAGAAGAAAAATATTTGACAACGATAAAAACACATGGCACACTATCCGGACTACACAGGTATAATGTATGAACAGATTTTTTCAATTATTAATTAAATCTGTGTAAATCCATCCAATCCGTGTCATCCCTGTTCCAAAAAATATGATCGAAAACCAAACTATACCTGCCTCCTCCCTCATCAACGAAGACCTCGCTCCTGTTCCCTTATCCAAACGAACATGGGGCACATGGAATTATGCTGCCTTATGGATCAGCATGAGCCTCTGTATTCCTACCTATACTATGGCCAGCTCTATGATCAATAATGGCATGAGTTGGTGGCAGGCTGTACTCACGATATTCCTGGGCAATGCCATTGTTTTAGTTCCTATGTTATTAAATGGACATGCCGGCGCAAAATATGGAATTCCCTTCCCGGTATTTGCAAGAGCAAGCTTTGGAACAAAAGGAGCAAATATCCCTGCCATGCTACGTGCCATTGTCGCCTGCGGATGGTTTGGCATTCAAACATGGATCGGCGGGGAATCATTGTATCACCTCATACGTGCATGGAATCCATCGCTGGAAGAGATCAATACCACAACACTTTTTCCACAAGCCTTACCATTGGTATGCTTTGCCCTTTTCTGGCTGCTGAACATGTTCATCATTTATAAAGGAGTGGAAAGTATCCGGAAGCTCCTGGTATTTAAAGCGATTTTTTTGCCCATCGCCGCTATTGCATTGTTCTGCTGGGCTGTGATGGCCGCAAAGGGTTTAGGACCGATATTGAGTGAACCTTCAAAATTTACCGATTCATCATCCTTCTTCAAATTCTTCTTCCCTGCATTAACGGCTGTTGTTGGTTTCTGGGCAACCCTTTCATTAAATATCCCTGATTTCACACGGTATTCAAAAAGCCAGGAAGCACATATCAAAGGGCAGGCGATTGGATTACCGCCTTCCATGACATTGTTTGCATTTGTTGGAGTAGTTGTCACTTCAGCGTCCGCTATTATTTATGGCAGTCCGCAATGGGACCCTGTAAAACTGGCCGGCAACTTTGATAGTAAATTAATGGTAACTTTTGCCATGATCGGCATCATCATCTCCACCCTGGCGACGAATATTGCTGCAAACATTGTAAGCCCCGCCAATGATTTCTCCAACCTTGCACCACAAAAAATAAATTTTAAATTGGGTGGTTATATTACGGGAATCATTGGCGTGCTGATCTTCCCCTGGAAACTGATGGCCGATCCGAACGGTTATATTTTTACCTGGCTGATTGCTTATTCCAGTTTGCTGGGGCCGATCGGGGGCATTATGATCGCTGATTATTATTTCATCCGCAAAAAAGAATTGGCGGTGGAAGAATTATACCGGCATACAGGACAATACTATTTTGCAAATGGTTTCAATTCAAAAGCAATTATCGCTTTAGTAGTGGGCATACTTCCCAATGTACCCGGGTTTTTATTACAGGTAAAGTTAATTTCAGGAAATACATTCCCTGCCTGGATATCGAATTTATATAACTATGCCTGGTTCGTCGGCTTTTTTATAAGCGGAGTAATTTATTATTTATTAATGAACAAATACAGAACTCGGATTACACAGGTAAAACGGGTGCCTGCGGATTTATGAGTGTAAATCCAACTGATCCGTCATATCCCTGTTCTAAACAATAAAATATGAGTATTTTAATTAAAAATGGAAGGATCATAACAGCCACTGACGATTATGTCGCCGATATATTCACGGAAGGTGAAACAGTAAGAGCAATCGGCAAAAATCTTAAGCTAGAGGCCGGCAGGGTAATTGACGCAGCAGGCAAACTGGTCTTCCCCGGTGGTATTGACCCGCATGTGCATTTGGAAATGCCGTTCATGGGAACTTATTCCAGCGATAGTTACGAAACAGGCACCAGGGCCGCTTTATTTGGCGGTACCACCATGGTGATTGATTTCATTTTGCAAAAACAAGGCAGCCCATTGCGGTCAGCACTGGAAGAATGGAAAAAAAGAAGCAATAATAATTGCGTGGGTGATTATAGTTTCCACATGGCGGTTACCGATTTTAATGACATTACAAAAAAAGAAATAAGAGACCTGGTAGAAAATGAAGGGATCACTTCTTTCAAAACTTTCATGGCGTATAAAGGTGCACTGATGATTGATGACCGGCAGATGATCGGCCTCATGGAAGAAGTAAAAAAATGTGGCGGCCTGATCAATGTTCATGCTACCAATGGCGATATGATTGATTACTTAATTGCCAAACACAGGGGCGAAGGCAAACTCTCCCCTCTTTATCATTATTTATCACAACCTGAGATAACCGAAGCGGAAGCCTCGGAAAGATTTACTGATATGACTTTTTATACGGGTTGCCCCGGTTATATTGTTCATCTCACTTGTGAAGGAGCTTTAAATGCGGTTCGTAATGCAACCAGAAGAAACCAAAAGGTATTTGTCGAAACCTGTATTCAATATCTTATCCTTGATGCATCTTTATATGAAAAAGATTTTGAAGGCGCCAAATGGGTCATGAGCCCGCCGCTAAGAGAAAAAAAAGACCAGGCGACTTTGTGGGCGGGAATTAACCAGGGATTAGTACAGGTCGTAGCTACCGATCATTGTCCTTTTAAATGGGAACAAAAATTATTGGGTAAAAATGATTTCGCGAAAATACCCAACGGGCATCCGGCTATTGAGAACAGGATGGAATTATTATATAGCGAAGGAGTAAGTAAAGGAAGAATTACTTTGAATAAATATGTAGAAGTAGCTTGCACTAACCCGGCGAAGATATTCGGCATGTTTCCAAGAAAAGGCACCATCGCTGTGGGAAGTGACGCCGATATTGTAATTTTTGACCCGGATGAGCAGCATACTCTTTCCGCTAAAACCCATCACATGAATGTTGACTACTCCGGCTATGAAGGATGGGAAGTAACGGGAAAAGTGAAAACAGTTTTATTAAGAGGACAGGTAGCGATTGATGATAATAAATGCCTGTTGAAAAAAGGGTATGGGCAATTTATAAAACGAAATAAAGTTGATAATAAAATATAATTTCCACGCAAAGGCGCAAAGAAAACGCTAAGAATACAATAAGGCTTAGCGGCTTTGCTAACTTTGCTTCTTTGCGTGAAATAAAAAGAAAACTATGCCAAGAATTATTAAATCAGGACTCATTCAAATGAGCCTTCCAAAAACAGAAGGCGAAGGAACTATTGCAGAAATTAAAGAAGCGATGGTGCAGAAACATCTCCCGCTGATAGAGGAAGCAGGCAAGAAAGGCGTGCAGATACTTTGCTTCCAGGAAATTTTCAACACCCCCTACTTCTGTCCCGGCCAGGATAAAGCATGGTATGAATCGGCCGAAACAGTACCCGGCCCGACAATAGAAAGAATGCAGGTATATGCTAAGAAATATAATATGGTGATGATCGTGCCCGTGTATGAAAAAGAACAGGCAGGAGTTTTATATAACACGGCAGCAGTAATTGATGCTGACGGAACTTACTTAGGAAAGTATCGTAAGAATCATATCCCGCATACGTCAGGTTTCTGGGAAAAGTTTTTCTTCAAGCCCGGCAATCTTGGCTATCCTGTTTTCCAAACCAAGTATGCAAAAGTTGGAGTTTATATTTGTTATGACCGTCACTTCCCTGATGGAGCAAGGATACTAGGATTGAACGGAGCGGAGATCGTTTATAATCCTTCGGCTACTGTAGCCGGCCTTTCCCAATACTTATGGAAACTGGAGCAACCTGCCCATGCAGCAGCCAATGGATACTTTATGGGTTGTATCAATCGTGTAGGGACAGAAAAACCCTGGAACCTCGGTAAGTTCTATGGCTCTTCCTATTTCGTTGATCCCAGGGGGCAAATATTCGCACAAGCCAGTGAAGACAATGATGAACTGTTGATTTCAGAATTTAACCTGGATATGATTGAAGAAGTAAGAAATGTTTGGCAATTTTTCAGGGACAGAAGACCTGAGACGTATGGAAAGCTAGTTGAACTGTAGAAATGGAACACGGATGACACGGATTGGATGGATTTGCACTGATATTATTTAAACAGTTTTAGCGCTAAAAAGAAACCCCTTTGCTGTGCCTTTAATATTCTATAATGAAACAGGAAGAAATAACAGAATAAATAATAAAAGCATTTTACAAGGTTTACAATACACTGGGGTATGGATTTCTTGAAAAGGTGTATCTGAATGCTTTACTTATTGAGTTAACGGAAATGGGTCTTAAGGCAGAAATAAACAAAAGGATATACGTACATTATAAAGGCAATGTAGTTGGCGAGTATGTTGCTGATATGATTGTAGAAAATATTATCATTTGTGAATTAAAAACCAATGAGAGTTTATCAGAAGAAAATGAACATCAACTTGTCAATTATTTAAAAGCAACTGAAATGGAAGTAGGTTTATTATTGAATTTCGGCAAACGACCGGAAATAAGAAGAAAGATATATGATAATGATAAAAAAGTTTGGCACACAACAAGGATGAGATCGGTTGGATAGCCTGAGATAAAATCCGTTTTTATCTATCCAATCCGTGTCATCCGTGTTCAAAAAAATAATATGGCAATTACCAATAACAGGTTATCCAAAGACCAATACGAACAAAACTTCAGCGATATCCACCCGCCGTTTGAAACACATAATGCGGCGCTGGTAGAAGCCAACCGCTGTTTATTTTGTTATGATGCGCCCTGTACTAAAAGTTGCCCGACGGGCATTAATGTCCCTAAGTTTATCAAACAGATCACCACAGATAATATCAAGGGTTCAGCACATACCATTTTTGTTTCGAATATCATGGGTGCTGGTTGTTCTAAAGTTTGCCCGGTAGAAAAACTATGCGAAGGCGCCTGTGTGTATAACCTGATGGAAGAAGAAGCGATTCCTATCGCGAAACTGCAACGCTATTCTACCGAAAAAGCGATGCAAAATAACTGGCAGTTATTTCAACGCAAACCGTCAACAGGTAAAAAAGTGGCGATCGTTGGCGCTGGCCCGGCAGGATTAAGTTGTGCCCATGTGCTATCAAGAGAAGGAATTGATGTAACTATTTATGAAAAAGAAAGCAAAGGCGGCGGCCTGATGACCTATGGTATTGCTGCATACAAAGTGACACCGCAGTTTTGTGAAGACGAAGTGAACTACATCACTTCTATCGGTGGTATTGAAATAAAGTACAACCAGGAATTAGGTAAGAACCTGCCTGCCGGCAGGCAAGGTATCTCATTGACTGATCTGCAAAAGAATTATGATGCTGTTTATCTCGGGATCGGCGTGGGAGTAGCCCGGCAATTGGATATTCCCGGCGAAGAGTTAGAAGGAGTCGTAGATGCCATCAGTTTTATCTATGATCTGCGGGCGAAAGGTTACCCCGTTGTTCCGGTGGGTGATAAAGTAGCCGTGATCGGAATGGGTATGACGGCCATTGATGCCGCTACACAGGCGAAACGTCTTGGGGCTAAAGAAGTAACATTGGTGTATCGCAGAACAGAAAAAGAAAAACCCTGCACGCAGGTTGAACTGGATATCGCCAAATTAGATGGCTGTGAAATCATCTGGCTGGCTGCTCCTAAAGAAGTAAGAGGCGACAATGGAAAAGTATCTCAATTAATTTGCAGCATCATGAAACTTGGTGAACCCGATGCCAGTGGCCGCCGCTCCCCTGTTGATACGGGAGAAACATTTTCATTGGATGTGGACATGGTGATCAAAGCAGCAGGGCAAGTACCATTTGAAGAGTTAGTGAATAGCAGTCAAATCAAAAATTCAAAAGGGAAGATTGTAATTGATAATAATTGTGCTACTAATATCAAAGGTGTTTTTGCCGGTGGAGATGCAGTGAATGGAGGTAAGGAAGTAGTAGACGCCGTGCAGGCAGGGAAAGATGGGGCGAAAGCGATAATGGAATATTTAAACCCTCAAACCCTCCCGAAATAATTCGGGACAAGCTCTGAAGGGGGCTTGCCAATACACAAGCCCTCGCTTTTCGGAAACACTGCATTTAATCGGAGGCCCCGAAAGTGCTGAGTAAAGAATTGAAGTGGATGTGGTAGTTATATAGTTTGGATTAGTAATGCAGCACCGCCTCCTCTCCTTTGGAGAGGAGGAAGGGAGGTGAGGCTGAACAGAATTACCAAAGCTGGTAACATAAAATAAATAATCATGGCAGACATCAGTGCAAATTTTCTCGGTATCAAATCCCCCAACCCATTCTGGCTGGCGAGCGCCCCTCCTACTGATAAAAAATACAATGTGCTGCGTGCCTTTGAAGCCGGCTGGGGCGGTGTCGTTTGGAAAACACTTGGTTCGCAGGTGAAGAATGTATCGTCAAGATATTCGGCGGTGGACTTTAATGGTACAAGAGCGATGGGTTTTAATAATATTGAACTGATCTCTGATCGCCCGTTGGATATTAATCTCAAAGAGATCGCTGAATGTATTCGCCTATTTCCTGATCGTGCGATGATCGTTTCACTGATGGCCGATAATGATAAAAAAAGCTGGCATGAATTAATAAAAAAAGTAGAAGATACCGGGGCGCATGGACTCGAATTGAATTTTGGTTGCCCGCATGGAATGACGGAAAGAGGAATGGGCGCAGCCGTCGGGCAAGATCCCGAGATCGCCTGTATGGTAGTGGAATGGGTGATGGAAGCGGCTACCATTCCTGTCATCACGAAGCTTACGCCCAATGTACATTCTGTGGTGCCAACAGGAAAATCAGTAGTCAAAGCAGGCACTAATGCCTTGTCACTGATCAATACCATTCAATCAGTCACGGGCATTGACCTTGATACACTCGTTCCCAATCCGAATGTGGGAGGCAAATCTGTTTTTGGTGGTTATTGCGGGCCGGCGGTAAAACCTATTGCATTAAAAATGCTCACCACTATTGCGCAGGATGATACCACTAATAAAGTCCCGATCTCCGGCATTGGCGGTATCAGCACATGGAAGGACGCGGTGGAGTTTATGTTGCTGGGCGCCTCCAACGTACAGGTGTGTACCGCTGCGATGAAATATGGTTTCCGCATTATTGAAGATATGTGCGAAGGGATGAGCAACTGGATGGATGAAAAAGGTTTTGCCACTATCAATGATTTTATTGGCAAATCCGTTCCCACTATCACGCATTGGGAAGACCTTGACATCAATTTTCATGTCATTGCAAAGATCAACCAGGATAAATGTATTCACTGCGGGCTTTGTTATATTGCCTGCGAAGATGGGTCGCATCAATCCATCAACCTGGCTTACGGTAAACCTTACAATACGTACACGGTAAAAGAACAGGAATGTGTCGGTTGCAATCTCTGTAAGATCGTTTGCCCCGTTGATGATTGCATTACCATGGAAGTACACCGCAAAGGCGATGAATACCTGAACTGGAAAGAATTTCAACGGAGAGGATTGCCGTTGAATGATCACTGAGTTCAGAGTGTAGAGTTCAGAATTGTGAGTTGCCACAATAACTCTAAACTCATAACTCTTAATTCTAAACTTATTTTGTACCGGGCTGCATTGCTACTATCAGCTTCGTTGCGTCGCACACTTGTACTT
>JAATGJ010000096.1 GCA_015654695.1 Chitinophagales bacterium | reverse complement strand
ACCGTGAATATTTAAACAAAAAAATAGAGAGCAACTAAAAAAGCTACTCTCTATACAGGCTGGCTTTTAGCCGCCTAAAAAACAAAAATAAAAAATTTAAATCACTTGGTTCTTAACACAGAATCTTACCGGCATATATTCCGGAATTGATTTAAAAAACTCCAACTATTGTTATGGAATTTCTTTTTTAACTTTCATCATAACTACAAAAATGAAATACCTGGAACTGCTACTGGCCTTTTGTATGCCCCTGTTGCTTGCCGCACAGGAAAAAGTTTTTTTCAATACCCGCATTTTTACTGCCGATATACAGCGGCCATTTGCAGAAGCCATTGCCATTAAAGGAAAAACAATTATTGCGGTGGGCACTTTTACCGAAGTGAAAAAAAGAGTGGGCGCAGCAGCAGAGCTGATTGATGGTAAGGGAAATTTCATGATGCCGGGATTTATAGACAGTCATATTCATGGCATCAGCGGTGGTCGCGGACTCACCAAAGCAAATACCAGTGATAAACTGCTCAGCATAGAAGAGCTTGCTGCTTATGCAAAAGATGTTCTGAAGAAAAAAGAAGGCATGACAGGTGATGTGCTTGTCATTTATGGCATCAATATCAGTACCTGGTCTTCATTGGATACCATCATCCTTCTTTTTAATGCAGGTGAATTTACAACACAGCCGGTAGTGCTGAGAGGTTCAGACGGGCATACAGCCTGGAGCAATACAGCTATGATGAATCGAGCAGGGCTGAATAAAAATTTTCTTCAATCGCTGGCGCCGGAAGAAAAAATATTTTATGGAATAACGAAAGATGATGAGCCCAATGGTTTTGTTTCAGAAAGCGGTTACCATAAAATTGCTTCGGTACTGGCAACGGAGGTGAATTACTATCAAGCTGCTGAAAAAGCGATGGAGTATTGCAACCATTATGGCATTACTGCCTGGCTCGATCCTTCTGCCGGTAATACCGGCAATACACAACAGGATTACCTGGATGCCTATACTTACCTGGCCAAATCTGGAAAACTAACTGCGCATATTGCCGCCACCATTGTGGCCGATGCTGATGCTGACCCGCAACCACAAATTGATAAAGTAAAAACAATACAGGAAAAATATAACAGGGAAAATTTATCCATTCTCGGGTTTAAGATCTTTGCTGATGGAGTGATAGAGCATCCCACACATACCGCTGCTTTATCGTTACCCTATACCGGCACGCCATCAAAGGGGGTGCTGATGTTTGATCCGAAAAAGTTTGCCCGCTTTGCCACGGTGGCCGATCAGCAAAATATGCTGGTGCATGTACATGCCATTGGCGACAGGGCGGTAACGGAAACCCTGGATGGTTTTGAAACAGTGCGGAAAACAAATGGCAACAATAAACTGCCGCATACCATCACCCACCTGCAGATCGTACAACCCGCCGATTTTGAACGTTTCAGAAAATTGAATGTGTTAATTGCTTACCAGTTGTTGTGGGCATTTGGTGATGTGACAACCATTGATATTGTAAAACCTTATATTGATCCCTCTCTTTACCAATGGCAGTACCCGGCCCGTTCCCTGTTGCAGGCTGGCGCCACTATTTGCGGAGCCAGCGACTGGTCGGTAAGCAGCGCCAACCCGTTTGAAGCTATTTATAATGCGGAAACAAGAAAAGGCCCGATGGGAGTGCTGGACAGTACACAATGCATGCCCCGCATGGCGATGTTGTATGCATATACCATTAATGCAGCCAAAGCATTAATGGCGGAAAAAAAGATCGGTTCCCTGGCGCCTGGTAAATCAGCCGATATGATCATGCTGGACAGGGATATATTAACTGTACAACCGGAAGCGATGAGAGATACCCGTGTATTGTGGACTTTATTTGAAGGAAAAAAAGTGTATGAAGCGGCAAAGTGAATAAGAAATCCTATTTCAGTATAGCTACAAATACCTGTTGCAACCTGCGAAAGCCGGAACAAACCCCTTCTTCACTCCTCAAAACTAGTTTACACCTTCTTCCAACCATGTTCCAATTCAGGTCATCAAAGCAACACATAACCGTTGACATCCGGGTTGGGTATTGCTAAGGCTCCCTACCGAATTACTACTTTCTGGTATAGTTTATAAATACGGGTTGTTTTATCTTGAAGTCGCAATTTGCGATACTAATTAAAAAGATAGTACAATGGCAAAAGCAAGCAAAGAATTAATGATACCTGACGAACTGGTGATGAACAAAATCTATCTTATCCGTGGGAAGAAAGTAATGCTGGACAGAGACCTTGCCGGATTGTATGATGTTGAAACGAAACGATTGAAAGAAGCCGTACGAAGAAATATTGACCGGTTTCCTGAAGACTTTATGTTTGAAATGACATCAGAAGAACTTGAAAACTGGAGGTCGCAATTTGCGACCTCCAATTCGGAAAAGATGGGATTGCGCCACCCGCCTTTTTGCTTTACTGAGCAAGGCGTTGCCATGCTTTCTTCGGTATTGAATAGTGAAACAGCTATCCTGGTGAGCATACAGGTCATAAGAGTGTTTACGAAAATGAGGGAATTGCTGCTTACCCACAAGGACATATTACTGCAATTAGAAAAGATGGAGAAAAAGCTTACAAGCCATGATGAAGACATACAACTGATCTTTAAATACCTGAAACAATTATTGAACCCACCGCAGCTACCCAGGCAAAAAATCGGTTTCAAAAGAAAAAATGAGGAAGAGTAAAATAGAGTTACTCTTTTATTTCCGCACATCCATGCTGGTCACTATGGCATCCATTGCGGATATTTTTTTCCTTCGGTATATCTTATTATACCTTTAAAAAATAATTATGCGTTTATGAAGGCAAAGACCGTTCTTTTAATTTCACTGCTCGCTGCAGCCATCTTCATGCTCACATCAGCCCGTGTGGCCATTATGAATAAGTCCGCAGGGACCTTTGTTTCTGCAGATGGTATAAAAAGATATTTATATGTAGCCACGCCCGGCATTCGTGATTATCTTGGCTATGGCGGGCATGGCATTCTTGTTTTTGATATAAATGATCATCATCGTTTTGTTAAACGGATCAGTACAAAAGGATTTCATCCTGATCATACACCCTCCAATGTAAAAGGTATTGCTGTAAGTATTGCGCTCAATAGTATTTTTATAAGCACCATCGAATCACTGCAGCGGATAGACCTCGCCACTGATAAACTGGTTTGGGAAAAGACGTTTGAAGGCGGCTGTGACCGTATGGCAATCTCTCCCGATGGTAAAACTATGTGGCTGCCTTCTTTTGAAAAAGGTTTCTGGAATGTGGTTGATTGCGCCACGGGTGATATCATTAAAAAAATTGACGTTCATAAAAAGGCGCATAACACTATCTGCGGACCTTCCGGGCAACAGGTGTATATGGGCGACATTGCTTCGCCCTGGTTATATGTAGCTGATGCAAAAAAACAGGAGTTGGTGAATAAGATTGGTCCCTTTACCAATTTCGTTCGTCCGTTTACTATCAACGGTAAGGAAACGCTTGTATTTGTCACAGTAGATAGCCTGCTGGGTTTTGAAGTAGGCGATCTTATTACCGGAAAGAAACTGGCACATACAGAAGTGAAAGGATGGAACCCGGGCCCTGTGCGACGGCATGGTAATCCAAGCCATGGCATTGCACTCACACCGGATGAAAAGGAATTGTGGTTAGCCGACGGACATAATATGCGGTTGCATGTGTTCAATGCTGCGATGCCTTACCAGCAATTAACCACTATCCCCTTGCAGGATATGCCCGGCTGGATCAGCTTTAGTATAGATGGCAAATATGTATATCCTTCCAGTGGTGAAGTCATTGAAACCAAAACGCGGAAAATAATTACTATCCTGCAGGATGAGTTTCACAATAATGCAGCCAGTGAAAAAATGCTGGAGATTGATTTTGCAGGTAATAAAGCAGTAAAAGCAGGCGATCAGTTCGGCATCGGTGGTTTGCGATAAGATGAAATGCTGGCCTGGTATTTTTATATGTACCAGGTTTACCCCACAACTAATGTTTCTTTACACCTTTTTAGCTGTTGATCATATTCCTTATTGTGAGCTTGTCACAACGATCTGCTTTTTCGTCCCGTTAAACTCCTGTTTGGTATAACGTTTTTCTTTTCGCTTACACCGCTTTCTATGTTTGGGGCCTTAAACCCAAAACAATAGATTATGCGTACAATACTTTTACTCCTGCTGACTGCTACTACCCTCTTTACACAGGCACAACAGGTAAACGGCTTGGCTAAAGATGATAATGGAACGGCGCTGGGCGGTGCTACCATCAGTTTAATAAGAGTTACTGATTCGGCGGTCATCAAACTGGCTGTTACAAGGCCGGATGGATCCTATAGTTTTTCTGGCATCAAAGAAGGTAATTATAAAGTGCAGGCAAGCTTTGTAGGCTATAAGACTGCATTTTCACCAAAATTTTCGCTGGGCGGGTCGGATGTGACGGTGGCGGAATTAAAACTGTCTAAAATTTCCAGTAACCTGAACAACATAACTGTTACAGCTAACAAACCAATGGTGGAAGTAAAAGCAGATAAAACGATCCTGAATGTAGAAGGAACAATCAATGCAGTCGGCTCTGATGCCCTCGAGCTTTTACGCAAATCGCCGGGCGTATTATTGGATAAAGACGATAACATCAGCCTGGCGGGAAAAAATGGAGTGCAGGTATATATTGATGGGAGAGCGACCCCTTTGGCAGGCGCCGATTTGGCTAATTACCTGAAGAGTATGCAGTCTTCACAGATCGAAGCCATCGAACTCATCACTAATCCTTCAGCAAAATATGACGCTGCAGGCAATGCCGGCATCATTAATATCAAATTAAAAAAGAACAAATCACTCGGAGCCAATGGCTCGGTGAATGCCGGGTGGAATATTGCTGTCTATGCCAAATACAATGCCGGCGCTTCACTGAATTACCGCAACAAAAACATCAACATCTTCAGCACGTACAGTTTCAGCTATACACCCAACGAACAACATTTGAACATCAAAAGAAGGGTATTGGATAGTCTTTTTGACCAGCAGGGAACCATCCTCGACATTCGTAAGGCACATAATTTCAAAATCGGCGCTGACTATTTTATAAATAAAAAGAATACGATCGGTGTGATGGTGAATGGAATATTGGCTGATCCTGCTTCCACCAGTAACAGCAAGACTTATATTTCAAATGCTGCTGCAAATACAGTGGATCGCATATTGGTGGCTGAAAGCCACAACAGCATGAAAAGACATAATGCTAATATAAACCTCAACTATAATTATACTGATCCTAAAGGAACCAGCCTTACAGTAAATGCAGACCGCGGCTACTACGATCTTAACAGTGACCAGTTTCAACCCAATTATTATTACGATGCATCCGGGCAGGTAAAACTGAGCAGCACCGTCTATCACATGCTTTCACCTGCGCAGATCAATATCAATTCTATCAAAGCGGATTACGAGCAGAATTTCATGAAAGGAAAATTAGGCTTTGGTGCAAAGTCGGCATGGGTAAAAACGGATAATGATTTTCAGCGCTACAATGTGAACGGTTCTGCAGAAGACCTCGATAAAGACCGCAGCAATCATTTTGTTTATAAAGAAAACATCAATGCCGGTTATGTCAATTATAACCGGCAATACAAAAAGTTCATGATCCAGGCGGGCCTTCGTGTGGAGAATACGGTTTCAGAAGGCGTTTCCAATGGCTTAAAATTTAACGGAAGCAGTTATACAGCCAGCAGCTCTTCCTTTAAAAGATCTTATACTGACCTTTTTCCCAGTGCAGCCATCACCTTCAATAAAAATCCGGTGAAGCAATGGAGCCTGACCTATAGCCGCCGCATTGACCGCCCGGCTTACCAGGACCTGAACCCGTTTGAATTTAAACTGGATGAATATACTTTCATGAAAGGGAATATTAGTCTTCGTCCCCAATACACCAATAGTTTTGGCATCACGCATACGTATAAATACAAACTGAACATGACGCTTAATTACAGCCATGTAAAAGATATGTTCACGCAGATCATTGATACAGCAGAAAAGTCAAAAGCTTTTGTTTCCAAAAAGAATTTAGCGACACAAGATATTGTCAATTTCAATGTGAGCTATCCCTTTCAGTATAAATCGTACAGCCTGTTCACCAGCATCAGCACTAACTATTCAAAGTACAAAGCTGATTTTGGCGCAGGCCGCAAAGTAGATCTCGATGCATTTGGTTTTAATCTTTTTGCACAGAACAGTTTGAAGTTTGCGAAAACCTGGACAGCGGAACTGAGTGGTTTCTATAATGCTCCCACCATTTACCAGGGAAGTTTCAAAGGAAAATCTATATATAGTGTGGATGCGGGTATATCCAGGCAGGTGATCAAGGGAAAGGCTACTGTCAAAGCTTCTGTGAGTGATGTATTTCGCACGATGAGATTCAGGGCCACATCGGATTTTGCCGGGCAAACCATGGTGTTTGGTTTCCGTGGAGAAAGCCGGCAGTTCAAACTCAATTGTATTTTCCGGTTGGGAAATAATGGAGTAAAAGCGGCAAGACAACGTGTATCCGGGGCAGAGGACGAGTTAAAAAGAACACAGCAAAGCGGCGGAGTCATAGGAAACTAAAATTTGCAAATCAATAGGACCGGAATATTTTATCAACTAAAAATGTCTATTATGAAACACGTTATTCTTTCCATGGCAATTGTCCTTACATCATTACTTGTTTGTCATTGCTAAATGCATCATTGAACAATTCTTTTACCCGCCGGCGCGTAAGGAGGCAGACCGCCTCCCGTCTCAGCGGTAATACATCTGCAAACGTCGCTGCTCCTGGAAACAGAAAGATAGCAAGATGTCATATAGGAGCAAAAAAGTAAAAATGAGAAAGGGAAATAAAATAATAAAATTCGGGGAAGAGGCAGAAGGATATACCATTCCTGTTTTAAATGAAAGAGAAATAAGAGCCTCAGCAGGAATACTATTTTTAGCTATATCCATTTCTTTAGTACTGATCCTGGTTAAAGGAGATTTTTTACTGGCAAAGTATGTTATCATTATATTCCTCACTGATTTTATCATTAGGGTCTTTGTTAATCCTAAATTTTCTCCATCATTAATAATCGGGCGTTTGATTGTCAGGAACCAGGCCCCCGAATATGTGGGAGCCCGGCAAAAGAAGTTTGCCTGGACAATTGGCCTGGTTTTGTCCGCTATCATGTTCATTTTCCTGGTGGTGGTAAATACCTATAGCCCCATAACAGGTATTGGCTGCCTGCTTTGCCTGGTGTTCCTGTTGTTTGAAACGGCGTTTGGCATTTGCCTGGGATGTAAAGTTTATTCCTTGTTGTATAAAGACAAAGCTCAATACTGCCCCGGTGAAGTTTGTGACGCACAATCAAAACAAGCTATTCAAAAAATATCCGGGATTCAATTGCTTATTATTTTTGGATTTATCGCATACATTTCCCTTGCCACCTTTTTATTTAATGATAATTTTAGTAAAAAACCGCACGCTTTGTTTGGAACCAGGAATTCTGCACCGTCTGAATAAAAGATACATTTATAGTTTAGCGGAGATGCCGGGAGAGTATAAAAAAAATAACATATCAAACAAAGGGTTGGGTAGTATGCTTTATTAATACAGGGAGATAAAAAATGAAAGCGGCCATTCGTTCAAAAATTGGTGACCCGGGCGTTTTAAGCTTACAGGAGTTAGAAATACCGGTTCCAAAAAACAATGAAGCAGGTCATATGATCACCACAATGGATGCCCGGGCCCAATGAAATTTAAAACACGATATAAGTACTGGCATATAATGCTGGGGCTTATATGTATTGCTGTCACAGGTTACTTCATTTACTCCGCAATTAACGGTTTCAATTTCGAAGAAAAGGAAGTGGTAAAGGTAAAAGACCCCAATGCCAATCCTGAAAGCGGGTTAAGAGGCCTGCACGACTATTTCTATTATGTGACGTGTTTTTATTTTTGTATTAATCTTTTTTACCACCTCATCAACGGGAATAAAAAATTCTTTGCTTTTCTCAGCGTATCAGGAGTGCTGGTAGCCAGTGTGCTTGCATATCATACCATCCTGTATTATTTTTTCCCTATGGTGCTGCATAACCGGCATCCATCACCCTTTTCAGTTTACCGTGCCGTACTACCACAGTTCCTTCCGCTTCTGATAGTAAGCTTTTTGTTTGCTTATTTGACGTATATGAGGGAGTCAATAAAACAAAGAAGGATCCTGGAAGCACAGAAGCTGCAACTGGAGGCACAGATATCCCAGGCCAATTTTAATTTTTTAAAGGCGCAGATCAACCCGCATTTTTTGCACAATACATTGAATTTTTTATACGCTAAGTCGCTTCCTTATTCTGAGGAATTATCGGAAGGCATTCTTACACTCAGCGATATTATGCGGTATGCACTCAGCAAAGGAAACCAGAAAGATGGCAAAGCGCCGCTAAAAGATGAGATCGAACATGTAAACAACGTGATTAAGATAAGCCAGCTCCGCTACAGCAACCAACTGAAAGTAAATTTCGAAGTGAGCGGTAAAGTGGAGGGAGCGATGATCATTCCATTTGTACTGATCACGCTGGTGGAGAACGCATTTATGCATGGCGACCTGAAAAACACGGATCACCCGATAGATATCAAACTGGAGGTGAAAGGCGGCAAACTTTATTTTTATTGCAGGAATAAAAAAAGATCAGGGCCCAAACAATTATCTACCGGCATTGGCCTGGATAATATCAGGAAACGGCTGGACCTTGCTTATGGCGATAGCTATACATTCACCGTCAGGGATGAGCCCCAATTTTATACTACTGAATTAAACATTCACAAACTATGATCAATTGTATTATTGTTGATGACGAACAGCATGCCATTGACATCCTGGAGCATTACATAAAGCAAACACCGCACCTGCACCTGGTCGCGAGCTTTACTAACCCGATTGAGGCTTTGCAGTTATTAGGACAGCAAAAGATCAGCCTTGTCTTTCTCGATATACAAATGCCGGAGCTATCGGGTATTGATTTTATCAAAGCCATTCAAGGTAAAAGTAAAGTGATACTGACGACGGCTTACAGCGAATTTGCACTGGAAGGATATGAATTGTATGTAGTGGATTACCTGATGAAGCCAATCAGGCTGCCACGGTTCTTAACCGCGGTTCAAAAGGCGGCGCAGCAGATCAATTCAGCAAATGAAGTTGCGGAGACTGCGGAAGACGATTATCTTTTTGTAAAAACAGAATCAAAAGGAAAATTGCTGAAGATCACGCTCGCTGACATTGATTTTATCGAAAGCATGAAAAATTATGTAGCCATTCATTGCGGCGGGCAAAAAACACTGGTGTACACCAGTATGAAAGAGCTGGAAGAGCGCCTGCCCAAAAAACAATTTATCCGCGTACACAAATCTTTTATCATTCCCGTTTCCCGCATCACTGGTATTGAAGGAAATATATTGAGATTAAAGAATGTGACGACAGAGATCCTCGTTGGCGAAAGCTACAAGGCGGGGCTGATGGAAATTATCAGGGGGAAAATGATTCAGTGAAAAAGAATTAGTTGATATATAGGTGCCGGTCACGCCCCGGTGTATTATCGTATGGGGGCTCTCTCCTTTGCGATGGGCCTTTTGCTGCTGCTCAACCTTATAACTTCCGGTAAGTGAAGTAGGTCATCGTAGAAGACATAAACATAAACAACTGGATACCCTGTATGGTAAACTCCTCACCCACCTGTGTCCAGCTAAAGCTGTCAATGGGATAAAACTCCTGGGATATGGGAGCGTAAAGTTTTATACTCAGCTGGCCATTCCGGAACCGGTATTCTTTTTCCGTATAGTGCGGCATACCCGCATTGAAAGATTCATTTTGCAGCATGATGTACTTATTGTTTTTTCTCATGAACCGCAGGGTATCACCGGCCTGGTTGCCTTTTACCCATGTTCCGTATAGGGCGGATTCAGCCGCTGTATCTTCTTTGGAGCAGCCGGCAAAAATGAATGCAAAGGCAATAACAACAAGTGCAGGAGATATACGCATTGTATGATTTTTTGGGTTGACAACCAGGCCGGGCGATACGTTGCATAAAAACCGGTTTTTTGCTCAACGGGCCCGCTTGTATATTTCCGGGTATAAAAATAGCAAGAATGTGTTTGCGGCCATGGCGCTGAAATTATCTCTTTCGTAACTTGTACACATGGAAAAAACTGTTCCTGGAAAAACAAGCCGCCTCCGGAGAGTGAAAAAAAACCTGGCGCATGCCATGTCGCTTGCCTGGGCTGCTTCACCGCGTTTACTCATCCGCTATTCGTTGCTGGGTATGTTCAATGCCGTCATGCCTCCCATATCTGTGTATTTAGGGGCTGTGCTTGTCAATAAGATTGCCGAAGCCCGTGTGCACCCGCTTACGTTCAATGATGTGCTTCCCATCGTTATTGGTCTATGGATCACTTTTGTAGTGCAGCGTGCGGTCGGTTCTTATATGGGATATGGCAGAAGCCTCTATGTGCGCCGGGTAGAGCTGGAAGCAGAGAGGCGTTTGCTGGTCAAAGCATCTACGGTTGATCTTGGCCACTTTGATAATTCCGACTGGCACGACAGGCTGGCCCGAGCCAAGCGTGATGTGAACTGGAGACCCGGCGATCTTACCTGGTCCATACTTGGATTGTCCGGCAATATTGTCACCATCGTATTGATGTCAGGCCTGCTCGCAAGCCTGCATTATATACTGGTAGTGCTGGCGCTGGGAGCATCCATTCTTACATTGGTATTAGAAAGCCGTGTCACCACCAGGCTCTATAAATACTATTATAAAGAAACGCCGGAAGAAAGAGAACGGCAATACCTCGGTGACCTGCTGGTGCAACCGAGAAATACAAAAGAAGTAAGAGCGTATGTACTGGCAGACTACCTGCTCGGCAGACACCGCAAATTGTCCGATGATCTTTTCAAACAAAGAGTCATCATGTCGCGCCTGGGAAGCCGCATGTCGTTGATAAGCGGGCTGATCACAGGAACTATCCTGGCGCTGGCCTATGTATTTGTCGCCAATAAAGGGATACAGGGAACCATTGATCCCGGGGCTGTCGTATTGGTCATTGGCGCTTTTACTTCCGTATCGGGTACACTGGGGCAGATCTCAAGCACCTTTGTAGCCGTTGACCAGCACACTACTTTTCTCGAAGATTATTTTTCATTCCTCGCTATAGATCATTTGGTACCGGTCCCGTTAAAACCTGTTTCTATTCCTGATGCGCCTGTCGAAGGAATAGAGTTTGATAGCATCACTTTTACGTATCCCGGCGGAACGGAACCTTCGGTGCATGAGTTAAGCCTGCGCATACGCAAAGGGGAACTGGTCGCATTGGTAGGTGAGAACGGCGCCGGCAAATCCACCATGATAAAATTGTTACTCCGCTTTTATGATGTGCAGCAGGGAGCCATCAGGGTCAGCGGTATTGATATAAAAGAAATGGATCCTGAAGCCCTTCGAAACAGGATCGGTATATTGTTCCAGGACTATGCGAGTTACGAACTTTCTGTAAGAGAGAACGTGGTGATGGGAAGACCCAATGGTATCACTGATGATAGCAAAGTGATCAAAGCGTTGCAGGATAGCCGCAGCGAATGGCTGGTAAGCAAGATGCCCAATGGGCTCGATTCAAAAGTGGGAAGATTGTTTGAAGGCGGTCATGATCTTTCCGGCGGAGAGTGGCAGCGTTTGGCATTGGCCCGCATCATGTACCGCAATGCGGATATCTGGATATTGGATGAACCCACTTCATCACTCGATCCCGAAGCGGAAGCCGCCATCTTCGCCGAGCTCAAAGAAAATCTTAAAGGGCGTATCGGCATTGTGATCTCCCATCGTTTTTCCACGGTGCGTATTGCCGACAGGATAGCGGTGATTGATGATGGCAGGGTAACGGAACTGGGAACACATGACCAGTTGCTGGCTGCCGGCAACCGCTATGCAAAGCTTTTTGAGTTGCAGGCAAGCGGGTACAGGTGATAAAAAAAGCGGGTGCCCCTCCCGCTGAAAACCGGGCAATAAAGACTATGGCTGTTTATTTCAACGACCAGTTTGTAAGCAACGAAGAAGCAAAGCTCCATGTAGCTGATCTTTCACTGCAGCGGGGCTATGCCGTCTTTGATTTTTTCAGAACGGTCAATGGGGTGCCGTTGTTTATGGATGATCATTTGGATCGCTTTTATGCTTCTGCCGCCGGGCTGTATATGACCATCAATAAAAACCGGGAAGAATTAAAAGCTATTGTACAGGAATTGTTGCAACGATCATCTTTATCCGAAGCGGGTATCCGCTTGATGCTCACCGGTGGTTATTCCGCGGACAGTTATCACTCCATGACGCCCAACCTGATCATCACCTGCAACCCAGCGAAGACAGCCACTGCGGATGATTTTGAAAAAGGATATTCGGTCATCACTTACGAACATCAGCGGCAACTGCCGCATATCAAAAGCATCAACTACCTGGTGGCCGTGTGGCTGCAACCTTTGCTGAAAGAAAAAGGAGCGGATGATGTGTTGTATCATTACAATAATATCATCACGGAGTTTCCCCGTAGCAATGTATTTATCGTAACGGCGGATAATATACTGGTAACACCAGCCCGCAATATATTGTACGGCATCACCCGCAAACATGTTTTGTCACTGGCCGCTGGCTACCTGCCGGTGGAAGAAAGGGATATCACATTGCCCGAACTCATGAATGCCACTGAAGTTTTTTTGACCAGTACTACGAAAAAGATAATCCCTGTGCTGCACATAGATAATAACACCATAGGCAACGGAAAACCCGGCCCGGTGACAAGGGAACTTTACCGGCAATTAACTACACTTCAAACCAATCTTGCAGCTAACGAGCAGAACTGCCATTAAACTTTTTCCACCTCAGTTCCAAAGCAGCTTTGTTAGGTTGATGTTTATGGATGCCGGTAAGTTTCTTCTTATTTAGTAATATATAGAATTTGTCCCGTACACTTTTATGGAAAGAAACAGCAAAGCTGGTGGGATGAATACCTATCAGGTCAAGATCGAAAAGCGTATGGATGTCAGCGCGGAGCAACAGGCCATTAGCAGGATGGTTATCCTTTTCTCCTTTGTAAGGATTAATATGCGCTGCTTCCAGTATATCTGGAATCTTGCAGCCCGTGACCATACATTTACTCCCGTATCGTTTTATTATGGCATCCCTGAATTGTTTTTGGCCGCGTCTTTCTTTTAGCTGGCGCTGGATCACATATCTTTCATCTGCTTCATTGGGAGAATAAACAGTCACGGAATCCTCTGCTACTGTAGTCACTATTTCTAGGGTTTGTATTTCATTCCGGGCAAGCGAAGAAAAGGCGTTTGTAAAATGGGCGGCTACAAACTTTGGCTTTAATAGCTGGATGGATAAATTTTGATTGTACTTAAAATAAAAACGTCTTAGCACTGAAACAGGAATAGTTTCTTGTATGGGGAAAAAATAACCGGGATAGCTGGCGCTATACCGGGTTACATCCACTGTTCGTAAAGCCGCTGAATCAAATTCATGGCCGCCATTGCAACGGAACTCGGGCGTTTTGGTTCTTCTGCGCTCAACAGTTTTATCACACCAGGGGCAGCGCTGTATGGTTTTCTTCCCTGTACTGGTTTCTATTTTTGCTATACGGGCTATTCCTAAAACATGCTCCTTCGTTGTCAGGATCGCAAAATCATTTTCCTTTACTCTTTTGTGATTGGGTGAATTGCTGTCGTACTGGTACATGGCTGAATAATTATTCTCATGTACCTGCAGCCGTCGGTTGGTGGCGTTGGAGGTGGTTTTAAACACCCAGATGGATGAGGTTTCAGGTATGATCATAAGCAATTGGTGGTTAAGCGGGCAATGATTAAAAAAGTGCAATCCGTTAACGCTGAAAGTGCAAAAATTATTGGTATGAAAATAAGAAATGAGGAATTAATTCTTAAAGCCGCGCTTCTTTAAAATAAGGGAATCTTTTAGCGCTATCAGCGCTACCGTCAAAACACCCCCTTGAATTTTCAAAAAATTTTTCAAACTTTATAGAACCTTAACTCACTTAAAAAACCTTAACATGAAAAAGATAGTCTTTGCTATTGCCCTTTTTTTATTTTCTTACCAGGCATTTGCTCAAAAAGAATCAGTAACAATTTATGGCATCACGTTCAGGGCAAAGGAGATAACTGGCCAAAAAAAATTTGTTAGTCAAAGCGCGTATTATCGTACGAACTTGCTCAATCCGCTAATTGAAAAAAAAGAAAATGAGTATCTCTATGATTTGGGTTCATACCGGAGCGACTATACAAATATGGAAACGCTTGATTTATTTAACCTCTCTTTACAAAGAAAAGATTATCCGTTTTTAGACTCTATTGATTTTGACTACTATGCTAATGTAGGATTTGACCTTATTGCCAAAAGGACTCCTGGAATTGAAAATGACGACAAATTCAAGAGTTTGCAATACAGGCTTGATTCAGCTAAGTCTGTAAAAGCTAAAAAACAGATTCTTTTTGAATCTCAATATGCATTAGTAAGAACCCAGCTTGTATTAAGTAGGTATGATGTCATTACCAAAACATTCAGTGTTGATAAGAAAAAAGTTTCAAAAGCAACTGCAGAATTGAAAGCTCAGCTGGATACTATTGTTATTAACAATAATCTTCAGGGGAATGCAAATCTTAGGATTTACCTCAGCAGGCTTGCTGATGAAACTGTCACTATTATCGGGTATTACTACGACGCTCAGTTAAACCCCCAATACGTTTCTAAAATTAAATATTATGTTGAAACAACTCCGCAAATTCAGATAGGCAATGACCAGTTCGCATATTTCTTTAAAAATTATGTTGTTAATCCAAAGGCTGCCGCCAATAGCGGCCTGGTAGCTATACAATTGTCCGGCACATTTGATAAAACAAAAATAAGAGCTGATTCCATTTCAGTTGATCTTCAATCAAAATTTCAGATATCACCTCAGCAGGCTGCCAAGTTAGCTGCTAGTATTAGTTTCACATTTTCCCGGAACGAAACTGTTACCTTCAAAAATAAATTTGGCAGCGTTTTTATTCTCAGGTATTTTACTTCTAAACTGATTGATGAAATTGCATCTCCTGATCAGAAGTTTAACTAAAGCGAAAGCCCTGCCTGGAAAAGTAGGGCTTCATTGAAACCTTATATTGAGAAAGTTCTGAATTCAATTAGGCGGAATGCCGTATCGGAAAGCAAAGCTTTATTTTTCCCGGGTCTGCAACAATAATATCTATATTGAAATCAGGAGTATTTATATTGAAATAGGGCTACACGCTGTAATACAATCCCTTAGACTCATATCGTTCATAATTTCCTCAATCCCCATCCGGTTAAAAACCCCAATACAAGAAATAACAAAAGAAAAATAATCAAGTGCACTGCAACGTCGATATCCCTTATCCACTTGTTTAGATCAAAAGACTTCCGATAGAGTT
>JAATGJ010000077.1 GCA_015654695.1 Chitinophagales bacterium | reverse complement strand
CAGGAGGTTCACCGCTTGCATTAACGGTTGCGAAGAAGAAAGTGGCGGCGATAAGGGTGATAATCTGTTTCATGTTTTCTGAGGTTTGGGATTTAATCAATCGCTATTTTACCAGCGATTGTGAGACAAACATACTACGGGGTTTCCCATGACGCAAGTATTTCTACAAGTATTTTTTACGTAAAACTACTGTTTAAAGGGAAGTTGAAACCCGAATGCCTGATTGACTGCTGTTTAAAAAAATTGAATGGCGACGATTTATAACCAGACTATTCCATACTGATTCTTCTATACCTTGGTTGTTGCTGATAAATGGTCTTATATGCTGATTACTTCCTGCTGATATTTTTTAATTCCATTATCTGGCTTCGTTAATGATTAAAGATTGAGGCAACATCAGAAGAAAAGGCAAGCATTTTTCGTATTGAAGTTCATCATAAAACAAACCAATCCTTGCCAGATTGTTGTAATAAGATTGCAGATTTTTATAGTAATAATATTCGCTGCCTATATACCAGGCCTTTTCTCCAAGCATTGAACTTAAAAACCATTTTTCAAGCAATCGTCCTGTCCTGCCATTGCCATCATTGAATGGATGAATTTTTACAAACACCAAATGCAGCAGCGAAGCAAAATAAAAAACTTCCTCTGTCTTAAGTTTGGTTTGCAACAAATCATCCAATTCATCCCAAAGTTCTTCAAACTCATTTTTTACAATTGCTGCGCTGGCAGCTTCATATTGTATTCGTTGCGTTTGATGTTCCATGATAATCATGTTACCTGTTCTCACTACTCCCCGTTGCGATTCAGGAAGCAAATGTTTTGTGGTTATGCTGTGAGTTTTGAAAAAATTTTGCAGCGTAAGTTTATTGTCCCTGGCAAATTCATACGCTTCATACAAATCATTTGGCTTTTCGGTAAGGTTGGGGAGGTATTCTATGTTTTGAATTTTATGTTTCAGGTAGCTGTCAATCTCCAATGTTTCGCCTTCTATTTTAGAAGATGACATCACTGAAACAGCGGTAAAAAATCTAAAATTTTCTGTTGTCCATTCACGTTCCTTTATTTCCTTAAGAGCGTCACCGGGTTTTATGTCCAGTAAGGATAAATAAGTTTTATAAAACTGATTGGTAAGTAATTTTTCCATTGTCTGAAATCTTATTATGTCTCCTGGTATCTTTTCCAATCCAGTGTTTGGTTAGCATTTCGTTTGTTGGTGAAAGTATTGTTGAGTATCATATTTAAAATGATACCGAAAGTAAGAAAACGCCGTGACAAATAAAGATACTTCAACAAGCCCGGTAGCGGGCAGAGCCCGAAGAGCGCATCGGGTTCCCCGGTATTCATTGGCGCAGACAGGATAGTACTAGTGCTGGCTCAACCCTTCTCTTTGCTTCGCTGTACTACAAGGGACAGCGTGGGTGACACAGCGACTATCGTTAATTATTTGCTTAATGGCTTCCATACACTTAACCCGGTTGCCACTTGTCAAATAAAATATAAATGGCATTGAAATACTTTTCCATAATGGCAATTGTACTTAAATTACCTGACTGATCATTTCTAAATAAAAATTATTATGCAAACAACAACATGTGAGATAGCAGGCGCTGTTTACGGGTTAGAGTATACCAAAATGTCTTCCAAAAGAGGGACCTATTATTTTGGAAAAATACATAGCGACCCGGTTACGGGTTTTGCTTTCACAGCGCTTACTACAGGTGGTCATGAATTTGATGACAGTCGTGAACCCCTTCAGAAGCAACAGGCTATTGTGAACGCCATCCAAAATCACGAGGCCCCGTAACAGTCCGGGTAATAGCAACAGTTTGTAAAGCAGTATGAGTAACATCATCAAATCTTTTTTATTTTTCTTCCTGGTATGCAGCGCCATAGCATGTGCACAAAAGGGGTTGACTCTCACTCAACCCGGATCAGGGCTCAGGCTGGTGGTGATAAATAAAAACTTCCCGTTATTAAAGATCCTCTTGCCGGGGCAACCTGCTTCCGAACGGGGAATTGAAGTGGAATTTCCTGAACATGTAACAGGTTTAAAAAAACTGGCTAATACTATTGAACATCTCTATCTTGTTACAAGAGGGAACCTGAATAACCGGACCACGCCAGCCTGGAAAGCGGAAGGCAATACGCTTATCTATGAAACGGAATTAAATAACAATGTAAAAATGGTTGCTAAAGCACGACTGGAACCGGATGGGATTTCCTATACGTATAGCTTTGCCAATCATTCAGCTATTTCTTATGAGGACCTCCAGGCGGTAACCTGTGTTAAGTTATATTCTGTCTTTTCAAATACTTTGCTGGAAAGAACCTGGGCACATCATCCCGACGGCTTTGACTTGCTGGCGGCTGAAACTCATGAACGATTGACGATGCCATTGGAAAAATGGTTACCCTGTCGTTATTTGGTTTCATATACATGGCCTGTCGCGCCCACGAGAATAGAAAAAGGGGAAGATTCAATTACACGTTACCATAAATCACGAAGAGCGGATAAACCATTTATCGCAACCTTT
>JAATGJ010000048.1 GCA_015654695.1 Chitinophagales bacterium | reverse complement strand
TGAAATGCTACAAATAATGAGTGCTTCGCTTTTTGACAAAGCACCCTTAAATGAGTTATTGCAAAGCCCTATCTATAAGAATGTCAAAGAACAAAAATGCGAACAATTAAAAATTGAACTAATTTAACGGGACACTAATGTAATGACAATACAAATCTTTCCGGGTCTTTCATGTTCCGGGTATTGTAGCGGTACATTGTTTCATCACAGTAGCGGGTTAAATGTGCCGGGCTGGCTTTATGGTAGATGCCATAGATTGACCGTTTAAGCTGGCTAAATGCCCCCTCAATAGAGTTTGTATGTATTACCCCGTCCCTGACATATTCCTGTTCCATGTGGTTTACGGTTTCATGTCCTGCAAATTGCCTGCTTAATCCGTCATAGCTGTTTAAGCCATCCGTAATAATAACAGCATCTTTATCTACATGGGTCTTTACTACTGGCTGTAATATACTTGCATCATTGTTTTTGCCTAATGCTATCAGCTTTAAATTTCCCCCTCTTTCAAGCAATCCCATTACCATAGTCTTAGTGCTGTATGTTTTCTTTTCTTCCCTTAATTTCTTGCGCTTGCTTTTACTCATATTGGTAACACGGCCACCTACCCAGCTTTCATCCACTTCAACAATATTATCTAATTGAGCGGGCATTTTATCCCTCATTAGTTCCCTTACTCTATGTAACATGAACCATCCGGTTTTTTGAGAAACACCACAATCTTTTGCAACCTGATAGGATGAAATACCTTTCTTATGCGAACCAATTAGGTAAATAGCCAAGAACCATGTACTCAATGGTATTTTACTATCCTGAAATACTGTTCCCACAAGAACGGAGAATAACAACCTGCAACCAGAGCATTTAAATCTCTTGCCTTTATTAACAACATAGCATTTATTACACTCACAATAAGGACATATAACTATGTCATCCGGCCAGCGTTGTTTAGCCAGATATTTCCGGCACGTTTCATCACTAGGCATTGACAGGATTAATTCTCTAAGATTCGTAAACATAATTGGTTAATTTTAGTAGTTTCAAAACGACTGTTAAGACAAAAAAATATCATTTCATATACCAGTAATGGGAAAGCCAAATCATAGACAATCCAATAGTGGAAATAAGGGGGGACAGAAACCAAAGCCTTCTAGTGACAAAGATTCTAACGATACCCCAAGCAACCAGAGCCAGTCCAATGCCGCCAAGCGAACAAATGCCCAGCCATGCCATCAACCCCCAAAAATCATTGTTAACACCATACAGCAAGACGATACCGTTGCCAAACATGGGAATAGGCTTTCTTATCGGGCTAATTGGATAAATGTGGTGGCAGTCGTTGTTAATTTTAGTCTTTTGGTTGCTACATATTATATATTTCAAGCTGCTAAAAAACAATTCCTGATTGGGAATAAACCATTTTTGGAAATAAGCATACCCGTTATTAAGTCTCCGCCTGAAATAGGAAAGACAATGATTTTTACCTTTGACATTAGGAATTTTGGAGTTTACCCGGTACAGGTATTGGATGCTAAATTTGGGCAAGTCGTAAGAAAAGTTGCCCCAGATATTAATGAAGTTTATAAGGATGGGGAAACGAGCGCACTTAACAAATACGTTGCGAAAGAGATGCCACAATATATAACAGTAGGAACGCCAAATCCACCTCTTTCCAAAGAACACTATGACGCAATGAAAACTGGTGGATACCACCTTTTCTTTTACGGGTACATTAACTACAAGAATCTTATTACCGATTCCATTAGTGAATACAGATTTATTATAAGAGAAGATATTTTTGAAGGTGCTGCCGATTACGTTCTTAATACAAACATTTCTAAATAAACCTTTTCCCCCTTCATTCTCTGGTATCAATTTCGCCGTGATTGCCTTTCAAAGGTTGGCAACCCTACCCTGAATCGTTATCTTTGCACTCTTAATTCATCATTCTAAATTCATAATTCCTCACTCTATATGAAAGAAGTTGTTATCGTATCCGCAGTAAGAACACCGATCGGCAGTTTTGGTGGTTCATTAAAAAGTTTATCGGCTACACAGCTAGGGGCTATTGCCATCAAAGGCGCTATAGCAAAAGCAGGTATTAAGCCGGAACAAGTACAGGATGTATTGATGGGTTGTGTAATACAGGCCAACTTAGGGCAAGCACCTGCGAGGCAGGCGGCTAAGTTTGCCGGTTTGCCTAATGAAGTGAATTGTACCACCGTGAATAAAGTTTGCGCCAGCGGCATGAAAGCTATTGCGCAGGCGGCGCAAAGTATCATGCTCGGCGATGCGGATATTGTAGTGGCAGGAGGCATGGAGAGTATGAGCAATGTTCCTTATTATTCTCCTTTGTTGCGCTGGGGTAATAAGTATGGTGATGTAACACTGATAGATGGATTGGCGAAAGATGGATTAACAGATGTATATGATGGCAAGGCGATGGGCAATGCCGCAGAGCTTTGCGCCAAAGAATGTGGTATCAGCAGGGAAGAGCAGGACAAGTTTGCGATCGAAAGTTATAAACGGTCACAGGCTGCATGGGAGAAAGGATTATTTGCGAATGAAGTAGTGCCGGTGGAGATACCGCAACGCAAAGGCGACCCCATAGTATTCGCTAAAGATGAAGAACCGTATAATGTAAAATTTGATAAGATACCTTCTTTAAACCCCGCTTTTCAAAAAGACGGAACAGTGACGGCGGCGAATGCAAGCACGATGAATGATGGAGCGGCGGCACTGGTATTGATGAGTGCGGATAAAGCAAAAGAATTAGGATTGAAACCTGTTGCGAAAATTCGTTCGTATGCGGATGCGGAGCAGGCGCCGGAATGGTTTACTACCACCCCATCTGTAGCAGTACCAAAAGCCGTAGCGAAAGCCGGTTTAAAAATGGAAGACATTGCTTACTGGGAACTAAATGAAGCGTTTGCCGTGGTAGGTATTGAAAACAGTAAACGTATGAAACTCGATCCTTCAAAAGTAAATGTGCATGGGGGCGCTGTTTCTATTGGCCACCCTCTTGGTTGCAGCGGCGCCAGGATCATTGTTACATTGATCAATGTATTGAAAGCGAATAATGCGAAGTATGGTGCGGCGGGTATATGCAATGGGGGAGGAGGAGCTTCAGCGATGGTCATTGAAAATGTGAGTGGTGAATAGTGAATAGTGAATAGTCTCTCACAGTTGTAAATACTTAATTGCATTGAAACTCTTCGAATGGCGGGGAGTTTTATTGTTTTACCGCAAAGAAGCAAAAGAAACGCAAAAGCCGCAAAGGATTTACTTATTGAATTTTCTGATTTAAGCCCGCATTTTGAGAATACTTATGCAAAAGATTCCTGCCTTAAAGAAACTAACCTGGAATGAGTTTGAAAGAAAATTGTTTACAAACGGGTAAAATAATTACTGCCCAGTTTACTGCCATTAGTTTCCAGTGTAAGAACATACATTCCGGGTTTGATCCTGGAAGGTAATGAGATGACCCGTGTAACAGCGCCGCCATTATGTGAAAACGACTGATCATATACCTGTTGCCCGGTAATACTGGTCACTCGTACTAAATAATTACCTCTTTTCAAATCGGCAGCCTGTACAGATAAATACCCGTCCTTGACAGGGTTGGGATAAATACTGATAGTAGCACCCCTGTTATTTCCCGGGTTTATTTTAATGACCGTGCTTACAATAAAGCTGCCGTCATTGTCAACACTTTTAATCCTGTAATAACCAATACCCGGTAAAGGAGCCGCATCGAAAAATGAATAGTGCGCTTCCGCATGTTGATTGAGTGCAGTTACGCTGCCGATAGAATTAAAAGAAGTTCCGTTGGCAGAACGTTCAATTTCGTAATGATGTACATTTTCTTCGGTATAAACCGTCCAGTCAACCTGTACGCCTGTTCCTTTGATAAAGCCATTGATATCACCAAATCTCACAGGCAACGGATTAAAGGCTGCACTTGTGCTGCCCAGTGTAAAGGTGCCAAAGGCAGAAACGCTATTCCGGGTAACAGTTCCGGCAACACCGTTTCCTGTCGTGCCTCCGCCATTTCCATGACTGTCCCAATTAGTACCATTAAAGTGTGCAACAGTGAGGCTGGCCAGGTCATTAACATACACGGCAGCATTGCAACGGCTTTGGCCACTCCATGATAAGGTTACATTCACTGTGGAGGCGCCGGATGTTTGGCTAATATTCCAATACTCACAGTTGCTTACCCGCCTGAGCCCGGGGGCCGTAATAGAACCTAATGGCACCCCGCTTTCATCTACATACTCAGCCCTGAATGCAGCTGTAGAAGACCCGGGTGCAGAAATGCTTATGGGTGCATACACTCCGGGTTTACCCACGGGAAATGTAAAAGGATCGTTACCAACTTTATTGATAGGGCCATCAATATAAGAAGGTGTTGTCCCATTATTGCCGCCTACCATGGTAGCGTTATCATTAAAAGTTAAAGTATTGGCTACGGAAGAAGTGACAACACCCGCAGTAAAAGTACCGGCGCCATTAATAGCAATATCGTTGTTAAGGGTAATTCCACCTGCGGATTTATTAACTGTAAAATGGTGAAAAGTGGTTGCATTAGATCCGCCTATCTGCTGGGTTGAATTTCCATTGAATGTAACAGTAGCTGTTCCCCTTGTAAAAGTTCCATTGTTTGTCCAGTTATGCCCGATATTCATATTGACATTCAGGGGAGCTACATTCAGCACACCGCCTATTGTAACATCGTTTAATACGGTAGTAACGGCTCTCATTTCAGCCGTAGGTGTATTTGTACTATTAACAACCAGGTTATATAAAGCAGGAGTGCTTATTACCCAAAATAATGAACTGCCTGGTGTGGACGCATTCCCTGCTTGTAATGTGCCTCCCGTAATAGAGGCATTGGTTGAATAATTGATATAATCATGGGCAGTACTTGCGGCCCGTTGTAAAACAATCGTACCACCACTCTGGTTGAAGACAGAACCAGCCGCCCGGATCTCAAATGAAGCAACAGAATATGAATTGCCCGCTCTATTCACCGTAACGACACCGGCGCTTTGCGTATAAGTAATAGTTTGACTTGATGTGCTACCGAAAAAAGCGCCTGAAATATTCAAAGCCCCTCCTTCCATTGTAAGTACAGCGCCTGTATTATAATGAAGCCACCAGTCTGCGGAAACACCTACATTATAAGTGCCGGCGGTGATCCTTATTAAACCTGATAATTCAGTATCGCCATTCTGTCCCGTTACAGTCACGTTTGAATTATTCAGCCAGATACCTTCATCTGAATTGATAGTGGGGGATGCTGTATTAAAGAAAGTATTGGAAAATGTATAACTGCCTGACATTTTTAATATACCCTTTGTAAGAGTAAGAAAGCCAGCCGCAGCATTGAAATTTGAAGATAATACCTCAACAATATTATTATTAACCGCACCTGTATTATTAATTGTAACTAAATTAAAATCGGTAGTAGCTCCTGTACCGCTAAGCGTTTGACGGACTGTACCATTAAATAAAACATCCGCATCAGCGCCACCAGCGTTCATATCGAACGTGCCATTATTAACCAGGTTACCCCCTATGTCAATTGTATTACCACCATTACCGGCAGTAGTGAAAGTTGCCCCGTTATTAATTGTTACGGTGCCTGCAACTGTAAGATCCCTGTTAGTATTATTATTCCCTATCGTCAGGGACCCTGATGTCCCTCCGCCAATAGTAAGTGATGAGATGGTTGCATCAGTGTTTAGTATTACATTAAATCCGTTACCAATTGTAACTGTAGTTCCGGCGGCCGGCACGCCATTTGGATTCCAGTTATTGGCATCCGCCCAATTACTTGTTCCTGCACCACCATCCCAGGTTTTTTGCGCACCGGCATTATAACAAAGGGAAGTTATAAAGGTGAAGAGTATAAGCGCCTTACATCCCGGGACGTAACGAGGGTACATACGAAATTGGATTTTAGTGTTAACACCTATAGTTGTATAGATGTAATCACTGCAAAAATCCAAACAATAAGTGAAAGCCCCTAATTATTAGATTATCAAAAAGGCGATTTTTCATTTTTACAGTAGTTCGACGATAGGGGAAACACTAAATGATAAACGAATTTTTCGTAAGTGGTGCAAAAAAGACAGCTATAATTTAGTTATTGGATAAATATTGTTACATGCAAAAAACCGGCAATATATCGAAAGCAAAAAATGGAAGGAATGTGAAGCTGCAAAAGATTTATTTATCGTCTTTGGAGATACTTCTTATTTTTTCCTGGCAGCAGGGGTTGTAACCTGATACCTGATTCAGGCGTCCCATAGCCAAATCAACTGCTAATATGGTACTCAGCCACCTGTTGCCTTTATCATTGCTGGTCGTGCCGGTGATCTGGGGTTTATATGGATATGTCACAACAAGAAAAGATAAAAAAGATGCTGTTGTAAACACAGGCTCTTACTGGCCACTGGTGATTAACTCGGCCGTATTATATGCACTGGCTTTTAATCTCATCTTTTTTATACAGGAACTTTTTTTAGCGCTTGGAAAACGATGGCTGGGACTGAAAGCTATTCTTTACCACAACAATCACAACTGGGAAGGCAATCACCCGATGGATGCATTAGCGCAGGGCTATGGCGCTACAGCTATTTTTATCACTGGCGTCATTTGCTTGTTGATTGCACGGCGTGTCAAACTATCGCCTCACTGGTTACAATTATTCTTTTTATGGATGGCTTTCCAGGGATTAGCACAATCATTACCTCAATTCATCACTGCTGCCATGGCGCCCGATACGGATACAGGCCAGGCCTATACTTACCTGGGTATAACGGATAAGGTAGGATTGCTGATAACTATCGCAGGTATTATCCTGATGTTGCTTACAGGTATGGCTTATAGCCAGTACTTACTTCAACTGGCGCCATCCGATAAATATATCGTTACCGCCTCTCATCGGTTTAACTATTTGTTTCGCATAGCAGTGGCGGCTTCTGTTATTGGTATTATGCTGATCATCCCTTTCCGCATTATGCCCTGGAGCCGGGCGACAGCCCCGGTATTCGTTACGTTATTATCCATACCTATGGTATTTGCTCATGCATGGAAAGCAAAACCGGGCTACACAATAAACAGCGAAGTGAACAGGAAGATATTTATATGGCCTGTGGTCTTTTTAATTATCCTTTTGCTGATCTTTCAATTGATACTGGCAAAGGGTGTGGAGATATGATGGGTAGTCCGTGTTTCTATTCATAAGTATATTTTATACATAAAAAACAAAGAGGCTGTCTTCAAAAGTCAATCCCGGAAGATATGCCGGCGATAAGATGGTAAGTATTGAAATTCAATTATCATGTTCTTTCCGCCTTTCCGTCCCGGCAATAAACAGCTTTTGATACAGCCTCTTGTATAAAAAAGATTTCTTGTTAATTCGCAGTTACCACTTTTACAACCCGGTAAACAACGCTGCCAGTTCTGTTCAACCTGATCTTATCAAGCATACCCAATCCTTTGGCGGGAAATACCGTTTTCGGATCCCATGTTGGCATTAATGCCTGCTGTAAAGTTGAATACAGGTCGTAGGAGACTGTATTGAATTTTATGTTATCGCCATAGGGTGATAGCACAACCGCATTGCCCCAGCCCAATTGCGTGGTTTGCTTTTTATCCATGGCGGCCTGTATAAATGGCTTCCAGTATTTCTTTTCTAATGTTATAAAACTATCGGGGACGGAAGAGTTATGATAGTTCATCACGACATAATTAAAATCAGTTTCCGGTTTAGCCCTGGCAGCCTGCGCCCAGTCCTCATCATGCAGGAAGAACTGGCTGGTAGTAGTGGAAAAGGAGTTGGTTTCCATCTGGTCTATCTTTACGCCGGCAACGCTTTCGACAGTACTCCACATATCGCCTGTAGAATCAATATTCGGAAATGTATTGATAAATAAAAAATTGGATGAGTTGGGCATATCATAACCACCTACTTTTTCAAGCAAAGCCCAGAAGGTCATGGTCTTATTATCCACTGCTTTTTGCGCCACTTTGCTCCAGTAGGTGGTTTCGCGTTTAATGAATTCAGCGATTTTATCATCCGGTACACGCCGGTACTGGTAAGATGTGATCTGTGCCTGTAGCTGTATGCCGCATAACAGCAAATAAAATAATAAAAGACTGCTTGCCATTTTTAAAATGGGGTTGGTTTTGTTTGACATAATAAAAGATTGAATAATGAAGAATGAATAATTTTTTTGATTATCGCTGCAATTGAAATATTACTTTGAACTCATAGCTGCCGGTAAAAAAGCATTTCATTACAGCGTTTTTGCCTGGCCTATTCCCGGTACAGGAACAAGCATGCAGAGAAGAAATAGCTTCTCATGTTTACTGTTTTTTTAAAAGTTTAAAAAAAGCGAGAGGGTAGAGTTGGATAGGGGCGAAGAAGTAATGTAAAAGGTAGTACTAAAAAAGCAACCTCCAAAAGTATTTTTCAGGCTGCACCTGAACAGACTGTTATTACCTGCTTTGTTGTTGTAAACCCTTCTTCAGGTATATTTTTTTCAGTGGTGTACATTACATGACTAAGGAAAATACCGGCAATGCTTTTTACGGAGACTTAAGATGGATTTAATTTAATACTGCCTGAAAATTGTTTGCACAATAATTTTCTTTAGGACGTTTCTGAATCTTGTCCGTGAGAATCTCTCAAAGGGTCTTCAAATACATTTCACGCAACGCCGCAAAGGCGCGACGTTTCATTTTCAGTAATCAGCTATTTGCGCCGTAGCGCCGTTGCATGATATATGGTAGTTTTTAGAGACGCCCTTTAATTAATATGCGGTTGGGGTTTGCTATTAATCTTTTTTGATATTAATTAACGCTCTCCTGTTACGACTGCGTCCCTCCGCATTATCACGGCCATTAATAAGCTCCATTTCTATGGGGCAGCAGGCGCCAAACGATACAAAGCTGACACGGCCGGTTTCAATTCCTTTTTGAACCAGGTAATCCGCACAGGCTCTTGCCCGTTTATCGGAGAGTATTTTATTGTACTCCTCCGTACCCCGGCCATCTGTATAACCGGAGATCTGGATCGTTGCTGACGGATTTTCCGCCATTACTGTATAAATTGAATCTAATTTGCCGGTAGCTGCTGGTTTCAGAATGCTTTTGTCAAAATCGAAAAAGAGCGTAACCACATCTTCGGCTTTAATCACCAGTATCTCTTCCGGCTTTTCTTCCGGTTTCTTTTCCATACACAGATCTGTGTTGGTGAGCTTATCGGTCAACAGATCGGATTCATCTGTATTTACTACTTTAAACGAAGAGGCAGTTTCTATGTATAATTCTTTAGTGATGGTCAGCGTAAGATCGTGGTAAGTACCGTTCCCCAGATCGAAAACATATTTACCATTCGCATCAGTTGTTGTCTTCCATGTTTTTCCCACCACATCTTTCAGTATCACTTCTGCGTTAGCGACAGTTGTATTGTCTTTGCAATCCAGCAATATACCTGTAAGCAGCTTATTTTTTGCCGCTTTTGATATCCTGTATGTTTCAAGGCAACATCCGCTTCCGCGATCTGAACTGAAAATGGCATTGCTTAAAAGGGCTGTTTTTTCAGGTGCAAAAAAGTAAATATCATCTCTTGAAGAGTTAACCGGGTGACCCATATTTTCAGTTGGCTTCCATGTTGCTTCACTGCCTTTCGCGGCAAACAGATCATATCCACCCATACCGGAAAATCCGTTGGAAGAAAATACGAGTGTTTCACTGCTGTTTTGATAAAAAGGCGCTTGTTCATCCCCGATTGTATTGATAGTTGCCCCGGCATTCACAGGTTCGCCGGTGGTACCATCGCTTTTTAAAGGGGCATACCAAATATCAAACTTACCTGATCCGCCCGGCCTGTCGGAAGCGAAGTATAAATATTTTCCATCTGCAGAACAAAATGGTTGCTTGCTGTTATAACCGTTTATGTTAACCAATGGAAGTAAAGCTGGTGAGCTCCAGCCATCAGCCTGTTTTATGACATAATGAATGGATGAAACAGTGTTCCCCTTTTCTTTTTTCCATTCTGAAAAATACATATAGTTGCCATCGGCGCTGATAGCTGCTGAGCCCTGGTTGTTCATGGGATCAGTGGATGAAAGTGTTACAGGTTTCATTTCTTCCAGGCTGCCATTGTTCAATGTGGCATAAAATAAACGGCTGTGATTAGGATTGATCCCGTTTACCTGCACAGAATCCGCTTGTGTGCTGCTGATCAAAAATTGATTGCCCCTGATATGGACAGGAGCAAAGAGACCCCTTTCTTTACTGTTAGATGCATTCAATTTTTGTACAGTGATTAAAATGGAATCAGGTCTTGCCAATTGCTGCTGAATATATCGTAATGTCTGCAATTCTTTTTCCGCCGTTTCTTTGTACTGGCTGTTTACGGCGGCAGTACTCAGATATTGATTAAAACTTTCTTCAGCCACAGCATAACGCCCAAGACTGCGCTCACACACGGCATACCAGTATAACGCATCGGCATATTGTGATGGATCTTTCTCTGCACATTCTTTATACGAGGCGGCAGCCTCCTGCCAGTAATTAGCCAGGCGATAGCTTTCTGCCTGCTTAAAAAGAATATCCGTACGGGAAATATTTTGATTGGATACTGCCGCCCTGTTCGCTTTTATATTCAAAGGAAAACGAGCTGCTGTTTTTTGTTTTTTTGAGGGATTCAGGTATTGCCCGTACAAATGCGCAGCAGTATAATATTCACCTGCTGCAAAATACTGGTCGCCTGACTGCACAGGACTTTTCGCCTGCTGGCCCTGTGATTGCATCCAGCTTGTACATGCAATCAATACTACTAAAAACCGGGTGGTTGTTTTCATCGCGTTATTTATTTTACAAACAGGCATCTGTTTCGGATTAAAGGGTAAAAAGTTATTCATAGTACCTTGTTTGGCTTTGTGTTCATTTACATCAATTAAAGTCGTGCGCAGCGGATGAAATCAAAAATGCTGCGTGTGCCATTGCGTTTAACATACGAAAGGCTGAGTTCAAAACTGTTTACATTCCTGGTCATAGCGCCGAGTTTGGATGTATTGGCATCATAACTCAAACCAATAATAAAATTTCTCCAGTCAATTCCGACAAAGGGGGCTATCGCATCTTTTGCACGGTAATACCCGCCAATCATTACATCCGTTTCCAGGTTTACATTTAACTGCACGTAAGTTCCGATCATGGTTTCACTGGCTGTACCCTGCTTCATATACAGTACATGGGGAACAATACTGGTACGCTCAAATAAGTTAAAGCTCACTCCTCCATGAAATGTATAGCGAAGCGGAATAGTATTGAGGTCTGTGCTTTGCCCGGAGACGATCGGATCCTTAGGTTTATTGATGTGAAAGACGGAAAACCCGCCATACGCATTGACTTTTTTATCGGGCGAGGCGTCAAAATATAAAGCACCCGCGCCCATATCCAGGGTAGTGGCTGACGTGGTTACGAAAGTTTCTGTTGTGGCATTGGTTGCATTGTACCCTGTGATGGGGTTCCATTGTTCGCCCCATTTGAATTTTGTCTGATCTACCCGGCGGTTGATGACACCGGCCTGCATGGCAAATACCACACGATGATTATTATCTTTTCCGAATTTAACTCCTGTATATGCAATAGAACCGTAGGCGCTTAAATAATTAAAACCTCCGTCTCCTGCGGATTGGTTTAACATACTTACTCCGAGTGCAATATTTTTATTGGTGCGTGCATCAAATGATACCCCCGTGGTCCGGTAAGGATTACTGATGCTGCCCCACTGGCTGCGGTAGATAGCGGATACCCTGTATTCACCATCACTACTGCCCGTCAATGCCGGATTGATATACATGGGGTAAGTATAGTTTTGTGTAAAGTGCGGATCCGTCTGGGCATCCGATGGAGATATAATAATGAGAAAGAAACAAATGGTTAACCACCCGGATCTTTGTATGGCTTTATTTTTCATTTTCTGCAGGATATTAGCGTTATTAAGTGGATATTACTTTTATCGGATAAGCGTGATCGAGCCTTTAAGGTTAATAGTTCTACCGTCAGTCAGTACAGCTTTTACTACATACATATACACACCCACCGGCTGCGGGTTTCCTTTATGCGTTCCATCCCAGCCCTGGGTCTTGTTGCTGATCGCGGCAATTTGCTGACCCCATTGATTGAAAATGCGCATATCTACTTTATCAATATAATTACCGTAAACAAATAATATATCATTCTTTCCATCGCGGTTAGGCGAAAAAACATTCGGCACAAATACATCTTTGTTCAACGGTAAAACTGTAATGAGATAACGCTGCGCTAAGCCAGAACAACCGTTGGTAACAGGTGTCGCCGTAATGGTTGCAGTGACGGGAACATTACTTTTGTTGACAGCCGTGAAAGAAGGAACACTGCCGGTACTTGATTCAGTTAAGCCGATGGAAGGAGTGGAATTGAGCCAATGCACTATACTGCCTGGGCTGTTAATAAAATTATATTCGGGTAACACAGCGCCATCATATACGGAAGTATCTGTTCTTACAGTTACGGATGGTACCGCATTTACTTCAAGTGTAAATGTGGTATTGTTTGCACATTGACCGGCGGAAGGTGTAAATGTGTACACCCCATTTGCCATGTTGTCAATTACAGACGGGCTCCATGTACCATTTATTCCATTTGCTGATGCAGCAGCTAAGACAGGAGCTGTTGAGCCTATACAAACAGATTGAAAAGTACCAAAACTAAAGGCCGGTGTAATGATCGGGTTTACCGTAACAGTGAATGTAAATGTGGTTACGCATTGCCCGGGCGCAGCGGTGAATATATATATTCCGCTTGCCTGGTCATTCACTACAGACGGGTTCCATGTACCGGTTATGCCATTGCCTGATGTAGTGGGTAATGCTGGTACAGTTCCTCCCGCACAGATCGTTAGACTTGTTCCTATGCTGAAGGTGGGTATAATGTTAGGTGTTACTGTAACGGTAAATGTTACTGTTGCAGGTGTTACACACTGACCGGCAACAGGGGTGAATGTATAAACACCCGAATTCTGATTATCCACTACAGAAGGGCTCCATGTTCCGGTTATTCCGTTTGTTGATGTTGTTGATAAAGCGGGTACAGTTCCTCCTGCACAGATCGTCAGAGTTGGTCCAAAGCTGAAAGCTGGTGTAACGTTCGGATTAACTGTTACAGTAAAGGTTGCTGTTGTCGCACACAGTCCCGCTGTTGGCGTGAATGTATAAGTGCCGGAAACCTGATCGTCCACCAGCAAAGGACTCCATGTTCCCGTTATTCCATTAGTAGATGTTGTTGGTAATGGCGGTACAATTCCACCTGCACAGATCGTCAGGCTTGTTCCAAAACTAAAGATGGGTGGAATGTTGGGATTAACTGTTACGGCAAATGTTGCTGTTGTTGCACATAATCCTGCTGTTGGCGTGAAGGTATAAGTGCCCGAATTCTGGTTGTCCACTACTGAAGGGCTCCATGTACCGGTTATGCCATTTGTTGATGTGGTGGGTAAACCTGGTACAGTTTCTCCGGCACAGATCGTCAGACCCGTTCCAAAACTGAACGTTGGAATAATATTAGGATCAACTGTTACAGTAAATGTTGCTGTTGTCGCACATAGCCCTGCTGTTGGTGTGAATGTGTAAGTGCCCGAATTCTGGTTATCAACTATTGACGGGCTCCATGTACCGGTTATTCCATTTGTTGATGTTGTTGGTAAAGCTGGCACAGTTCCACCAGCACAGATCGCCAGGCTTGTTCCAAAGCTGAATGCCGGGGGAATGTTAGGATTAACTGTTACAGTAAAGATTGCTGTTGTTGCACACAGGCCTGCTGTTGGAGTAAATGTATAAGTGCCGGAATTCTGGTTATCCACTACAGAAGGATTCCATGTCCCGGTTATTCCGTTTGTTGATGTATTGGGTAGTGTTGGTACAGCATCTCCCGCACAGATCGTTAAACCCGTTCCGAAACTGAATGTTGGTGGAATATTCGGATTAACTGTAACCGTGAAGGTAAATGGCATGGAACATTGCCAGCCATCAGGCGTGAATGTATAGACACCTGAGTTTTGATCATTCACTACAGATGGACTCCAGCTACCCGATAAACCATTCGTGGATATAGCGGGCAATACGGGTACAGCATCTCCTGCACAGATCGTTAAACCCGTTCCAAAACTGAAAGTGGGTGGTACATTCGGATTAACAGTAACTGTAAATGTCGTTGTTGTTGCACATTGCCCGGCTGTTGGTGTAAATGTATATGTACCGGAATTCTGGTTGTCAACTGTTGAAGGGCTCCATGTCCCTGTTATTCCATTTGTTGATCCCGTGAGTAATGTGGGTACGTTTCGTCCTGCACAAATCATTAAACTTGTTCCAAAGCTAAACGTTGGAGTAATGTTCGGATTAACTGTTACAGTAAAAGTTGCTGTTGTTGCACACAGTCCTGCAGTAGGTGTAAATGTATAAGTACCGGAATTTTGATTATCTACCACTGAAGGACTCCATGTTCCGGTTATTCCGTTTGTTGATGTATTGGGCAGTGTTGGTACAGTTGCTCCCGCGCATATCGTTAAACCCGTTCCGAAACTGAATGTCGGTGGAATATTCGGACTAACTGTAACCGTGAAAGTAATAGGCATTGAGCATTGCCATCCATCAGGTGTGAATGTATAGACACCGGAATTCTGGTTGTCCACTGCAGATGGGCTCCAGCTACCGACTAAACCATTCAAGGATATAGCAGGTAATGCGGGTACAGCTTCTCCTGCACAGATTGTTGAGCTTGTTCCAAAGCTGAAAGTTGGTGGAACATTCGGATTAACTGTTACCGTGAATGTTGTTGTTGTTGCACATTGCCCGGCTGTTGGTGTAAATGTATAGACACCTGAGTTTTGGTTGTCCACTACAGTAGGGCTCCAGGTTCCCGTTATTCCATTTGTTGATCCGGTAAGTAATGTGGGTACGGTTCGTCCTGCACAAATCATTAAACTTGTTCCAAAGCTGAACGTTGGAGTAATGTTGGGATTAACTGTTACAGTAAATGTTGTAGGGTTTGCACATAAACCTGCTGTGGGTGTAAATGTATAGGTACCGGAATTTTGATTATCCACTACAGAAGGGCTCCATGTTCCGGTGATTCCGTTTGTAGATGTATTAGGTAATGCAGGCACAGTTCCGCTTCCGCAGATCACTAAACTTGTACCAAAACTAAAAGTGGGTGTTGTCCTGGGTATTACAGTTATTGTAATAGTGACCGGGAAACCGCACTGATTGCCATCAGGTGTGAATGTATAACTCCCTGAAGCCTGGTTATCCACTATTGCAGGGCTCCATGTTCCCGTCATGCCATTGTTCGCAACAGGTGGCAATGCTGGGGCCGTTGTTCCTGCACAAAAAGGAGGAATAGGAGGAAATGTCGGTACGAATATCGGGTCTGATAAAATAATACCTGTGAAAAGGTTCGTGGTACAACCATTGATCAGTAATGCGAAATTGGCATAAAAGCCTTTATTCAATCCACCGATAATAATCTGACCGGCGCCGTTAGCAATAAAAGTAGCAGGACCAACAGGCGTGCCATCATCAGTATAACTTAACTGGTAAGAAGCGCCCGCCACCAGGCCACCGATCGTAATGGAGCCTTCATTGCCAAAACAGGAAGAAGGATTAGTACTTGAAAGATTGGGTGATTGTATAGAGAAAAAGGCTTTATAATTATTACCACTATTGTTTAACGTCACAATGTCGTTGCATAACGAAGTAGTTGTTTGAGATCCCGATGCTTCATAATATACTTCAAGTACATAATTTCCCGGTGCATGTGTAGTCAGGTTAACAGAAGAGGAAATTTGCTGCCATTTTTGATCACCTGCTGCACAGGTACCTCCTGATGGAAACGTGCCTGCGCTGCAATTTTCCAAAAACGGAAGATTGAGGGATATAAAAGAACCGGGTACAGCAGATTGAAGATAAACACGATAAAACATCCTCGCATTGCATACATTGGAAGAAGCAGGATTTTTAAAGGTCTTCACTTGTGCGCCATGCAATACCAGCGTTCCTGAGTTTTGAGTGAACACGCCAAAATTTGTGTTGTCAAACACATTGCCTGCGGGTCCTACCAGGTCAGCGGCATTACCGGACGTATTAAAAAAACTATTCTGGTTACAATCGCTTATTGAAACAGCAGAAGCAATTGTCCCGAAGGACTGGGCCTGTGTATAGTTGCAGCAAAGTATAAGAAGGATAGATGCAACAAGGGAAATGGGGTAGGTGGTTTTCATTTTATATCGGATGGGTGGCTTTTATTTTAATACTGTTAGCCAGGCGTCAACCTGGACAATAGTGGTGGATCTATAAAAAAGCAGGAGAAAAAAAGCAGGAGATTTTTCATAGATGGTGGATGTTCATTCAATTGGATACGAGGCACAAAATAGAAAACATTTAAGAACCAGTATAATCCACAGGTAAATAAAATTCTAAATCACATTAAAAGAGTAGTTACCCTTCGTATTTTCACTGTACTCTTATAAATTGCAGGCATGTCCGTGATTATTCGTTTTGCCGGGAAAGAAGATGCTGCGCTGGTCGCTGATATCAGCCGGCAGACATTTTATGATTCTTTTGTTTCTCAGAATACCAAAGAAGATATGGACAAGTTCATGAATGAACAGTTCACGAAAGAAGCATTGATAAACGAAGTGGGAGCGGAAGGAAATATTTTTTTACTGGCCTTTATACATGAGCAACCAGCAGGTTATGTAAGAATGAGGGAAGGAGAGAAGCGGCCGGAGTTTCAAAATATATCTTCTGTAGAGATAGGAAGGATATATGCCATACAACATTCGATTGGCAAGGGTACGGGAAGCGCTTTGATGCAACAATGTATTGAAATAGCAAAAGAGATGCACAGGGAAGTAATATGGTTAGGCGTGTGGGAACATAACCAACGGGCTATTAATTTTTACTTGAAATGGGGATTTGAAAAATTCGGGGAACATGATTTCGTACCTGGAAATGATGTACAAACTGACTGGCTGATGAAAAAAGAAATACGACCCTCTAAATCTCCCTGAAGGGAGACTTACTTCTACTCGGCCTGCCTGCGGCAATACTTCATTAAATTGATTGATCTTTAATGAGAAAGTTAATTTACCCTTTTTAGACTTAGAGATATGATATGAAAACAAGAATTAAAATCTGCTGCATTTCTTCCGTTGAAGAAGCAAAGATGGCGATACGCCACGGAGCCGATGCACTGGGACTGGTAGGTAAAATGCCAAGCGGCCCCGGGCCAATAGCTGATGAACTGATCGCTGAGATCGCTAAAACGATTCACCCTCCCATTGCTTCTTTTTTATTGACAAGCGAACAATCTTCCACCGCTATCATTGATCATATAAAAAGAACCGGTGTCAATACGATACAGATAGTGGATGAATTAACAGCCGGCACTTACCAGCACATAAAGAATGAATTGCCGCATATAAAAATCGTGCAGGTGATCCATGTCACCGGGAAGGAGAGCATTGAGCAGGCGCTGGAAATACAGCAGCATATTGATGCGATCCTGCTTGACAGCGGTAACCCTAAAGCGGCTGTAAAAACCCTGGGCGGAACAGGTAATATACATAACTGGAGTATCAGCCGTGAACTGGTGAAAGCCGTCAATGTCCCGGTCTTTCTCGCCGGCGGGCTGCATGCGGGTAATGTAGGGGAAGCTATTGAAACAGTTCAGCCTTTTGCCGTGGATATCTGCAGCGGAGTAAGAACTAATGGTAAACTGGATAGAAATAAACTGGATGATTTTATAAAAACTGTCCACTCATCTTTTCGCTGATGCGGCAATAAGCAGTAAAGAAAAGATCAATAAAACGCTATACTCTGCACCGCCCGATTGATAGCCGACAACAAACCATCCGTTGGGCGCATGAACTAAAATAATTCCAAAGCAATGTTCAATAATAAAAATGGCAGCGATCCATCTTACAAAATAGCCTGAAGCCAGTACAAGCCCTCCCGTTATTTCAAAAATGGTCAGGAACCAGGCGATGGCCGGGCCAATAATAAAACCTTTACTGTTTAAAAACTCCCCGAAACCATCCACCGTTCCGGCGATCATCCTTATAGCGCCATGCGCCACCAGTAAACAGGAAACAACTATACGGAATACCAGCAACGCCTGCTGAACGGTTATAAAAGGGAAATTTTTCATGTTATACCAATTGTATTTATAAATTAAGCCAACAGATTCCGGTATTATACAATTAAAAATTTATGATCGGCTTTTGACAGCAGCTATGATCTTTACTGCATGTTCCCTTGAATTTTCTATAAACAGGCGATGAGTATTCATGCCACCGCAAATAACACCGGCGAGGAAAATACCGGGGATATTCGTTTCATGGGTTTCCTCATTATATGCAGGTTTTCTGACATCATCATCTGATAATTCAATACCTGTATTTTTTAAAAATTCGAGATTCGGCTGGTAACCTGTTAAAGCGATCACCCGGTCGTTTTCTGTGGTGACAATTCCCCCGGTGGTTTGAATATCCACTTCATGTTCCCGAATGGCTATAATAGTGGAATGATACAATGCTTTGATAGAATTTTCCTTTATGCGATTGATGATGTCCGGCCTTACCCAGTATTTTACTCTTTCGCCAATATCTTGTCCGCGAATCACCATGGTTACTTCCGCCCCCTTGCGCCAGGTTTCCAATGCAGCGTCCACCGCAGAGTTTTGCGCGCCTACTACCAATACTTTTTGAAAAGCATAAGAATGAGGCTCATTATAATAATGTGTGACTTTGGGAAGAGCTTCTCCCGGTACATTTAATAAATAAGGAATATCGTAAAAGCCTGTTGCGATAATGATATTGTCCGTGGAGTAAGTGGTCTTATTTGTAACAACTGAAAACGATGTTTCCTGTTTCCAGCTCCCGGTAACCGGTACCACGGAACTTACCTTTTCATAGAGATGAATATTGATATGATGGGATACAGTCACCCTGCGGTAATATTCCAGGGCCTCAGCCCGCGTAGGTTTCGCATTATTAGAAACAAAGGGTACATCACCGATCTCCAGCCTTTCTGAAGTAGAAAAGAAAGTCATGTTGACCGGGTAATTATATAAGGAATTTACCAGGCATCCTTTTTCAATGATAAGATAAGTAAGCCCCGCTTTCCGTGCTTCCAATGCGCAGGCCAACCCAATGGGACCCCCGCCGATGATGATAATTGAATAATCAGCCATCAGCAAATATAGTATGTACTCCAAATTGAGTATTGTCTTACCTTCATTGGGTTCATTATTTTGATTATAAATACAAAACCCCCGATTATGAGAAAGTTATTACTTTTCCTCCTTGCCTTCAGCCTCCTGGCTTCCTGTAACAACAGCGAGTTTAGTAAAAAAGTCAGTAAAGAAGAAACTGCGGATAAGGATGATGGGGCGAAAGGAAAAGGCGATGACGATGATCGTGGTGAAAGGAAAGATAAAGGCGATGATACCGAAAGCAACTGGACGACTAAACAGCGTAATAAATGGCTGAATGAATGTATTGATGCCGCGAGCAGTAACCCGCAAGCCAGGGAATTATGCTCCTGTGTTCTGGAAAAAGTAGAAAAGAAATATCCCGATTCAGAAGACGCGGAAAAAGTAAGTGAAACCGAAGCGACAAGATTGGCAAAAGAATGTTTGGCAGGCATCCGGGCTGATGGCGCGAATGATGACGGTGAAATTGATACAAGAAAGGTGGCCGACGATGACGATGCGGATGACAACCAGGGAGGCGGCTGGTCAAACCTGCAAAGAAAACAATTCGTCCGTGGTTGTGCCGCTACGGCTAAACAGGCACAAGGTTTTACTACAGAACAGGCCAACTCATATTGCGATTGCATGACAAGAAAGCTGGAACGCAAACATACCTTCCAGGAAGCCGGAAGAATGACGGCAGCGGATTTTCAAACAGAAGAATGGCAGAATGCAGCCGATGATTGCAGATCAGGAATAGAGGACTGATTTTATTTAATGACAATGACGTCAATGAAGAAAAAGGAGGAGAAGCCGCCGGCGCCAGGGCTATACAGGAATATGCAGCAGGAGGCGGTTACGGTAGCGATGATGATGATGAGGGCGGTGGTGATAATTAAATAATTGAATAGTTTGCTGTTTTATCATCGTAACAACTTTATTATTGTTTACATATACAGGAATGCTAAAACATAGCGTTCCTGTTTTATTTTATAGAGTAAAATAAGCATTCAAAAGCAGGAAAGCCGGTGAAAAGCAGAACTATACTTCGCTGATCCGGCAGTCATTTCATTTTAGGTTTTATCCACCTTCTCTCTTATTTTTGCCCACTTAAAACCACCGTATAGCATGGCAAGATCAATTGCATTTCGTGAGGCCCTTCGTGAAGCGATGAACGAGGAAATGAGAAGAGATGACAGGGTTTTTTTGATGGGTGAAGAAGTAGCTGAATATAATGGCGCCTATAAAGTAAGCCAGGGAATGCTCGCTGAATTTGGGCCCAAAAGGGTAATTGATACACCGATCTCTGAACTAGGTTTTACCGCAGTGGGTGTTGGCGCAGCACAGAATGGCCTTCGTCCTATAGTAGAATATATGACATGGAATTTTGCAGTTCTCGCTTTAGATCAAATTCTCAACACCGCTTCTAAAATGCTGGCAATGAGTGGCGGGCAGGTATCATGTCCTATTGTTTTTCGTGGAGGTAACGGATCTGCCGGTCAACTGGGAGCACAGCACTCAACCGCCTTTGAAGCCATGTATGCAAATATACCCGGCATAAAAGTCGTTTCCCCAAGTAATGGCTATGATGCCAAAGGATTACTGAAACAAGCGATCAGGTATGAAGAAGACCCGGTAATGTTTATGGAAAGTGAACAGATGTACGGTGATAAAAGCGAAGTGCCTGATGAAGAATATTATATTGAGCTGGGAAAAGCGGATGTAAAAAAACAAGGAAAGGATGTTACCATTGTTTCTTTCAATAAGATGATGAAAGTAGCATTAGGCGCCGCAGCCGAGTTGGAAAAAGAAAACATCAGCGCTGAGGTAATTGATCTCCGCACTATCCGTCCTCTTGACTGGCAGACCATACTGGAAAGCGTGAAGAAAACAAACCGCCTGGTGATAGTGGAAGAGCAATGGCCTTTTGCATCTATCTCATCCGAGATCACTTACCGGATACAAAAAGAAGGATTTGATTATTTAGATGCACCTATCCGCAGGATAACTGCTGCTGATGCTCCTTTGCATTATGCTCCTAACCTGGTAGCGGCGGCATTACCTGATGTGGCCAGAACAGTAAAGCTGGTAAAGGAAGTGATGTACCAGGCAAAATAAATTCAGAATTCATATTATTAAGACCCATCTGGCCTGATGCTTGATGGGTTTATTTTTTTTAATACCGCTAGTAAAATTACTCTTAATATTTATTTTGAGAACCATGCAGCTTTTTACCACTAAAAAGGCATCTTTGTAATGGTTTTTCATAGGATATTGGATTTTAAAACGAGGCTGGATTTCTATCCGGCCTCTATTTTTTACCCCCACTCTTCCCGGCTCGCCTTCATTAGGTTCAAAGGAGAACCTGAACCGGAATACCTTTTATCTTTAAACGATCTCATTCAATAGCTTTTCTTAACCCAGGCATTGCCTGCCTGATCATCTTTTAAGCTCTTACTCAAACTGGATTGGGGCTTTTCAGTTACATTTGCCGCCTAAACTTAGTGTGTAATGCCCGATATACTGATCATTGACGATGAAAAAGCAATCCGTAAAACGTTAAGCGAGATACTATCATTTGAAGGATATAAGATTGACGAAGCTTCTGATGGAGAGGAGGGTTTGAAGAAGTTCAAAGAGAAATCGTATGATGTAGTATTATGTGATATTAAAATGCCGAAACTGGACGGCATTGAGTTTTTACAGAAGGCCGCTGAAAGCAATGGTGATACACCCATTATCATGATCTCAGGTCATGGTAATATTGAAACAGCCGTGGAAGCAGTAAAGAAAGGCGCTTATGACTTTATTTCCAAACCACCGGATCTCAACCGGCTGCTGATCACTATCCGCAACGCCATGGAGAAGAATAGCCTGGTAACGGAAACCAAAGTACTGAAAAGAAAGGTATCAAGGGTGCAGGAAATGGTCGGCGCCTCAACGCCTATCCTAAAGATTAAGGATACTATTGATAAAGTAGCTGCTACTGATGCGAGGATACTGATCACCGGGGATAATGGAGTGGGCAAAGAACTGGTGGCACGCTGGATACATGAAAAAAGCAACAGGAACAGCAATCCACTGGTAGAAGTAAACTGTGCGGCTATTCCGACCGAGCTTATTGAAAGTGAATTGTTCGGGCATGAGAAAGGATCGTTTACTTCAGCGATCAAACAACGTATCGGAAAATTTGAACAGGCGAACGGCGGTACACTCTTCCTTGATGAAATAGGAGACATGAGTTTGAACGCCCAGGCTAAAGTACTTCGTGCTTTACAGGAAGGCAAGATAACAAGAGTAGGAGCGGATAAAGACATTAACGTGGACGTTCGCATTATTGCAGCTACCAATAAAGACCTGCTGAAAGAAGTGGACGCAAAAGCATTTCGTCTTGACCTTTACCATCGCCTTAGTGTTATTATTATACATGTTCCGTCGTTAAATGAACGCAGGGACGATATTCCTATGCTGGTTGACCAGTTCCTCGAAGATATATGCACCGATTATGGCACCGCCAAAAAGACCATTGATGAAGATGCTATCAATATGCTGAAGGAATATAACTGGACTGGTAATATCCGCGAATTGCGCAATGTGGTGGAACGCCTGGTGATACTTTCGGGTAAGGGAATAACCGCTGAAGATGTAAAGAATTATGTAATGCCGAGGTAAAGGAATAAGAGACAAGGGAGAAGGTGCAGGAATACAAGTTTCACCGGCTATAACCGGGCTTTCACCGTCTTTTACAAAACTTTGGGGTGCCTAATTTTTTAAAGCAGATTATTATAATATTTTTGTCCGCAATAAAATCAGCTAATGCCATTACAACACTTATTCATCATTTACCTTATCGGAACACTTCTTGTTTTTTTGCCATCGTTTGGGTTGGCAAAACTTTTTGTAAAAGCGGGTGCGCCTGCCTGGAAAGCGTATGTTCCTTTTTATAATACCTGGGTGATGCAGGAAATAGCCCAGCGTCCCAAGCATTGGGTTTTCTGGCAATTCATTCCTGTTGTAGGCTGGTTTATTACTCCCGGTATCTTTATTGAATTTGCAAAAGTATTTGGTGTATTCTCATTGAGGCAACATACTATGGCTTCATTGTTGGGATTTGCTTATTTCCCCTGGCTGGCCAATAAAAAAGATACAAGATTTATAGGGCCAGAGGCAGTAAAGAAATATAAAAAATCAGGCTGGCGTGAATGGGTAGATGCAGCTATTTTTGCTATTGTAGCGGCCACACTGATCCGCACCTTTATTTTTGAAGCTTATACGATCCCTTCCGGTTCGATGGAAAAAACCTTATTGGTCAGGGATTTTCTTTTTGTCAGTAAACTAAGCTATGGCCCAAGAATTCCGAATACGCCATTGTCGGTTCCTTTTGTACACAATTACCTGCCTGTATTGGATACAAAGTCATATTCTGAAGCGATCAAATTACCTTATACCCGTTGGTTTGGATCCTCACCGAAAAGAGGAGATGTAGTGGTCTTTAATTTCCCCGCGGGAGATACAGTGATACATAAAACGGGTTTTGAGTCTGCAAGACCTTATTATGGTTTTGTCAGGCAAATGGGAAGAGAAAACGTTCTGAACAATGATGACCTTAAACCGATAGTCGTTCACCCGGTGGATAAAACGGATAACTATATTAAACGCTGTATAGCGGTGGCCGGGGATAGTTTGCAGATCATTAATGGCGTTGTGATTATTAATAAAATCGAACAACAGGCTCCGCCGCAATCAGACAGGAACTATACGGTGACTGCTAAACCCAGGCGTTACCTGGATAAAGAATACCTGCAGGAACTGGGAATACTCATCAATGAAAGTGAAAATGGATCGGATTTTCAACCGACAAATACTCCTTCTCAATATATTATCAACCTGACGCAAAAGGAGAAAGCTATACTTGAAAAATCAGAGTTTGTACAAAGCATAGAACCTTATTATGTCAATATTCCTAACCCTGCAGAATATTTTCCGTATGATACCCTTCATAAATGGTCAATAGATCAATATGGCCCGGTATGGATACCCAAAAAAGGAGCTGTACTGAAACTTACGGCCCAGGATTATCCCATCTATGAAAGGGCCATCCGTGTGTATGAAAAAAACGATTTTGAAATGAGAGATGGTAAGTTCATCCTGGATGGTAAAGAAGTAACCGAATATACTTTTAAAATGGACTATTACTGGATGATGGGAGATAACAGGCAGGGCTCGCAGGATTCACGTTACTGGGGATTTGTGCCGGAAGACAGGATAGTAGGTAAAGCCTGGATGATCTGGTTTAGCTGGGATGGGGGGCCGCGTTGGAAAAGGTTATTCAACATTGTAAAATAAAAGCTTCCCCAAACCCCTCCCTGCTTTCTGCTTCGCTATACTCGCAGTTCGCAATGACATGGAGGGGTTTATTATTACGAATACTTTGTATCTTAACATTATGAAGGAAACCAAATTTGAGTTTCAGTACGAAGTATATAACGACATCACTGAATTAAATAAAGAAGATGCTGACCTGCTCACAAAAGCAAGGGCTGTTACCAAACAAGCGTATGCCCCTTATTCTAATTTTTTTGTTGGCGCTGTCGCCAAACTGAACAACGGTGAAACGGTAGCAGGCACTAACCAGGAGAATGCTTCCTACCCCGTGGGCATTTGCGCAGAAAGGGTTTTGCTGGGAAATGCAGCCACGCTATACCCGGGCATCAGCATAGATACATTAGCCATCAGCTATGATAGTAAAGAAGTGCCAAGCGATCATCCTATTTCTCCCTGCGGCATGTGCCGCCAGGCATTGCTGGAGTATGAAACGAGAACCGAGAAACCTATTCGGATGATACTGGCAGGGCAGAAAGGAAAGATTTATATCGTGAAAACTGTGAGATTCTTGTTGCCATTTGCATTTGACAGCGCTGAATTAGGATAAATGAAAAAAGCTGTATTCATAGTAATATTTTTTTCTCCATTCCTTTCTTTTTGCCAGTCAAAGACGGATACCGCTTCCATTAATGCTATAGTCAGGAGTATTGACCGCCTCAGTAAAGCCAATAGCCAATCATATAGCAAGTTCAAAGTAGTGACTCATAAAAAGGTTAAAGAACAATGGCTTTATTTTGATAGCAAAAATCTATCGGGAATCACCATAAGCTATACAATTGACTCAACTGCTTACAATGAAAAATACTATTTAAAAGATGGGGGCTTAATCTATGCGTACGAAAGTGAGATATTCTTCTCACTTCCGGCTGGAATAGACCAGGGCACGAAATGGGCAGGGGATTTTTACTTTTCAAAAGGAAAATTGATTGACTATGTAACGTTAGGCCATGGAAAGTCTGAATTGGATGATTGGGATCCTGAAAAAGAAATCCTGCAAGGACTGAAAAAAAGAAAAGCAGAGTTGGCCCTGTTAAAATAAGGTCTGCACCCCATGCGCTACTTTCATCTCCAGTTCCAATAACCATTTCTTTCTCCATAACCCGCCTGCATATCCCGTTAATTCTCCATTAGAGCCGATCACCCGGTGACAAGGTATAATGATGGCTACATTATTTTTACCATTTGCATTGGCTACTGCCCGGGTAGCTTTGGAATCACCGGTCCGGATAGCGAGTTCCATATAACTGATCGTTCTGCCATAAGGAATAATAGCCAGTTCATTCCATACTTCTTTTTGAAAAGCGGTACCCGGCTGGTTAATGGGTAATTCAAATATTCTTCGTTCACCATGAAAATAATGTATGAGCTGTTCTATACATTGAATAAGCATGGGTGGAAGATGCTTTTTATTTCCTTCATTCTTTTGCGTGACATCATGAAAACTAACTTCCGAAATATATTCCGGGGTGCCTGCTATTTTGAGCAGGCCGACAGGAGAATGATAATATGTGGTAAATGTTTCAGCCAATTTTCATTCCGTTAGCGACAGGCTTGCCGGGCTGCAATAAAATTACGTCTTTGTTTTCATCATACACACCCAGCACCAGGCATTCGCTGATGAAGTCCGCTATTTGCTTTGGCGGAAAGTTGACGACTGCAATTACCTGCCGGTTCAGCAATTCATCTTTGGAATAATGCACCGTGATCTGCGCTGAAGATCTTTTAATACCCAGCTCTTCCCCAAAATCAATAAGCACACGGTAAGCCGGTTTGCGGGCCCTGGGAAAATCGTTTACTTCAATGATGGTTCCTGTGCGGATATCTATTTTTTCAAAATCGTTCCAGGTTATTTGCATGGAGTTTTCTTTTTGCAAAGATTATTAAAACATTCAAGATCGTTATGAATAAGGTAATACCACTCCTTCGGGGTTTAAGAAAAAGAGGCTGCTGTTGTAGGCTATAGCAATATCATCCCTTCGGTATTTAGACCCCTATAATTGATTTGTTACAACATTTAATAACAGCTATGAGATAAAAATCCTGAAAGGGTTGTATTAATATAGAAATATTTTAATAGGTATGCTGTACAAGCGAGCACCGGTTCCCGGATTTTAATCGGGCTGGCAGTCCCGGAGTCAACTCAAACGACGATGATCCTTCGACAAACCCGGGACAGTAATAGAGCCGGTAACAAAAAAATAATTCTGCGGTTAAATTTTTTTTGATGGTTAAACCAGTTCCCTTTATCTTCCTGCAAAGTTTGGTATATGAAAGACAAAAATTATTTCAATGCATCCCGCCGCCGCTTTATCCGGAACAGCGCTATTGTTGGAAGCAGTTTCTTTATTGTTCCCCGTCATGTGCTTGGCCGTGGTTTCGTTGCACCCAGTGACAAACTGAACATTGCTGGCATTGGTGTGGGGGGGAAGGGTGAAAGCGACCTTATGGAATTTGCTAAAAGCCCGAATGTAAATATCATTGCTTTGTGTGATGTGGACGACCGCCAGGGAGCAAAGAGCAAAAAAAATTTCCCCAATGCAAAATATTACAAGGACTTCAGGGAAATGCTGAAAAAAGAGAAAAACAATATTGACGCATGCTCCATATCTACCCCGGATCATACACATGCTGTAGCTACACTCGCCGCTATGCAATTGGGAAAGCATGTTTATACGCAAAAACCATTGACGCATGATATCTATGAAGCAAGGATATTGTCAGAAGCGGCAAAGAAATATAAAGTAGTTACTCAAATGGGAAACCAGGGCGGTTCCGGTGACGGTGTGCGATTGGCAAAAGAAATGTATATGGCTGGAATGATCGGTGATGTTTACGAAGCGCATGCATGGACCAACAGGCCTGTATGGCCGCAGGGAATACCCACACCAACGGGAAAATTTGAAATACCATCAGAATTAGATTGGAATCTATGGCTCGGCACGGCAAAACAAATTGATTACAACCCGGCTTACCTGCCTTTCAACTGGCGTGGCTGGTGGGCATTTGGCACCGGTGCATTGGGTGATATGGCCTGTCATATCATGGATCCTATTTACAGGATATTGCCGATTGATTATCCAGACTCCGCTGAATGCAGTGTGAGCAATGTTTGGAAAGATATGTGGGCGGAAGGGAATTTTATCGAGAGCTGCCCCCCATCATCTATCATTCATTTGAACTATCCAAGAAAAGACGGAAAAGGAAATATAAAAGTGTCCTGGCATGATGGAGGATTGTTGCCTGCCCGTCCTGATGAACTATTGCCGGGAGAAGATTTTGGTAACTGGGATGGCGGTGTATTGTTTATTGGTACCAAAGGGAAATTATTGGCGGATTGCTATGGCGCTAATCCAAGATTACTCCCCACTAAACTGATGAAAGAAAAGATAATGCCCAAACCAACATTGAAACGTGTACCTGAAGGGCATTATATTCAATGGGTGAATGCCTGTATCGCAGGTTATGGTAACGGTGAAACGAGTTCACCATTTGAGTATGCAGGACCTTTTACAGAAAGCATATTGATGGGCAACCTGGCTATCCGTAGCTGGATGATGCAGAACCCGAACCTGAAAGGATGGGGAGATAAATACCTTGGGCGCAAAAAATTATTGTGGGATGCAAAGAATATGAAGATCACGAATTTTGATGAAGCCAACCAATTTGTAAAGAGACAGTATCGTGAAGGATGGAGTTTAGAGTTATGAGAAGTGTAAGCGATGACCTCTGAGATGGATAAATCAAAGTTGCGTAAACTGCATCTCATAGCCTGCCTTTCATCTCAAATAACTTCTCAGCATCCAGGCCATCTTTTCATGTTGTTTCAGTAAGCCGGTTACAAAATCACTGCTGCCGGTATCTTTGTACTTTTCATCAAAGTCTTTGATCTGTTTGCGTAACTTGCCGATAATCGTTTCATGATCTGCAAGAAGGTTTGCTACCTGGGCAGACTGATCAGAAGGCACAGCCGGTTCTTCCAGGCTGCTTAATTTGATAATTTCTTTCAATCTCCCTTCAGCGAAGTGGCCGATAGCGCGGATACGTTCAGCTACATCATCAACGATATCCGCCAGTTCATCATATTGTCCTTCAAAAAATTTATGAAACTCCATGAAGCTTGCCCCTTCAATGTTCCAATGATAACTACGGGTTTTATTGTAGAGGATATGTTCATCAGCCAGCAATTGATTCAATGCAAGAGCAACTGCCTGGCGGTTCTTTTCTGTAATATCAATATTTACTTTCATAAAATGCTTTTTCCAAAATTAAGGGAAATCACCACTCAAAAAGATCAGTCCAGCAGCAAAGCCAGTTCGATCAGTTCTCTTTGCTTATACATTTCTTTGTCAGTATCGAAACATTTGCTGAATTCTTCCAGTAACTGGCGTATCACTTTTTTATTTTGCTGGGGCTTAAAATAAGCGCCGACAGGGGGTACTGATATGCGTTTGAAATAATTATCTACATCCTGGTGAGAGAACACCTGTCCTGAAGTAGGATCAATAAAGAATTCGATTTTATGATAGGGGTTGGGAAGATTTTCTTCAGAATAACCGGGTTTGAAATAGGCGATAATGAACTGTTTGGGGATATTGATAGCCCTGACCGGGATATCCAGCAATTCACAAAGCATCAGGTAAAGAATGCCATTACTGATCTGGTTACCTCTTTTGGCCTCTAAGGTTTTATGCAATAAAAACTCATTCGGCTCTTTATAGTTTGTTTCATTTCCTTTTAAACCATAATAGCTGTATAAAATGCTGGTGACAATATTGATCTGTTCAAGAGGAGTAAGATAATTATTTAGTTCCAGCCAGATATTACGGCGCACTTTTTCTATTTCCTGTAAAACGGGTGTAGTAGAAAGTTCGGGATACTGGAATTTACAAGCCAGCAAAGCGCCGAGCATCAGGTCATGATGACCGGATATATTCCATTGCCTGAAATCTTCAACCAGGTCACGGAAGTGAAGCCGGTGGATCAGCAGTTCGATACGGATCTGTGTCAGTTCATCAGGTGTAGTTTCCCATAGATGTTCCAGGTTTGGAATGATTGGCTTGCCATAGTCAACTATCTTTTGCGATACGGCGTCAAACACTTCTTCATCAGGGTCATCTATCAGGAGAAACAAAGCAGATAATTCTTTATTGTTTTCCATTGGTGGTTATTATCATGCAATTTATGTGATTGGTAAGCAAACAAAACAGCTAAACTTTTCCACAGGGTGGTAATATATCATAATGATGCTGATGCAAAACAATTAATAATTAAAGGCAAACGATGCCATCTTACTTATTCTTTTTGGCTGAAATCATCCAATCCCATGGCCCTGGCTCTTTCAACCATGCGGGAGGCTTTATAAATTCGGTGCTCCACGCATATTCAATTTTCCGGCAGTCCCGTATAACAAATCCTTCCTGAATCAATAACAATATCAATTCTTCCCGGAGGTAATGCTTGGTATATACTTTATCAATTTCTACATTTCCATATTGTATATTAGAATATCTTTTTATAGCTTCAATACCCGTGAGTTTTTCATTAAACAATTTTTTGTCAATCTTCCAGCGGCTCTGAACAATTCTTGTCAGCAACCAGGATTCGAGGGAAGGAACAACTAATATAAGATGCCCGCCTTTTTTCAAACAGGATGAAAGATGATGAAAGAAAGCTGTTCGTTTTTTCAATGAATCAGTAAGTATTGCATTGATGCAAACGGCCACATCACATTTCTGTACATTGATCTTTCCTGACATATCAGCCCGCAGGTATTCTACATTCCTATAACCCGGGTAGTTCTTTTTGGCTATCGCAAGATTTTTGGCGGAAATATCAGCCGCAATTACTTTTTTGAAAGCAGGCGAGAGTACTGGCAGCCATTTGCCGATAGCGCAACCCGCATCAATAACGGTTTTGGAAGGAGATGCAACCTTGCTGATAGCAGAGCGGATGCAGGCTTTTTTATCATTATGTAAAACGTCAAATATTTCTTCGTTATAGTCAGGGGCAATTTTTTCCCAGTATTTTCTTTCCATGTGTGTATAACTATTTTTCACAAAATACAGTATGGCCTGCTTTATGTAGCATTTTAACCGATTATTCTTATCCTGTGAATGATTCGTTCTTAGAGAAACCACCAGTTCAACAGCATCTATTAATTGTTCACAACTGTTATCGTTAATGCACAGTTGCGTGTGGTTAAGAAACGAATAATCAGCCATGCAACTGAATCAATAATATTCCTGGAAAACACAATAAAGCCCTGTCTTATTTGGAGAAAGACGGGGCTTTTCATTATTACATTTGCTAATCGTACTTATTCTTTTTAGGATCCTGGCGAGTATCAAATATGTTGAGGACTTCTATACAATCTTCTGAAACCCGGTAGTAAAGCTTATTGTGTTTCGTGACAACAATAGACCTTACCCTATCTTCTTTTAATGAGGCAATTCCAATTTTGGGAAATACGGAGAGTGTTTCAAGCCTGCTTTCTATTATATTAATAAACCGTGCGGCAATATCAACCGACCATACCTTTAAAAGATAATCCACTACAAGCCTGTAATCTTCCAAAGCATTCTCCGTCCATTTTACCTGGAGAGCCATTCTTTTGCTTTTTGCTTAACTTCTTCATGAGTGAGAGTTTTGCCTTCATTGGCTTGCTGAATAGATTCATACAACCTCTTTGTCTGTTCGTCAGTTAGTTCCTCCAATATATCTTTATTTGAAGAAGGGGATGAATAAGCAACAACGGCCTCCTGCAGCATTTGCAAGGCGGTTTCGTCTTCCAGTTCATTGACCTGGAAAAGAATTTTATCTTTTAATTCCTTAAGATTTTTTGAACTCATGAATGTAAGTTACAAAATTTTATAAATTGCACCAAGCAACTAAAGTACAAGCTATTCGGAACATTCTGTTTTGGGCTCTTATTATATTGCTTTAAGCAGTATAATATATGCTTGAAACTGTAAGTTCACATATCAACGATGCTATTATGATTTTTGCTGCGAAAAGATTGTTAGAATATCTAGGGGGTTATGCTTCTTATTATTGTATCTCTACAATTCTGAATGAATTCTACAATCCGTGTAGTTGAATTTTCTTGATGAATCGCTTCAGATTTAAGACCGGCAGCGAGATAGCCTTCTACTGTTTTAGTTTCAGTAAATAAAATCTCAGTTGATATCTTCTCGCTAAAAATTAAAGAGCTTTTTTTAAAAAATACACTATCCATATTCCCCTCTATACAAATACAAAGTGGCGAGCTGAAAACAGACCATGTTTCTTCCCAAATGCCAAAAAAAAGTTCAATATTATCAACAACTGGTATCAAAAAACCATGATTAAAAGGGAAGAAATAATCTTTTTTCACAAAACTTTTATTGTAACAGTCTTTGGGAGATAAATCTTTTTCTTTAGCCACTTTCCTGGTATCTTCTAAAAACTCTGAAAGGCTGTGCAAGTATGTGATTGCATCTTTATTAAATAAACTTTCAAAAGAATAATACATAGGATTAGTTTATGAGGTAGATAAAAATCTTCACAAGATTAGTTGAGTTTCTATCAAATTGTGAAAATGAATTTGGTAATAATTTCAAATCATTATTTCATTTGTCTTATTGCATATCCTTTTAGCTCTTCTTTTTCTTCGGCGTTGCCTTCTTTGTAGCAGCCTTCTTCTTCGCTGCAGGCTTCCTTACTTTTTTGGTGAAGGCTCCCGGCATTTCCAATTCGATCATTTTCTTTACTTCCTCCAAAGGAATATCTTTCAGATCATCAGCTGTGTATTTTGAGTCATCAGCTTTCCTTGGGAGTTTGATGATCTTCTTACCGAATTTCATGATTGGTCCCCAGCGGGCATTCTCTATGGATATCTTTTCATCTGCCCATCTTTGTATATACCGGTTTGCTTCTTTCTTCACTTTTGCATCTATCAGTTCATTAATATCAGCAGGTGACAGGGCGTCAAAGTTGTACCGCTTAGGTACATTAATGAACATGCCGTCCCATTTGATATAAGGGCCGAAGCGCCCCTTGCCTTTTGTTACCGGCTTGGTTTCATACATGGCGATAGGAGAATCGGCCAGTTTTTTTTCTTCTATCAGTTGAATAGCTTTGTCAAGATCCACTGTTGAAAGGTCAGTGCCTTTGGGGATAGAAATATACTCTTCACCCCATTTTACATAAGGGCCAAAACGTCCCACATTAGTGGACACATCTTTGCCATCATGCTGACCGAATGTTTCCTGGAGTTTGAACAACTCCATCGCTTCATCATACGAGATAGTTTCAATGCTTTGCCCGGGCTGTAGTTTGGCGAAACGCGGCTTTTCTTCATCACCTACTCCGCCGATTTGCACCATCGGGCCATAACGACCCATCCTGGCTACAACCGGTTTGCCACTGTCAGGATCACTGCCTAATTCCCTTTCCCCCTTTATACGTTCCGCGGTTTCAATTGTTTTCTCTACATCCTTTTTGAAAGGACTGTAAAAATCAAGGATCATCCGGTTCCATTTCATCTTGCCTTCAGCTACTTCATCAAACTCTTCTTCAATACGTGCTGTGAACGTGTAGTCCATGATGTCGTCAAAGTATTGTTTCAAAAAATCTGTGACGACAAGCCCAAGATCAGTGGGAAACAGTTTTGATTTTTCAGCCCCGGTATTTTCCTGTTCCGTTATTTTATTAATGGCATCATCCTTTAACACCAGGACACGGTAATCCCTTTTTACTCCGTCCTTATCTCTTTTCTCAACATATCCTCTTTTTAAAATAGTAGAAATTGTGGGAGCATAAGTAGAGGGACGGCCAATGCCAAGTTCTTCCAATTTTTTCACCAATGAAGCTTCCGTATAGCGGGGGAGCGGGCGGCTGAAACGTTCGGTCGCTTTCATGGCGGACAGGGGCAATTCCTGATCAACATTTAATGGCGGTAACATGCCTTCCTGCGCCTCCTCTTCCTTTACGTCATCATCATCCCTGTCCTCGCGGTAAACTTTCAGGAACCCATCAAATTTTAATACTTCCCCGGTTGCGGTTAATTCATCCTTATTGGTTGAAATAGAAATTTTTGCAATGGTTTTCTCTAATTCTGCATCAGACATCTGGCTGGCCATTGTTCTCTTCCATATTAATTCATATAAGCGCTGCCAGTCAGGATCTTCAATTGAAGAATTGCTCATGTAAGTAGGCCGTATAGCTTCATGGGCCTCCTGGGCGTTTTCATTCTTGTTTTTGAATTTGCGAAATTGATGATATTCCTCTCCATACATTCCTTTCACGGTATTGGTAATATCACCCAGCGCCGTATCACTCAGGTTCACACTGTCGGTACGCATATAAGTGATATATCCATTCTCATACAATCGTTGCGCTATCTGCATGGTCCTCGCTACACCATAACCCAGCTTACGTGAAGCTTCCTGTTGTAATGTTGATGTAGTAAATGGTGGAGCGGGAGAACGTTTGCCTGGTTTTACCTGTATATCCGCAACTTTATAATCGGCGCCGATACAACTTTTCAGAAAAGCTTCCGCATCTTCAGCGGCTGATTGTTTCTTTCCTTCAGCGGCAAAGGTTACGTTCTTGTCAGAAATATCTTTCGCAGTAAATAATGCTTCAATCTTAAAAGTACTGGTGGGAGTAAATGCATTGATCTCTCTTTCCCTTTCAGCGATTATTCGTACCGCCACACTCTGCACACGGCCTGCACTCAGGTTGTTACGCATGCTCATTTTGCGCCACAACACAGGACTTAATTCAAACCCAACAATCCGATCCAATATACGCCGGGCTTGCTGTGCCATCACCAGGTTCATATCTAACAAACGGGGATTATCAACAGCAGCCTTAATAGCAGGTTTGGTGATCTCATGAAAAACGATTCGCTTGGTTGTCTTTGGGTCAAGGCCAAGCACTTCACACAGATGCCAGCTGATCGCTTCACCTTCACGATCCTCATCCGTTGCCAGCCATACTTCACTATTTTTGGAGAGCTTCTTCAGGTCATTAACTACCTTTTCTTTATCTGCCGGAACAATATACCTGGGTTTAAAACCATTTTCGACATCAATGCCCATTCCCGCCTTTTCCAGGTCTCGGATATGGCCAAAACAACTCTTTACCTGGAAATCTTTTCCAAGAATTTTTTCGATGGTTTTCGCTTTCGCAGGGCTTTCGACTATCAGTAGGTTTTTCGCCATATTCACTCATTATTTTTGCAATACAAACCGTAATTCCGGCTGCAAAATAGAACAAGAATAATAAATTTTTCCGGAATGCCTCTTTAATTCATCTTCCGTTGACGGCAATTGCATGAGACTTGACCCTCCCAAATGCTTATCTACTAAGGGTTTTAAGCAGTAAGTCCCGCACAGGAAAAGAGTATAAAGATAAAATTCTGTTTAAAGTTTAAAGCATGGAGTTCGCGGTTTCCTGCACAGAAATAATCAACCATGCTCGCAGCAATCAATTTTTACATTTTTAACCTTAAATTTTAAAAAATCTTTATAACCTACTTTGAAGTAATGCGACAACTTCCTTCGCCCATTTCTCATATTCTTTTGCGGAAGGATGCAGGCCATCAGAAGTTAAAAGTGACGGGTCTTTTTCTGCTTCACGGGTGCTTTGGGTAATATTTATATACTGTACTTTATACTTTGAAGCGATCAATTCACCGGCTGCATTATACTCATCAATTTCAGCGGCGATCTGTTTCCTGTCCCTGCCTCCGGCAAAAGGAGTGACTCCCCAGTCCGGGATGGAAAGAACTACTACGCGACTGGTATCATTACCGGCAAATTGAATAGCCTGTTGCAGTAACGATTCAAACCCGGGTATATAATCCACCACTTTTCTTCCGCGATACTGGTTATTGACGCCGATTAATAAGGTCACAAAATCATAGTGCCGGCGAAGTTTTGCTTTTTTAATAGCAGCCTGCAATTCATCTGTGGTCCAGCCGGTTTTTGCCACGATTTTAAGATTGCTGACCTTAAATCCCTTTTCTTTTAATAACGTCACGACCTGGGTGGGAAAATTTTCATTAGCCGCTACTTTTTCTCCAATAGTATAAGAATCGCCAAGTGCCAGGTATGTATAAGACTTATTAGCTTCTTGTATAACTGGTAAAGGTTGTTGTTTCATGGCCACTATGAGAATAAGAAGGACTAGTAAACCGTAGGATACTGTCCGGGAAGAATTGATAATCGTAATAATTTTTTGTCTCATAGTATCGGGTCAAAGGAAATCAATAACGGTGCTGCGAACTCCGGGATCACGATAGATCCGGCTATGGCCAAGACCTTTCGTAATTACGAATTCAAAGTTAGGATAGTTTTCCCCTTTAACCTTCAGTGCATCACGCAAAGGAGTTATGGTATCATCTTCATCATGTATCCATAGTATTTTCGCCCGGATATTTTTCATTGTCCTGCTGATAGAAAACCATGAAATGGGATGTCCTCCTACTGCCGCTACGATATTCTCAAATTCAGTTCTTACTTTATCATCCAGCCTGAGCAAAGTAAAAAAATTATCAATGGCCGTACTTGTTTGCGAAGCCGGGGCGATAAATACAAGCCGGTAATTTTCATCATGCGCCATTTCCGCCATAGCAAGACTTAAAGCAAAGCCACCGAAAGAATGCCCCATAAATGATTGTACGGGGCCATAATGTTCCTGTACGTATTTAATCATATCGCTGTAAGCAAGCGCCGTTACTTTTTTGCCGCTGCTGCGGCCATGAGCAGGGCCATCAAAAGCCATCACTTCGTATCCCTTTTTTATCAATGGTTGTATATAGCTTTCAAAGTTTACCGCTGTGGACTCAAAACCATGAAGGATCAAAACCCTTCTTTGCCCACCTTTATTCCAGCGGTAACCAATTATATCATATTGATCTAAACGGAAACTGAGTTGTTCAGCCCCGGTGAAAATGGCCGTCAATTCTTTTACATCCCTTGATGGCGGTGTACAAAACAATTGAAAAGCCTGCTTAGCAGCTTTCTTTTTGGAGATGGCGGAAAGAAGTTTGAATTTTGTTCTGATATAGCCTAAAACAAGACGCTGCTGTAATTTCATAAAACGTAAAGATAATAATGGAAATAGTAATAATTGGTTCAGGAAATGTGGCAGCAGTGCTTGGGAGAAAATTCAAAGCTGCAGGTCATAATATTTTGCAGGTGATAAGCCGCAATGCTTCTGCCGCCAGTGCATTGGCGTATGAATGGGACACAGAATCGGCCAACTATATAAGCCTGATCAATAAAATGGCTGACGTATATATTATTGCCGTATCTGATGATGCAATAGATACAATTGTTTCAGACCTGAGGTTACCCGGCAAAGTAGTAGCGCATACCGCGGCATCCGTTTCAAAAGAAGTTTTAAAAAATGTAACAGCGCATTACGGTGTTTTTTACCCATTGCAAAGCCTGCGTCAGGAAATGACCGCACTGCCTGAAATCCCTTTATTCTTTGATGGCAATGATGAGATAGCAAAAAACAAATTGGAAACCCTTGCTTATTCTATTTCGCCGGCACAGGTAACTGCTGCGGATGACCAGCAACGCCTGAAGCTGCATGTAGCTGCAGTAATTGTGAGCAATTTTACTAACCATCTTTTTACGCTGGCAGAAGATTACTGCCGGAAAGAAGGGCTTGATTTTAAACAACTGCTTCCGCTAATTGAAGAAACAACTTCCCGGATAAAGGATATTTCACCCGGACAGGCGCAAACAGGCCCTGCCATCCGCCATGATAAAGAAACACTGCAGAAACATATTGATTTGCTGAAAGACCATCCGCAATTAAAGAATATATACCTCCTGCTGACAGAAAGTATCCAGCAGGTCAAATAACAGGACATAGTCAGTTCCACATTGAAGCAGAGTCTGTGTTTCAGGCCTGATTTTCCGAACAAGTAAGCCCATTAATTGTTTTTACAATACTTTTGCAACCTGAATAATTAAACCAGCCAGGTTCAGAAACAGAAAAGAAGAAATGTACACGATCAAATTCAAATTCGAGCAACAGGGATTAGCACCGGTTACGCTTTCCAATATAGAGCCAGGACAAAGTCTTTTGGAAGTCGCGCTCAGCAACGATATTGAACTGCACCACAACTGCGGCGGGGTGTGCGCCTGCAGTACCTGTCATGTTTATATAGAAAAAGGTGATGACCTGGTAGAAGAACTAAGTGACAAAGAAGAAGATTTTATTGACAGGGCGGTAAACCCAAGACTGAATTCAAGACTTGGATGCCAATGTCTTCTTCATGAGGGTGATGGAGAGCTGGAAGTGACCTTACCAGACCAGACACAATTTTTAGGAGAATAAATAAAATACGTGGTCAGAAGTAAGAAGTCTGAATTCTGACCTCCGGCATCATGCCTCAGGCTTCATTTTTACTATGAGTCAATTTGAACCACCGATACACTGGAACGATCATGAAGACATCGCGCTGAAACTATATGAGCGTTTCGGTGATGAATTCAATGAAGGAAAGATCTACCGGATCCGCTTTACCGACCTGCTGGAATGGATATTACAAGTACCCGGCTTTGTTGGCACAAGAGAACAAAGTACAGAAGGGCACCTGGAAATGATACAAAGCGCCTGGGTTTATGAATGGAGGGATAGTCAGAAATAAATAATTGGGTAAGCAGTACACTTCAGCATATTTACAATGGACGTTTTACCAGCATTCAAACAAATCACCACTTTCATCTTCGACGTGGATGGCGTATTGACGGATGGTACGGTACTTGTTTTAGAAAATGGTTTGCAGGCAAGAAGAATGAGTATTAAAGATGGATTTGCTTTGCAACTGGCAATAAAATGCGGTTATCATATTATTATAGTTTCCGGCAGCAGCCCATCACCGGTAGTTGATCGTCTTAATCAACTTGGTATTACAGAAATACACATGTCTGTACTGGATAAAAAAAGCTTTATCACAGATTATATGGAGAGAAATAAATTAACGAAAGCGGAGCTGTTGTTTATGGGTGACGATCTGCCTGATCTCCCGGCCATGTCCGTAGTTGGTTTGCCTTGCTGCCCTGCTGATGCGGCGCCGGAAATAAAAGAAGCCGTAAAATATACTTCTCCTGTAAATGGTGGATATGGATGCGTAAGAGATGTGATAGAAAAAGTGTTGAAACCAAATGACCATTGGAATTATCATCCCGGCGTCGCTTCCCGCTGATTATTATACCCCGGTGTCTTTCCTCCGTTAATTTCTTTTATCTTCCCGTAAATTTTATTGATGAGATTGATAGCAGCTTTTCTTAAACTGGTACGCCTGCCCAATCTCTTTTTCATTGCGCTTACCCAGGGGCTGTTTCAGTTCTGCATCTATTATCCTTTATACAGGTCGGTCATTCCTGAAAAAGACTTATTACATTTTATATTATTGGTATTTGCTTCTTTGTTCATAGCTGCCGCGGGGTATGTTATCAATGATTATTTTGACATTAATATTGACGAAGTGAATAAGCCGGAAAAAATGGTGGTGGACAGGATCATTCACCGGCGCTGGGCCATCGCCTGGCATTTTATGCTGAGCTTTAGCGGGATTGTGCTTACAGCAATAGCCGTCCCGGTTCTTCAAAAATGGTATTTGATACTTGCTAATATCGCCTGTGTTGCTTTGTTATGGTTTTACTCCACCAAATTTAAAAAAAGCCTGCTGGTAGGAAATATCGTTATCTCGTTGCTTACAGCCTGGACGATCCTGATTATTTTCTTTTCAAAAGTATCAGCAGGTAATGCATTCGATCCCGGCAATCACAGCCAGCCCAAATTATTTCGCTTTGCATTCCTGTATGCCGGGTTTGCGTTTGTAAGTACGCTTATTCGTGAAGCCATTAAGGATATAGAAGATATAAAAGGTGACAGGAAGTATGGTTGCAGAACAATGCCTATCGTATGGGGTATCAATGCAACTAAAGTATATATCGCCGTGTGGATGGTGGTGCTGATCGTAATGCTCCTGATCATCCAGGTGTATATACTGCAATTTCAGTGGTGGTGGGCGGTTGCATATTCTCTTTTATTGGTCGTTGTTCCTTTAGCCCTGATCTTTAAAAAATTATTCAATGCCTCATCCACCGAAAACTATCATCATTTAAGTAACCGGATCAAACTCGTGATGCTGACAGGCATCCTTTCTATGATCTTTTTCTATTTTTATTTATGACCAAAATAATTTTAGCTTCCCGGTCCCCGCGGCGCAAACAACTACTCGAGTGGGCTGAAGTGCCCTTTGAAATAGTGGTAAAAGAAACGGATGAAAGATTTCCCCCAGGGTTGGAACCGGACGAAATAGCTGTTTATATTGCACGAAATAAAGCATTGGCTATAGAGCAACAAAACAACCAGCATGAAATAATATTGGCCGCGGATACCATCGTGGTGCTGGGGGAAGCTATTATCGGCAAACCTGTACACCGTGAAGAAGCTATAAGCATCCTTCTTGCATTGTCAGGAGAAAAGCATAGAGTGATAACAGGCGTAGTAATAAGAAAAGGGGCTAAAGAAATCGCTTTCGCGGATACTACAGAAGTAGAATTTCATGATCTGTCAATAGCGCAAATAGAATTTTATGTTGATAAATATAAACCTTATGACAAGGCCGGCGCTTATGCCATCCAGGAATGGATAGGAGTGGTGGGCATCAAATCGGTGACCGGTGATTTTTATAACGTGATGGGTTTGCCGGTGAGCCGGGTAGTAAGAGAATTGGAAAAGTTTAAGGTTTAAGGTTTTCAAATTCGAAAATAGTTTTAAAGGTTGCGGGAAATCTCAGTATAGCACGATAACTTTAAATATCAAGCTATAAACCTTAACCTATCGCCATGACCGAACGGCTGCTGCAATTCATCTGGCAGTTCCAGTACTTCAATAAAAATGAACTGGCTACCGTTTCAGGAGAAAACGTGCAGATCATTTTTCCCGGTCAATACAATACCCACCAGGGGCCGGACTTTACAGATGCTAAAATTAAGATCGGGGATACTACCTGGGCCGGCACGGTTGAATTGCATATAAAGACTTCAGACTGGAATAAGCATAATCATCAAACGGATAGTAATTATAAAAATGTCATACTGCATGTAGTGTGGGAAGATGACGGATGCCGTCCCGATAGGAATCGGGACGTTCCGGTCAATGAAACGGAACAGAGTTCCGTTGTCCCGGTCATCGAATTAAAAGAAAGGATTTCGAAGATCCTCCTGCAGCGGTATGAAGAACTGATGAATGCATCATCTTTTATTCCCTGCGAAAAAACTATTCATACCGTTCGCGACATCACCTGGAAAAGCTGGAAAGAACGATTATTGGCAGAACGGCTTTTGCGAAAAGCAAAAACCGTTGAAACATATTTACTGCAAAACAATCACCACTGGGAAGAAACATTCTGGTGGTTGCTGGCCCGCAATTTTGGAATGAAGGTAAATTCGGATGCCTTTGAAGCCATCGCCAGGTCAACACCCATAAACGTATTAGCTAAACAGAAACACCAGATACACCAGTTAGAGGCGTTGTTGCTTGGACAGGGTGGTTTGCTGGCAGAAAAATTTACTGACGACTACCCGCAGCTATTACAAAAAGAATATCAGTTCCAGCAAAGTAAACACGGCATCTATCCAGTGCCGGTTCCACTTCTTTTTCTCAGGATGCGTCCCGGGAACTTTCCTACTATCCGGTTGGCCCAGTTGGCTATGCTCGTTCATGGATCAGCGCATTTGTTTTCTAAAATTAAAGAATCCGGTTCTTTAAAAGATGTTAAAGAATGGTTTGATGTAACTGCTAATGATTACTGGCATTATCATTACCGTTTTGATGAAGCTTCCGCATTTAAAAAGAAGAATCTTGGTATTGCTATGATTGATAATATCATCATCAATACGATTTGCCCGGCTTTATTTGCGTATGGTAATTATCACAGCGAGCAAAAATATAAAGACAAAGCGCTGCAATGGCTGGAAGAAACAACAGCTGAAAGTAATTTCATCACCAAAGGATTTCAGAAGATCGGGATCGAAAATAAAAACGCTTACGATTCGCAGGGATTGATTGAATTGAAAAATGAGTATTGCAGTAAGAAGAAATGTTTGGATTGTGCTGTGGGAAATTATCTGTTAAAAGGTATCTAGCAATAAGGTTCCTAAAAACCGACGATTATTTACTGAAAGTATTCAGGCAGAGGAGGGTGCTATCTGGAGGAGACACATTGGGTGAGAAATGTGATGAAAGTTTTCATAATTATTTTTTATTGTTATTCTTCACAAAATATATTTTGCCTTTGCTTTTGCTTCCCTCTACACGAATAAGACCTTCAGTTTTTAAGGCCTTGAAACTTGCACCTAAACTTCCAGATGATTCCTTATATCCATACTTTTTTGTCATCTCTTTAATAATTTCATCCCAGGTCACACAATTCATCTCCTTAATATAATTCAGCATTTTGTTTGACATTGTTCCCTGGTTATATATTTGCTGTATATATGAGGGAAGGTAAGGTGCTGAAGAATTTTTTTCTTTTTCGATTTGTATAATACCTGGTTTTGTATTTCCTATTATAACTGATTTATTGGCCTTAGTAGGATATAAATATTTATCTTCTAAATTCTTGATTTCAATATTCATTGAATTTTTCAACTCGTCAATTTCTTTTTCATTAAATTTTGCATTATCCTGTAAAATTTTTATTTCCTGATCGAGTTCTTTAATCTTTGTTTCAATAGAAAAAATATTTTTATTGTAAGAATTTTGAATTGCTTTTATCTCATTATTATTTTTTAGCATCTCTTGTTCCCTTTCTTCAATATGTCTATAAAATTCTTCGCTTTCATAATTACTAAAGGCAAGAATTTTTTCAAGACGATTTAGAAGTTGAGTATCACTTAGATCTTTTAACTCAAACTCATAAATAAGTTTTTCTCGAAAGGTTCTCCAATATCGCCATTGTGGGGAGTAAATTCTAAAGTGTCTGCCGTTAGTCAATATTGCCAAAACAGGCAACTCTTTGCCGCTATAGTCACTAAGTTGTTGAACATGCATGTCGATATTCTGCCCCAATGCTTTAGTTTCGACTATTATTTTGTTCCCAATGTTAATATCAATTCTGCTTCCTTGTGCAGCATGTTCAAGATCTAAATCCACATGATTAAAAGACTGAAGAAAAGGGATGACGATTTTATACTTGACGTTATTCTCACTTTGAATAAAGTTCGTAAAATCTGTCCTCGCCAAACTATTTAATTTTTCAATATTCATGTTTTTTGTGATTGTCTAAAAATTATTAAGAATGATTAATCTTACGCGATAAAGTGTCTCGACAAGAGCCTTTAACTACTAAATAGGAATTAGCAAACTTAACAACCTGAAAAATTTACATATGTTTCTGAACTCATAGCTAATAACTAATTCCACTCACCCCAATTCACGTTCACGTCAATATCCGGGTGGATACTCTTCATCACCGGGCAGGTTTCGGCGGTCTGTTTGAGAATGGATTTTGTTTTTTCATCTGTATTCCTCAGTACAGCAGGTATATAAAATCTTAATTCTATACCTCCCACCCGCCGTGGATCGGCTTTCATTATTTTTACTACTTCAATTTTAATATCGTTCAGATCAAATCCCATTGTCCTTGCTTTGATGCCCATTACAGTCACCATACATGTGGCCAGGCTGGTAGCCAGCAGGTCAGTTGGGGAGAAGCGTTCGCCTTTTCCATTATTATCCACCGGTGCGTCGGTTTCAAATGAAGAACCGCTTTTTACATGGGTAAGGGTGGTCCGCAGGCCGCCGTTATAAACTACAGTTGATGTCATTCCAATTTTTGCCATAAAAATACATTATGGGATTGAGTTGTACGGTATTTTAAAAAATGGAAAACATGATCTGATGGCGGACAAAAGTTAATTACATTCCATCTAAAATATAAACGGATAGCCGATACCTAACTGGAACTGATCGCCCTTGAAAAAGGAATAACCAAACCACTTATTTTGTATGGAAGCATTTTCCGGTGTCGGACTTGGATCTTTTATTTTGTAAGAATAATCAAGGCGTATCACAAAAAAACCAAAGTCTACCCTCAGGCCTGCACCGGCGCCTATCGCTATATCTTTTCCAAGACGACCGGCATCAAAAACTTGTTCCGGTGTACCGGCTCCCTTTTTCAGCAACCAAACATTGCCGATGTCAGTGAAGATGGCACCATTTACCGGTATCCCTGCCGCTTTAAATAGCGGGAAGCGAAATTCTGCATTAGCCTCCAATTGAACATCGCCATAGCGATCCGGTGTTCCTGATGTGCCATCGAATTCTTTAATGGTAGATCCGGGGCCTAATCTTCGCAATGCCCATGCCCGCATACTATTGGGGCCACCACTGAAATATTGTTTAAAAAAGGGCAGCGTGTTTTTCTTTTGGGGATTCACGGTTGAATTAAACTCATAACCTATACCGGCAAAGGCACGTAATGCAATGGATGATTTTCTGCGTTTTATCAGCCTGGCAAATTCGACATCCAGTTTCACGAAACGGTAAAGATTTGTATCCAGAAATTTATTATGAAATACTCCTGTAAGCAAACCTGATTCTTCTATGTTTGTACGAAAAATATTGATATTTTTTCCTTTGCCACCGCTTAATGTCACGTTGCCAATGACTGATGCAATAAATCCATCGGTAAAAATATTTTTCAGTGAAGGATTATCGCGAATCAGGTCCTTGAGACCCTGTCTTTCCCGGAGGTATGAATATTCTATATTCGGGATCTTTATGTTTAACAAAACATTCCTTCTCTGGTATTCGTAACCCCAGGAGCCATTGAGGGTGGTCTGGTTGTATAGCAATCTTCTTTCCGTATTAGCGGCACTAATAGAAAAGATGGTCCTGAAATTATCTTTCCTGTTTTCTGGTATGAATTTATCCAGCAAAATGGCACGGGGGAAGAAAATATTATGACTAAAACTGATCTGCCGGGTTTGTATAAACTGATCAATGCCGCTACCGCCTAATTCAATGCCATAACGGAAATTGGTGGTGGCCAGGTTAGCTGCTTTTGCAAAATTCCTGTTTTGCACACCCGCATTCACACCAATTCCAAAAAGCCTTCCCGAAATAGCGGTTTGATTAATACTTCCTTCCAGGTTGGTAGAAAATGAATATTTTTTTGCGGCGGTAAGACGTATAATAAAATCAACCGTGTCTTGACCTTTGCGGGGTATCTGATCAATATTTACCAGCCGCCATGCACCAATCAGGTTAAACCGGTTAATAGTGCGGATATACCTGCGCTGCCTGTATATACTATCCTGCGGCAAATAGATATTAGGGGGAAATATTTTTGCTTTGAACTTGCGCCGGTATTGAATGACTTTTATTCCTTTCACTATCTCTTCTTTACGCTGCAGGCCTGCTGTGTCAATGGTATAATCAGGATAAACTGTGACATGGCCATTATAAAAGCGGGTTAGCTGGCTGCTGTCAATACTCCGTAAACGTATTTCAAGGTTGGCCGTTGGTTTTTGCCGGCGCTCCCGCAATCGTTGCAATAATTCTAATTGTTCAAAGGGATCGAGTGTGGGTTGCAATAATGATACATCCAGCGTATCCCAAAGCCCTATCAGCTCATCGCGGGTAAAACGGAGATAGCCATTATTACGGAATAGCTCGGTAAGCCTGTCCAGTTCGGCGGAAATAGGGGCTTTGGCAAATGGATCACCTTTTTTGATATAAGCCGCCGTTTTGGTGGAATCAGCCAGCCCTTGCAATTCAGCATTCTTAATATTATAACTGATGGAATCAAGCAGCCATAGCCTGCCGGGTTTTACATCAAAGTTAATAGTGGCCCGGTACTGATCTTTGGTTTCTTTAATGATAGTATCACGAAAGGTGATCGAATCATCAAAATAACCTAATGAAATAAGCAATGCCCGCATAAACACAATGGATTTCTCCGCATTGGCGCTGTCATACAATGGCGGGTTCTTCATTACACTCCATAATAGTTTATCCAGCTTCCGGGTCCGCATACTGTCATCCAGCTGCCCTTCCAAACCATCTGTAAGCGTTTCTTCCTGTTCGCTTGAAAAGTTGCCAATAAGATTGATATTTGTTTTGTAAACAAAAGGTTTATTGGGCCGGTAGTCTTTAACAATGGTACAAGAAACAGCCGATACCAAAAACCATCCGGCAATGACTGCTTTTAGCAGGTGGAGGTAAGAAGATGATTTGCCGGGTAACATAATTAATAAACAAAAGGGATGCTTGGTAAACAGAAGGCCAAATATATTCAAAGTTTAGGCCAGAAAAAACAAAGGGATGCAGAAGGGCTCTTTATTGCTGAAGGGCCGAAGATCGTCTCGGAACTTATTCAGACTTTTCCGCAATACATACAGGAAGTATATGCTGTTAAAGAATGGATAAAAGAAAATGATCATTTGCATACCAGAGTCGTGACAGAGGTAACGGATAATGAACTGGAAAAAATATCACAGTTGAAAACACCCAACCAGGTGGTTGCTGTGGTAAAGAAGTTTGATAAAAGCGAGCTGCCCGATGTTAAAGGAAAAATTTCTTTAGTGCTTGATACCATACAGGACCCCGGTAACCTGGGCACTATCATCCGTATTGCCGATTGGTTTGGCGTAGATCAGATCATTTGCAGCAATGATTCCGCTGATGTATATAATCCCAAAGTGGTGCAGGCAACGATGGGCAGCATAGCAAGAGTAAATATTTTTTATGCTGATCTGCCCGTATGGTTGCGGCAGCAAAAAGATATTCGCATGTATGCCGCCATGCTGGAAGGAAGTGATATAACTAAGATGGATCCAATTAAAGAAGGTCTGATCATTATCGGTAATGAATCAAAAGGTATCAGTGAGGAAATAATTGAACTGGTGAATGAAAAAATAGCTATTCCCAAAAAAGGAAAAGCCGAGTCGCTGAATGCGGCGGTGGCAGTGGGGATTGTGCTGGCACAGATTTCTACCTGAACTGTATCGCCTTCACCGGCTGTATCTTCCTCACCAGTATGGACGGTATCATCAATACTAAAAAGCAAACAACCAATGTGCCGGCGCAGATCAGGCCCACCTGCCACCAAACGATCTTGACAGCAGCTTCACTCAGGTAATAGGCTTCTTCTTTCAGTTTAATAAAGCCAGTTTCTTTTTGCAGGTATAAAAAAATGATGGCAATAGCTGCGCCAATTAGGATACCTGTAATAGTGATAATAAGAGAATGACGGAGAAATATTTTTTGTACCGTCCAGTCGGTAGCGCCGAGTGATTTTAAGATGCCGATCATTCTAACTCTTTCCAAAACTAAAATGATAAGACAGGTGATGAGATTAATAACAGCAACGATGATCATAAACGCGATCAGCACATTACGTGTCAGATCCTGCATACCCAGCCAGTCAAAGATATTAGGAGAAATATCCCTGGCAGTCTGGGTGTCCCAGGTAGGAGGGAAGTCGCCTATATTATAAATTTCATAAGCTACTGAATCGGATTTTTTATAGTCTTTCAGAAATACTTCATAGCCGCCAATCTCGTTTTTGTATTTTCCAGTTGAGATACTGATGCTATCGGCATTTAGTTTCTGAATCAGTTTAATATCACCTATTGCAAAAGTTCTGTCGTATTCTTCAATGCCTGTTTTGAAAATACCAGCTACAGTAAGTTTATCCGGTCGTATCTTATTTTCCCCTGTGTTATTATCTGCCTGAATAAAATAGATCAATATCCTGTCATTCACTTTCAGATTAAGCTGGCTGGCTGTATAAGCTGACAACATGATCTCACGGCTATAAGTGCTGTCATTAAATTGGATGGGTCTTCCTTCTATGATGAATTCCCGGATATGATCAAAGTTGTACGTGCTATCCAGCCCTTTTACCAATACACCTTCAATTTCATCCTTTGTTTTCAGCATCGCATACTTTGTAGCGAAAGGGTGGATGCTTACAACCTCCGGATTCTTTTTTATTTCACTGACGAGTATATCATTCTTTATAATTCGTGTTTCTTCCGCTATCAATGCTTTGAAAGGTTGTTTTTCCTGTACACGCACATGACCCCAGAAGCTAAATACCTTTTGGCTAACTTTTTCCTGGAAACCGTTGGCAAAAGCCAGCGTAATGATCATGACGGCCACACTGATGACGGTAGCCACAATGGATAGCCTGATAATAAACCTTGAAAATGACTTTTGCTGGTTAAATGCGATGCGGTTTGCTATAAAGCCTGCAACCTTCAAATTGATTTGTTTGTCTTCGGTGAATAAAACACTGCGGACAAAAGTAAGCCGCTAAAAACATTTTATCTTCTTTTTTAACCAATTTTCGCATATTGCATAGAATAAACGGTAGGTGCCTGATGAAAAAGATCATTTTGTTTCTCTTATTGTTACCCGGCCTGGCAGTCCAATCCCAGTTGCCCGATCATATTTACGAGTCAAGTATCCATACCGTCAAACTATTTAAGTACGGGGATATATACAGCTATCCCATTCTTAAACTTAATAGCGCTGATCAGTTGGAGCTGCATTTTGATGATATGGAGGCAAATGTCAGGAACTGCTATTATACTTACCAGCTTTGCAATGCCGATTGGTCAGTTTCTTCGTTGCAGCCATTTGATTATATCAGGGGATTTCAAAGTACACGCATCACCAATTACCGTAATTCTTCCATTGCTATCAGCAGGTACACTCATTACCAGGCCACTATCCCTGACCGCAGTTCTGTTCCGGTAAGATCGGGTAATTACCTGCTGAAAGTATTTTTGAATAATGATACTTCATCACTGTTGTTTACCAAAAGATTTTTAGTGGTGGATTCCCGTGTGTCAATTGCCGCACAAATCCTTCAGCCATTCAATATGCAGTTGTCCCGTAGCGATCAACGGGTGCAGGTAGGAGTCAGCACCGTCAATGCGCAAATTAATACGTTGTCACCGCAGGATCTGAAAGTGGTGGTACTGCAAAATAATATCTGGCCGGCGGCAGCTACTGTGAACAGGCCGAATATTTATCGCGGCAATTATTATGAGTATAATGATGATGCTATTACATTTCCTGCAGGAAGGGAGTGGAGATGGGTTGATCTGCGCAGTATGCGGTTGATGAGTGACAGGGTGCAAAAGATAATTGATACGGCGAAGAGAACAGATATCTATGTAAAACCTGATGCGGAACGAAGGGGGCAGATATATGTTTTCTATCGCGACCTGAATGGCATTTATACTATTGAGAACACAGATGGTAATAATCCTTACTGGCAAAGTGATTACGGCTATGTACACTTTACGTATGTACCACCCGGTAACCAGGCTTATGCGGGAAAAGATCTGTACCTGTTTGGTGAGCTGACAAATTACTCTACGGATGATGCATCCCGGATGATCTATAATTCAGAAAGAGGGATATATGAAGGAACGCTTTTTCTGAAACAGGGTTATTATAATTATACCTATGTATCTGTAGATGCAAAGGAAAATCCTCTTAATCGTTTTTCATTTGCCAGTACGGAAGGCAATTTCAATACTACTGAAAATAACTACATGGTACTCGTGTATTACAGGGCCTTCGGAGCCAGGGCTGATGAACTGATCGGGTATGCACAATTGAATACATTATCTCTGCGATAAATATGTTTAAAGTTTACGTTTTGAGTTCAAAGGTTCAGACAGGAGGACTTGATTTTACATGAAATTCTTCTGCTAAAAACTTTAAATAGTTAAGCTATTAAACCCTTAAACAATTACCTTTGCGCCCGGCAGGTCTTACACGACCAGCTCCTGCTGAACCCTCCCAGGGCCGGAAGGCAGCAAGAGTAGGTGGTTGAGCGGTGCGATGTAATCAGCCTGCCGATTTTTTTTACTCCCTTACCCCGAACGGGGAATTTTTTATAATAACTACAACCATGAAATTTTTTATTGACACAGCCAACTTAGCCCAGATAAAAGAAGCTAATGAGCTGGGAATTCTTGATGGAGTTACTACTAACCCTTCCTTAATGGCCAAAGAAGGTATCAAAGGACAGGAGGCGATCATGAATCATTATAAAACCATTTGCGAAATGGTAGATGGTGATATCAGCGCCGAAGTTATTTCAACTGATTTTGATGGCATTATTGCAGAAGGAAAAAAACTGGCGGCTATCCATCCGAATATAATCGTGAAAGTGCCGATGATAAAAGAAGGTATCAAAGCGATAAAATGGTTTACTGATAATGGTATTAAGACAAACTGTACCCTGGTATTCTCGGCAGGGCAGGCGATATTAGCCGCTAAGGCGGGAGCTACTTACCTGTCTCCGTTTATCGGTCGTATTGATGACAGCAGCTGGGATGGGGTAGAACTGATTGCCCAAATATCCCAGATATATTCTATACAGGGTTTCAAGACTCAAATATTAGCGGCTTCTATCCGCAATGCATTGCATATTGTAAGATGTGCTGAAGCTGGCGCTGATGTATGTACCTGCCCGCTGGATTCTATTCTCGGTTTACTCAAGCATCCTTTGACTGATATCGGCCTGGCTAAGTTTTTGGAAGACGCTAAAAAAACAGCATAACAAAATTTAATGCTCAATAAAAGAAAGGTGACTGTTATGGGTCACCTTTTTTATTTATTGTTTTTATCAGTTCCTCCGGTTCTTTCTTTTAGGAGAATCCTGCATTGACTCATTTTTATTTGATGGAAGTTCAGGGTCTGGCAGTTTTTTTATCCATATCGTTGTTTCTTTCCAGACGGCGGGGTTACTTTTTAAAACAGCTTTTACGGTTACTTTCTCTTTGCTAAAATCAGCGGGAATTATCAGTTCATTGCCTGAAAACTCACATGCTGAAGAGGAGAACTGAATATCTTTTACTGTTAACGGCTTCCATGTTCCATTGGATAGTTTGCCATCTACATTGATATAATTGTAAGTGCCTTTTTTCAGGCTGTCGGTATAGAGATGAAAATAGATGCTGTCAATTTTCTGCGCTTTAACTATCGCCGCAGTTACAATGAGGATAACCAGCAGTATGAATTTCTTCATGTAGTTTACTTTATTGCCGGTATGACGAAAACTCCGGGCCAAAAGATTGCTGTAATAAAAGTTTAACATTTACTGGTAAACCCGGACATAATCTATTTCCATTCTTTGCGGCCATATAGTACTATCCACACCTTTTTGCCCGCCCCAGTTGCCACCCACCGCTACGTTAAGAAGCAGGTGCATTTTATTGTCAAAAGGCCAGGCATCATAACCGGTATGTTCATTGCCAAAACGGAAATATACATTGCCATCCATCGCAATGTTTAGAGAATCTTTATTCCACTCCACGCTATATATATGAAACTTTTCTGAGCAATCTTTTACTTCAATCGTATCTGTTTTTTGAGTGCCAATGACGTGGTAGTATTTTTTGCAGTGAACAGATGCGTGAATAAATCCCTGGTTATAGCCCACATGTTCCATTATATCAATTTCTCCATCATCCGGCCATTTAAGCGGGGTAGTGGAACCAAGCATCCAGATAGCAGGCCATGTGCCGATACCTTTAGGTAGCCTGGCGCTTACTTCTATTTTTCCATATTGCCAGTCGCCTTTGCCTTTACTGATAAGACGTGCAGAAGTATAGTTACTGCTATCCCATTTTTCTTTTCTTGCTTCGATAATAAGATTCCCGTTCTCCACTCTTGCATTTTCCTGTCTTCCTGCTGTATAGTATTGCCATTCATTATTACCCCAGCCATGACTGCCGGTTTCAGCAGTCCATTTACTGGTATCGGGCAACCCTTTGTAATTAAACTCATCGCTCCAGGCAAGGTTCCATTGCTTGCTTTGTTTGCAACCCAATAATAAAAGGATAAACAGAAAGGGGAATAATTTTTTCATCATGGGTCAAAATTAAGTTTTCCTCCATTATTAAATAAATAAGAAAGAACGGATGTTGTATCTTAACTGAAAAATCCGGCGATGCGACTTTTCTTAAATTTTTCTTTCTTCTTGTTTATTCCGTCATTGGTTTTTAGTCAGCGTTTTGGTGGCAACCCCCCGTCTGTAAAATGGAGCCAGTTGAATACGGATACAGCACGAATAATTTTCCCTGCGGGATTAGACAGCCAGGCGCAGCGGGCGGCTTCATTGATACATTACCTCGCGGCGCAAAGGCCTGTATCACTGGGAGACAAATCATATAAGATCAATATCGTGATGCAGAACCAAACTACCATTGCCAATGGCTATGTAGGTCTGGGCCCTTATCGCAGTGAGTTCTATTTAACTCCCGCTATGAACAATTTTGACCAGGGTACTATTTCGTGGAATGACCAGTTAGCAATACATGAATACAGGCATGTGCAGCAGTTCAATAATTTTCGTACAGGTTTAAGTAAAGCGATGTACACTTTGTTTGGCCAGGAAGGCTATGCCCTTGCTATCAATGCTTCTGTGCCTGACTGGTTCTATGAAGGTGATGCGGTGTATAATGAAACGATTTTATCCAAACAGGGCAGGGGAAGACTGCCGCTTTTCCTGAATGCTTTTCCTTCGCTGTGGCAGGCGGATAAGAAATACTCATGGATGAAACTGCGGAACGGGTCGCTGAAAGATTATGTGCCTAATCATTATTATCTCGGTTACCTGTTAGTCAACTATGGCAGGGAAAAGTATGGCCTTGACTTCTGGAGTAAGGTAACAAAAGATGCGGCTGCATTCAAAGGATTATTTTATCCTTTTCAGAATGCAGTAAAGAAGTATGCAGGGGTTAATTACAAAACTTTTTATAAAGATGCATTTAACTATTATAAAAATCTGAGTCATGCCTCTTCCAAAGGAGAGGGCTTACGAAATCCCGCTGTTAAAAGTATATTTCCGGTAAATGAAAAAGTAGTTACAAGTTATTTGTTCCCGTATAACATTTCCGGTGATTCATTGATTTATTTAAAAGCAAGCCTGGATAAGCGGCCGGCGTTTTATATTAAGGATAAACAGGGTGAACATTTGTTGCGGGTAAGAGATATTTCCAATGACGAGCAGTTCTCTTACCGTAATGGAAAGATCGTATATGCCGCTTATGAGACTGATCCAAGATGGGGATGGCGGGATTATAGTGTGATAAAAATATTGGATATTGCAACGAATCACCAGCAAACCCTCCGGCATAAAACAAAATACTTTGCTCCTGATATTTCTCCTTCCGGTGAAAAGATAGCCACTGTTGAAGTGGCAACGAATGGCAAGAGTGAATTAATCGTGCTGGATGTAAAATCCCGCAAGGTGATCAATGCGTTTAAATCTTCAGAGATCAGTTTGTTTACCGATCCAAAATTTATTGATGATGATTCATTGGTTTGTGTGGTAAGACTGCTGGATGGAAAGTCTGCATTGGCTATTGCTGACCTGGCAACAGGTTCTATTGAGCGGTTGACGCCACCATCCTATAATGTTGCCGGTTATCCAAACGTAAATGGCGAAGTGGTTTATTTTACAGCTTCTTATGGTGGCAACGATGATGTGTATGCTTTGCGGTTAAGTGATAAAAAAATAGTTAAGATCAGCAATGGCCCCTTGGGAAATTATTTCGTGAATGCCGGTAGCGGAAAGATTACCTGGTCTGCTTTTACAGCGGAAGGTTACCAGCTTCAGCAAATGGATGAAAAAGATATTCAATGGACACCTGTAAGCGGGGAAACAGCGGATAAATTGGCCGTGGTTTTTCCGGTAAGTCATAGCGATGAAGTACAGGATGTTTTACTGAATACTAATATACAACGAAACTTCCCTCTAAGTAAGTACAGGAAAGGAACAAGACCTTTCAATTTTCATAGCTGGCGGCCTTACTATGAAGACCCGGAATTCAGCTTTTCTTTATATGGCCAGAATATTTTGAACACCACCGAAACGGAATTATATTATCTCTACAACCAGGATGAAAAAACACATGCTGCCGGATTTAATTTCACGTATGGTGCACTGTTTCCTTATCTCAGTATGGGTACGCAATACACTTTTGACCGGCAACGTGTGGTAAGTAACAGGCTGAAGCAATGGGACCAGCTTGATTCAAGAATTGGTTTCAGTATCCCGCTCAGCTGGATAAGCGGCAAATCATTTAACCAGTTAAGCTTTGGCAGCAGTTATGTTTACCGGAATGATTTTAATAAAGGGGTTAATAAGAATTTGTTTTCCAATATCAATTTCAGTTATCTCTCGCATTTTATTTCATGGGGACAGCAGGTGCAGAGGGCTGTGCAGCATATATACCCCCGGTTAGGCTACAACCTGGCATTTAATTACCGTCACGCGGTAACGAAGTATACAAGCTGGCAGCCACTTCTTACAGGATCTGTTTACCTGCCGGGATTTGTTGCTTCACACAGTCTTGTATTATCAGGCGCTTTCCAGGAAACAGATACACTGAATGTTTTATTTGGCAACCGGATCGCTTATTCACGTGGATATAATGAAGCGTATTTTGCAAGAATGTGGCGGGCATCAGCTAACTATCATTTCCCGATATGGTGTCCTGATTTTGGGTTTGCCAATATTTTTTACCTGCAGCGGATACGGGGTAATGCCTTTTATGATTTTACCAAAGTCTATTCACCTGATAAAAAAAGGACTATTAATCAGCGCAGTGCCGGCGGGGAAATATTTTTAGATACCAAATGGTGGAACCAACACCCGCTGACTTTTGGGTTTCGGGTGAGCAGGTTACTGGATAATGATGTATTTACACGATCAAAAGGAACGGTGTTTGAATTTATATTGCCGGTGAGTATTATACCAAGATAGTATGGCTCGCAACGGCGCTAAGGCTAAGGTGCAACGTTTGCATTACTGTATTGATTTCTTTGCGTCTTTGCGCCGTTGCGAGAGTTTTATAAACCAGCAAGACTTTCTTCTATCGCTTTGATCTTCGCTTCCGCATCTGCTTTTTTCTTTTTTTCCGCATCTACTATTTCGGGTTTTGCGTTTTGTACAAAACGGTCGTTGCTTAGTTTCTTTTCTACAGAAATAAGAAAGCCTTTCTGGTATTCGAGGTCTTTGACCAGTTGTTCTTTTTGCGAAGCGGTATCGAGTTCGGTGGTGGTTTCGATAAAGAATTTATCTTTTTGCACTACAATAGAAATGGTATTGGACACTGACTCATTGGTATAGCCTGTCTGTTCAGCATTTACCTGTTTGGCCAGGATGGATTCAATCGCTGTATAATTTTCCGGGGCTGCTGATAGTATATGCAGTTTTATTGTTTCCTTTGGTTTTAAAAGGTTCTTGTTTCTTGCATCGCGGATAGCGGTGATCGTTTCTTTCAGCAATAAACCGCTTTGTAATATTACTTTGTTCGCAGCAGTATAAGCAGGATATTGCTTTACTGTAATATCATCTTTTTGTACTTTTAACTGGTGATAAATTTCTTCTGTAATAAAAGGCATGAAAGGGTGCAGTATCTGTAATAATTGTTCAAAGTAGCCAACTGTCTTTTCATAAACAGTTTTATCAATAGGTTGCTCAAAACCTGGCTTCACCCATTCCAGGTACCAACTGCAGAAATCATCCCATACCAGCGAATAGATAGTTTTCAGGATTTCACTTAACCTGAAATCTTTGTACAAAACCTCGATCTCTGCCCTTACTTCATTCAGACGGCTATCAAACCATTCCACAGCAAAGTTGCCAGTTGCCGATTGCTCATTACTGGTTGCCTGCCTTCCTTCCCACATCTTCACCAGCTTTAATGCATTCCACATTTTATTTATAAAAAATTTCCCCTGCTCATTTCCCGCCTGGTCCCACATCAGGTCATTGCCAGCGGGAGAGGAGATCATAATGCCAAAACGAACTGCATCAGCCCCGTCTTTATCAATCATTTCTAAAAGGTCAGGTGAGTTGCCTAATTGTTTACTCATTTTTCTGCCTGTCTTGTCTCTTACGATGCCTGTAAAGTAAACTTCACTGAATGGTTTTTCACCTTTGAATTCATAACCAGCCATGATCATCCTCGCTACCCAGAAAAAAATGATCTCCGGCGCAGTTACCAACGTATTGGTTGGGTAGTAGTATCCGGCATCCTTGTTCCCTGGGTCACTATAGCCTTTAAATACTTCAAACGGCCATAGCCAACTGGAGAACCATGTATCAAGACAGTCCTCATCCTGTGTTATTTCGTCAATAGTGAATGATGAATGATGAGAAGACTCTTTAGATTGACTATTGACCATTGACCATTCACTGGTAAATTTTTGATAGGCTTCTTCCTTTGTCGCAGCAACAACATAACCGCCATCCGGGGCATACCAGGCGGGTATCCTATGTCCCCACCACAACTGGCGGCTGATACACCAGTCCTTGATATTTTCCATCCAGTGGCGATAGAGATTTTTAAATTTGCCGGGATAGAATTTTATATCGTCATCTATTACTGCGTTCAATGCAGGTCCGGATATCTTTTTCATATCCACCCACCATTGCAAGCTTAAACGTGGTTCCACTACTGCATCGGTTCTTTCACTGTAGCCCACTTCACTGGTATAATCTTCGGTTTTTATCAAATGGCCTTTTGCTTCCAGCTCCCGGGTGATCTTTTTTCTCGCTTCAAAGCGATCTTCACCCACAAATATTTGTGCTTCTTCATTCAACGTACCATCTTCATTGAAAATATCAACCACTTCCAGGTTGTGTTTTTGTCCCAACTGATAGTCATTCATATCATGGGCCGGTGTTACTTTCAAAGCGCCCGTTCCAAAATCCATAGTTACGTAGTCGTCTGTAATAATGGGGATACGGCGATTGATCAATGGAACAAAAGCGAATTTGCCATGAAGATGTTTGTACCGTTCGTCATTCGGGTGAACGCAAATAGCGGTATCCCCCATGATCGTCTCAGGTCTTACAGTTGCAATGATAATATACTCATCTCCGGGTATGTCTAATTTGTAGCGCAGATGATACAACTTCTGCTGCGTTTCTTTTCTTATCACTTCTTCATCACTCAGTGCAGTCTTTGCTTTTACATCCCAGTTGATCATTCGCTTGCCCCGGTAGATATATCCTTTTTTATAGAGGTCAATAAAGACATTAATGACAGACTGGTAATAATCAGGGTCCATCGTAAAACTGGTGCGGTTCCAGTCAAGGCTGCAACCTAATTTCTTTAATTGCTGCAGGATGATACCGCCATATTTTTCTTTCCATTCCCATGCATATTGCAGAAACTCATCACGGCTGAGAGATGCTTTTTGAATTCCCCTTTCGCGGAGCATTTGTACCACTTTTGCTTCGGTAGCGATAGAAGCATGGTCAGTCCCCGGAACCCAGCAGGCGTTTTTGCCCATCATTCTTGCCCGGCGAACCAATATATCCTGGATAGTATTATTAAGGCAATGACCCATGTGTAATACACCGGTGACATTTGGCGGAGGTATCACGATGGTGTAAGGCTCCCTGTCATCAGGCTTGCTGTTGAAATATTGTTTATCCAGCCAATGCTGATACCATTTCCGTTCTGCGACGCTATGTTCAAAATTTTTGGACAATTCCATGCGGGTTCTGTTACTGTTTTAAGATGCAGCCACATAAAGGTTGCTAATGAACAGTAAGGCGGCAAATTTACCGGCTTTTGAGTAGATGGCGAAAGGAGGAGGAGGCTTGTTCTAAACTTTTATTGAAAGAGATGGCAATAGCTGATATTTATTCTTTATCCGGATTTTTTCCCCTGATCTCACGGCATATATAAGTTTCTCCCTCGTACACTTTTTGAATAGCAATTTTCAACTCATCAAAGGCGGAGGTTTTGGTGACAAAACCTTTTCCTCCGAGAGAGATCAATTTGGCCGCGTAGCGGGGATTGTTATTTGCAGAAACCCCGATGATCTTTACGGACGGTTCGTTTTCAGTTATTTTTTCCGTAGCTTCAAACCCATTCACCGGCGACATATTGATATCCATCAGCATTATATCCGGTTGCAGCTTTGTGGCTTGCTCAATGGCTTCGGCTCCGTTTTTGCACTGTCCAATAACTCTGAAACGGGAGTCACTATCAAGTAATAGCTTCCAGGATTCCCGGATGAGTTCGTGATCATCAACCAGTATAATCTTTATAAACTTTGGCATGGTTTCTTTTATTTTGACAGGTATATTTTTAAATGCTTAAGGAAAGAAAGCTCCTAAATAGTTGATTGTTATTTAATTAATTAAATAACGTCGAATTTTTTTCCGAAAAGCAGAGAGAATTTGTACTTAGTAAAAATACTGAAAATCTAAAGTAGTCTTACTTAGGTAATTTCCCAAGTATTTTTCCTGTTTTTTATCAAAAATCAAATGGGGTGTTTAATGAGAGGCGGATAAGCGGCCGGTTGCGGGGTCCAATATGAAGGATTTGCTTTTCGCATTTTTTCCATCCTACTCAGGGTTAGGCTATATTCGTAAAAAATTGTTATGCGAAAAGCGGTATTCATACCGGTGCTGTTATTCTTTTATATTGGCGGCAGCGCACAGCAGGTCGTAAATCTTGAGGAAGGAAAACCGTATTTGTATAATGGATTGGAATATAGCTATTACATCAGCAATGAAAGTTCAAAAGAGGTAAAAGGCGAGGACTATGAACGGTATGAAGTAAACCTGGTAGTCACTAATACCAGCGGTTGCCTGAAGCTGATCCCATTTAAATCAGGCTGGACCGGAAGTACTTCCTCTGAAGACGATGTAATGATTGCAGAATTCAATTGTACAAATGCCAACGGCAAGAGGTTAACATCAAAAAAAGGTACTCTCAGCGCCAAGCCCTGGTATTCCAGTGTCAGAGTACCTGATGAAACAACGAAGGATAAATATAAAACGATCAATGCCCAGGTTGGATATGCATTAAGGAACGGGCAAACTGTCACCAATAAGATCGTTGTAATAGTCCCTAAAGGGGAAAGACCAAAAGTAAATTGCCGTATCATTTACCTCCCGGAAGTACAATAACAAATACGTACATAAGAACTAACAAAAAAACAAACATGAAACGACATCTCACATCCTGGTATAGCCCTTCATTAGGCAAAGAAATGCCTATCGCTACTTATGGTGACTATGGTTTTGCTTTGTTAATGGTGCCAACCGCTGCTGCAGACTACCTGGAGTATGAACGCTTTCAACTGATGGATCACCTGGCCCCGCTCATTGATAGCGGTAAAGTGAAAGTTTATTCTATAGACAGTATCAATAATGAAAGCTGGATGAATAATAATATGGACCCCTGGCATAAATCGGTACGCCATCAGCATTGGAACAATTATGTATTTCATGAAGTGGTGCCTTTTATCAGGAACAGCAGTAGCTGGGACACACCCATCATTACCTGTGGCGCTTCCTTTGGCGCCCTGCATAGTATGAACCTGTTTCTCAAACGCCCCGATATCATCAATGGCGTTATTGCTATGAGCGGTGTGTATGATCTTACGGAATATACCAAGGGGCATTATGATGATAATGTCTATTTCAATAGCCCCATGCACTATATACCCAAGTTAACTGACCATACTATCCTGGAGCAGATAAGGCAAAGCCGGCATATTCATATTCTTACAGGTGGCGGCGCTCACGAGGATCCGGCCGCCAGTGGCCATTTTGCCAAAGTGCTTTATGATAAAGGCATCTGGTATGAGCTGGATCAGTGGGGCCCTGAATGGCCACATGACTGGAATACCTGGCGGGCTATGCTGCCGCAATATCTTGGCAGTAAGTTTTGAGTTATGATGCAGGGATCAGTTCGTGCAGCAATTGTATAAAATCTTTGCGCGGTATCATGGCGGCGCCTAAACTATCAAGGTATTCGGTATAGACCTGGCAATCTATTAATTGAATGCCTTCTTTTTTTAATTGTTGAACATATTTAATAAAAGCAAACCGCGAAGCATTACTCAGTTTGCTGAACATGCTTTCGCCGAAGAAGACTTTGCCCATTTTTATTCCATATAATCCTCCTGCCAGTTCCCCATCTTTCCATACCTCAGCGCTATGCGCATAACCCAGTTCATGCATTTTTATAAATGATTTTTCTATTTCATCCGTTATCCATGTTCCTTCCTGGCCGGGCCGTGTAATTTTTTTGCAGTGACGGATCACCTGTGCGAATGCTTTATTGATTGTAAAAGCAAATTTATTTTTATTCAGCAAAGGTTTCATGCTTTTGCTGATCTTTAATTCACCAGGCAAAAGAACAAAACGCGGATCAGGACACCACCACAAGATATATTCGCCTTCATACCAGGGAAAGATACCATTGCGGTATGCGAGTAATAAACGTTCCGTTGATAAATCGCCACCCATTGCCAGTAAGCCATCGGGTTCGGCTAAATGGACAGGTGGAAAAGACAGTTCTTTATCAAGAGCAAATAAGGGCATTGGGAACGAAAATAAGAATAGAAAATAACAGGGGAGTGTTGTGGAGGAATTTTTATGAAGCGATTACTTCTACCGTAGCGCCAATACCTCTTTCAGTAATAGCATCGCACTGTGGCTTTAGTATTTCATACGATCCCTGCTTTACGGCATATTTCCCTTTGTAGTGGATGAAATAGGAACATTGTTCCGCCTGTTCCGGGCTATGGCCGCAAACTTCGATCAGTGTTTCGATCACCCATTCAAATGTGTTCACCTCATCGTTCCAAACAACGAGACTGCACATTTCTTCAATGCTGGTAAGCACATCCGTTTCGGTGTGACTTTCAGTCATTGTATCGTTTTTAGTTTTTGCCATTCCGGTCAGTTCCAGTGCAAAAATATAAATAATAATTTCCCGGAAAAGAGTTTTTTCCTGCCCCTTTTGTAAATTGGGCTAAACAATGAGTATGAAAAGGATAACAGGCCTGGGCGGTGTATTTATTAAGGCCAAAGATCCCAAGGGGCTGGCGGAATGGTACCAGCAGCATCTGGGTATTGGGTTCAATGGCAACAGTTATATTGATCTCCCTTTTTCAGACGAAACGGGTAAGCCATCCCCTGGTTATAATGTATTATCATTTTTTAAATCGGATAGCGCTTATTTTGATCCAAGTGAAAAGCAGGTAATGATCAATCTTCGGGTGCATGATCTTTTCGCGTTGCTGGACCAGTTAAAGGCAGAAGGAATAGCTATTCTTGGCGATCCTGTTGATGAAGAGTATGGAAAATTCGGCTGGATAATGGACCCGGAAGGCAATAAGATTGAGCTTTGGCAGCCACCTGGTAATTGAAAAAAAATTTGGCTAAAAAGTATTCAAACCTATCTTTGCACTCCCAAAAAAGAAGATTACTTCGTTTCACCCGCAAGGGAGTTTAGCTCAGCTGGTTCAGAGCATCTGCCTTACAAGCAGAGGGTCGGCGGTTCGAACCCGTCAACTCCCACAGAAGTTCCCGTCTCATTCAAAACGAGACGGGTTTTTTCTTTTAATCAATTGTAATTATGGCAACAACTTACTGCGATTTTGTTCAGCATAAAGGCAAAGGCACTGTTCATCAGCATTACCATGATAAGGAATACGGCTTCCCTTTACATTCCGATAATGAATTGTTCGCCCGGCTGATACTGGAGATCAACCAGGCCGGCCTGAGCTGGGAAACTATATTGAAAAAGAAAGATAATTTCTTTAAAGCTTTCGACGATTTTGATATACATAAAGTAGCCCGCTATACAGATAAGAAAAAGGAAAAGCTGATGCAGGATGCCGGTATTATCCGCAACCGGCTGAAGATCGAATCAACGATTGATAATGCAAAACGCATAAAAGCTATCCAAAAAGAATTTGGTTCTTTTAAAAACTGGCTGGACACACATCATCCCAAAACGAAAGAGGAATGGGTGAAACTCTTTAAAGTTACTTTTCGTTTTACCGGTGGTGAAATAGTGAATGAGTTTTTAATGAGTACCGGTTATCTGCCCGGGGCGCATGTGGAAACCTGTTTGGTTTATAAAAAAGTAATGAAACAAAAACCTAAATGGGCGGGGAAATAAAAATGCAAAAATTAAAAGTCAAATTATAGGATGCCCGTTTGCATTTTGACTTTTTAATTTTGAACCTAATTAGGTTGTACTGCTGGCAACCGGTAATGCTGTCCGTCTAAAACAAACAATTCATCAATCTCCACTGTCCAGTATTTAAAGAGCGGGGATTTTGCCAGGATCTTATCAATTTCATTCCTGCCGTTAGCCGTCAGCGTTATCCAAACTCTTTGTGTTTCCATGCTAACAGCGTATTGATCAACAATTTCTTTGTTGATGAGGTAATTGATATAAGTCCTGTGCGGCGGCACCAGCTCCATGAATTCGTTGTCCATTTCAAACTGTATCGTAACCTGGTATTTTTTCATCTCTGTATAATAAAGACAAGTTATAACGGATAATGTTGCGTGGGTAATAAAATTATCCTCAGGATGTGGAGAAAACCAAAAAGCAACTATTTTTACCGCCCCGGAACGTTAGCTCAGTTGGTTCAGAGCACTACTTTGACAGAGTAGGGGTCACTGGTTCGAGCCCAGTACGTTCCACGTATGATTCATGTGCTCACATTATACTAATGGCAAAAGCTCCGGTAATAAACTTGTCTTAAGAGGTGTAGTCTTGTGTACATTGCAAAGGTTCTGTTTGATTATTCAGGGAGATTTTTTTCAAAAAAGAAGTGATCCTGAATATTATACCAGGTGCATGCAAGATGTATGATAAAGTATCCTCACGGAGAGCCTGTTAAATTTTCCAATCCACAATCTCATTTACCCAAGCTGCGCGGTGGGGGGTAGTGACCTTAATGTAGTTATCCGTATAGCCTTCTATCATTCCATGCTTATCAGGTTGCTCAAACAATACTTTGCGGGTTTGCCCGGCATGTTTCTCTGTAAAATATTGCATCTTCATATAAGAAAGATTGCGCAGTGTTTTATTTCTTTCATGACGTACATGCACCGGTACAACAGGTTTCAATGCCAGCGCATGGGTATTATCTCTTTCTGAATAAGTGAATACATGCAGGTAAGAAATATCCATCGAGTGTAAAAAGTCAAATGTTTCTTTGAACTCTTCTTCTGTTTCTCCGGGAAAACCAACGATCACATCCACACCGATGGCACAATGGGGCATCAATGTTTTTACCAGTCTTACTCTCTCTGCATATAATTCTCTTTTATACCTGCGGCGCATTAAACCCAGTATCTTATTGCTGCCACTTTGCAGGGGAATATGAAAATGCGGCATGAACTTATCACTGTTCCCGACAAATTCAATGATCTCATTCGTCAGCAGGTTAGGTTCTATTGAAGAAATGCGATAACGCTGAATCCCTTCAACTTTTTCCAATTCCTTTATTAAAGAGTAAAAATTTTCTTTTAAATTCCCTCTTTGGGGGATGAGTTGGCTGAAATCTCCCAGATTCACTCCCGTTAACACGATTTCTTTCACACCTTCCGTAGCTAAACGTTCCGCATTCTTTACTACATTGGCAATACTATCGCTTCTGCTCTTTCCCCTCGCCATGGGTATAGTGCAGAAAGAGCAATTATAATCACAACCATCCTGCACTTTTAAAAATGTTCTTGTACGATCGCTAAATGACCAGGAAGAATGAAAGCCCGATACTTCTTCAATATCGCAACTGCAAATTTTCGCTGAATCACCTTTTGCCAGTTCACGGATATGCCGGGCGATATTAAATTTTTCAGCGGCTCCAAGAACAAGATCAACACCCGGTATTTCCGAGATCTCTTTGGGTTTTAATTGTGCATAGCATCCTGTTATCACGACAAGACTTTCAGGTGCTTTTCGTTGAATACGGCGGACCAGGTAGCGGCATTCCTTATCGGCATTATCCGTTACGGAGCAGGTGTTGATGACATACACGTCGGCGACGTCATCAAACTCTTTTTTTTCAAAACCTTCACTTTCCAGTATCCGGGAAAGTGAAGAAGTCTCAGAAAAATTGAGCTTGCAACCAAGTGTATGAAACGCTACTGTTCTGGATTCAGCCATCTGTTTCGCCTGCTTGTTTAAAAAGGAAGTCATTGATAGAATAGCTTCGCAGTACCCGCAGGGCGGCAAAGATAAATGAAATAAGGTACAAGGAAGAAGGAACAAGGGTAGGGGTAGACGCATTAAAACGAACTCAAAAGCTGGTTGAAATCAAAAAAAGGAACACGGATGACACGGGTTGGACGGATGAAGACGGATTCTTTATTCAGCTTCGCTGAATAAACCTGCGAAAATCTTTTCAAGTATGCTTTATTTACAGTAAAGATGGATTGATATAGGATCTAACAAAAAAATCTGTGAAAATCCGTTTTATCCGTGTCATCCGTGTGCTGTACTAATCGATTTTTAATACTTCTAAGCTGGTGCCAAAGCCCAAAGTGCTATCTCCCATGTCTTGTTCCTTCTTTTCATTACTTTTAGCCAAATCTTTAATGGTGAATAAGAAATGGTTTCCTTTTGTATTGGTTATAGTGCTCGGCATCGTTCTTTTTTTTGTAAAAAGGTGCCAGGCAGATGCACCTGTAAAACCTAAACCCAGGACAACCACTGATAAGAAGAAGGATCCGGCTTCGGATGTTGACCGCAACCGTGGCTTTGACCGGCGTGTTTCCTATATAGAATATACCCAGCACGCCAAATGCAGGATGCAATGCCGGAAGATATCGCAGGCAGAAGTGGAAGAGATCATGCAGAACGGAAAGATCAATTACAATAAAAGTAATGTAGAGGCGCGGCCCTGCCCGGCTTATGCCCTGGAAGGCGTTACTAAAGACGATCAGCTTGTGCGAATTGTTTTCGGGCAATGCGACCTGAAAACAAAAGTCATTACAGTGATTGATCTCAATACAGACTGGAGCTGCGATTGCCCGGGAGATGATGATAAATATAAAAACCGGAACTGATGCAGGTAGTACTAAAGCCGCTCCAATGGATATACTGCATCTATGCTTTTACCACTTTCGTTGCCGTTATGCTGGTGATCTTTCCTTTTGTTATCCTCGCCAGTTTTTTTGGCCGTATCCGAGGTGGCAATATGATCATCAGGCTTTGTATGTTATGGGCCGATCTGTGGTTTCCGCTGATATTTATTTTTCATAAAAAAATATATGAAGTCCCTCATGACAAAAAGAAGTCATACATTTTTGTTTCCAATCATATTTCTTATCTCGATGCAGCTATTTTGGTGAAAGCTTATCGCCAGCCTGTACGACCGCTGGGACGCATTGAACTCAGTAAAGTACCGGTATTCGGTTTTATTTACCGCAACGCTATTGTGACTGTTGACCGGAGTAATCCTGAAAACAGGGGCAAAAGTATTCAAATATTAAAATCAATTATCAGGAAGGGTGTTTCCGTGATGGTATTCCCGGAAGGAACGTTTAATATGACACATGAGCCTTTGAAAGAATTTTATGATGGCGCTTTCCGTGTAGCCATCGAAACACAAACACCCGTAAAACCTGTTTTGTTCCTTGATGCATACAGCAGGATGCATTATAAAAGCCTTTTCTCCATGACACCGGGACGCAGCCGGATCGTTTACCTGGATGAAATACCGGTGGAAGGGTTAACTAATGATGATGTTGCAAAGTTGAGAATGGAAGTATTTACAATAATGGAAAATAAATTGAAAGAATATAAAGTTGCGTGGATAAAGCATAAATAAAACAGTTGCTATATTGTAATAGGGATGGTAATGAACAGGAGGATGAATGCCTTCAATGAGTTTTACGGAAACCTTAGTAGAAAATTAATCAAATTGTGATTCGACCTTATTACCTTATTAAAACCTTACAACTTTGTAAGAGGATTCAATTAAAATAAGATAATAAGGTTGCAGGGTTTCAATGAGCTATTTTCTACTAAGGCTAAAAGCCTCTAGTCGTATAAAAGAATGAACAAAATTGTAGTGATATTGTAATATGCTGAGCAGCGAACAGTCCGTTCATAATTATTTTAATGCAGGATGTCAGAAAGTATCTTAAATATACATCATAATAACACCGTAGGGAGGGACGGAAGTGTCTTCGCTGAAATAATCATTCCTCTTGCGCTTCCAAAAAATTATACATGGTCGGTGCCTGCTTCATTGGTGGATTCAGTGCGGGTGGGCTGTCGCGTAGAAATAAACCTGGGTAAGAATAAAAAATATGCAGGGGTTGTTAAACACCTGCATCATGAAAAACCGGAATTTTTTGAAGCCAAAGAAATCCTGAACCTGCTGGATGTAGAACCTGTGGTATTTGAGCAGCAACTGCAACTCTGGGAATGGATGGCCTCTTATTATATGTGCAGCGAAGGTGAAGTGATGGCCGCTGCGCTGCCTGCGCATTTTAAATTGTCAAGTGAGACCGTTGTTGTATATAATGAAGAATATGGTGATGATTTCTCGACGCTGGATCATGATGAGTACCTGGTAGGAGAAGCGCTGCTGATAAAAAAAGAATTAAAGCTGACAGAAGTGCAGCAGGTACTCGATTCATCTCATGTATATCCCGTGATCAGCCGCATGATCGCTAAAAAAGTTTGTTACGTATGGGAAGCATTGAAGCAAACCTATGCTCCTAAAAAAGAAACCTATGTATTGTTGAATCCTGGATACAGCAATGAAGATAAATTGTCAGACCTGCTGAACAACTGGACAAAGGCGCCGAAGCAAATGGAATTGTTGTTAGGCTACCTGCATTTGATGAAGACGGAAGGAGAGGTAACGAAAACTGAATTGCTGAAAAAATCACAGGCATCCGATGCGCAATTGAAAGGATTGGTCGAGAAAAAGATATTATGGACGGAAAAGCGGAACATTGACAGGATACAGTATTTACCAAAAGATATAAAGATTGATTTTGAGCTGACAAGTGATCAGCAGAAAGCTTTTTTGCAGATCAAAGAATCATTTATACCGAAACAGGTTTGTTTGCTCCATGGCGTTACCTCCAGCGGCAAGACGCTGGTGTATATAAAACTGATAGAAGAAGCCATCCGGCAGGGTAAACAGGTATTGTACCTGTTGCCGGAGATCGCACTGACTTCGCAGATCATCCGGCGTTTGCAAAAACATTTTGGCGG
>JAATGJ010000028.1 GCA_015654695.1 Chitinophagales bacterium | reverse complement strand
CCTTTGCCAATGCTGTATCCCGGCGCCTCACTTCCCCCATTGCATAATTATACATATCAAAATACATAGAGTACTTAAACCCATTAGAAGGAAATGAACGGCAGGCGAGAAATGCGACAAAATTGGCCTCATTTTCTTTGGCATACCCTAATTGATGCGCTATCTCATGTGTAGTGACAAATGGCTCCAGGAAACGGGGTATCGTTGTGTTCACCTGTGCTTCCCCGGAAAAGGGATTATAATATCCCTGGAAACCCAGATAGTTTCCCAGATAGCTGAAGAGGGATGGCTTGACGGATTTTGTTTGATATTTTAAAAAAGCAAATGATGGTACTGCATAGTCATACGCCTTGTCACTTTCTGTAAAAAGCCTGCGCTTCCTGTTTAACGAGTCACGTTGCTCTGCACTGACTAATTCCGCATAATCATTTAACTTCTTTTGAATCACTGATGTCAACGTATCAAGGTCAGCCAGCGAATATACCTTTACCTGCAGGTCAAGTTGTTTTGCTATACCCGTACGATTATAATTTAAACCCCATAAAAGGTTGAAGAAAACATATACAAACAGGAAAAAGAAAATAGCCTGTTGTAAGCCGGATGCAAAATATTTACGGGTCAGCTTCTTTTTGAACAACAGTTTTAAAAATTGAAAAGTCCTGAACAGGATCACCAATACCAGGAAACCGTAGAAAAGGTCGCCAATACTAAAAGGTATCCAGCCAAACAGAACCCGTTGAAGCCTGGATATTAGCGGGTAAATGCCATAGGTGTAGTTTTTTTCCACCCAATCCGGGTACAGTGATGCCCATTTGATAAGTATGGTAGAAGCTATCAATAAAACCCAGCTCCAGCTTTTCATAAGCCGGTGAAATAAGCGGGAAAGGAATTTCTGCAAGTTGCCTGATTTAGTTTGTTCTCAGAATCAAAGCCTTAAAGTAACCACAAAGGCCGAAAATAATCCAAATTGGGGCAAAAATTTTCGGCTAAATCCCTTACCTTCGCCTCCCAAAATCCTGAGCGTAAAGCCGAAGGATCAGACAAAAAAGTAGCGTCATGGGGCACCGCCGGGAATTTGAAATAGCGTATGCAGGACTAAAACCCGGGATTCATAACTACGAGTATGAAATAGGTGACAGGTTCTTTGAAGCATTCCAGCAGCAGGATTTTTTTCACTGCAGGGCAAATGTAAAGCTGACAATTGATAAGAAAAGCAGCTTTATGCTCCTCAAATTTGAAATGGGGGGTAACCTGGAAGTAACCTGTGACCGTTGTAACAATCACCTTCCTCTTGAATTGTGGGATGAGTTCAATATAACGGTGAAAATGGTGGAAGAACCTGGGTTAATGAATAGCCAGGAGGAAGATCCGGATGTATATTATATCAGCTGTGGTGAGAGCCATGTTGATGTGGCTAACTGGATCTATGAATTCATTAATCTTAGCATACCCATGCAGCGGACCTGCAATTTTGAAAAAATGGACGGACCCAATTGCAACAAAGCGGCCCTGGAGCTGTTAAATAAATTGAGCGCCCCTGTTGAAGAAGAGAAAAAAGAAAACCCGATCTGGAAGGGTTTAGAAAAATTTAAAGACCTGGAATAGTTAAGTTGAATGGTTCATGAGTTTGCTTACAAACTTTTACCACGACTACTGAATTTTGATAAACAACATTATTGATTTTATAATAATTGAAATATGCCAAATCCCAAACGCAGACATAGTCAGCAAAGAAGTGCGAAACGCAGAACACACTATAAGGCTACTGCGGCTACATTGACAACCGACAGTACTACGGGTGAAACCCATGTGCGCCACCGCGCCCATGTAAGCGAAGGGAAATTGTACTACAAGGGTAAAGTGGTAGCTGAAAAAGCCCCGTTAAGAAGTTAGTAAGCACTCATAAAACAGTTCTAAATTCTAAGAATACAAAAAGTAATTTTAGGATTTAGAATTTTTATTTTAATATAGCTGATGGTCATAGCCATTGATATGATGGGCGGCGACTTCGCCCCACTGGAAGCTGTAAAGGGTGTGCTTCAATATTTTTCACAGGAAAATGCTCCTGCGTATCTTACGCTGATAGGCGACCAGTCAACGATCCAGCAACTACTTACGGAAAATAATGTCTCTTTTGACCGCGTAAAAGTTATTCATGCTGACCAGGTGATAGGAATGCACGAACATCCTACTAAGGCGTTAAAAGAAAAACAACAATCCTCAATAGCTATAGGCTTTCAGTTGCTTGCATCAGGGAAAGCCGATGCCTTTATCAGCGCAGGCAATACAGGCGCCATGCTGGTAGGTACACTCTTCATCATTAAAGCCCTGGAAGGAGTATTAAGGCCAACTATTTCTACCATTATACCAAAAGAAAATGGCGGCACTGGTTTACTGCTGGATGTTGGTTTGAATGCTGATTGCAAACCTGAGCAACTCAACCAGTTTGCTGTCATGGGGTCAATATATGCGCAGTTAATTCTTGGTATAGATACCCCCCGTGTAGGTTTGATAAATGTAGGCGAAGAAGAGGGAAAAGGAAATCTTCTTGCACAGGCGGCTTACCCGCTGTTAAAAGAGAATAAACAGGTAAATTTTATTGGCAATATAGAAGGCCGCGATATTTTGATGGATAAGGCTGATGTAATGGTTTGTGAAGGATTTACCGGTAATATACTGCTTAAGTTTGCTGAATCCTTGTATGAGGTAAGTCAAAAGAAGCAGATAAAAGATGAGTATTTTGAAAGGTTCAATTTTGAAACCTATGGCGGCACCCCTATTCTCGGCGTTGCAAAACCTGTAGTAATAGGACACGGTATTTCAAAAGCAAAGGCCTTCAGGAATATGATCCTGGTAGCGCAAAAAATGCTGGAAAAAGATGTACTCGGAAAGATGAAAGAAGCGTTGCAATAGCGGTTACCGGGCCATCCGGCCTCCATAATATGAAACAAGATCCCCTGTCATCCCTCAAAAAAGAACTGGAGAATATCTTTGGGCGAAAAATAATATCGTCAAGGGACTGTAACCAGATGGTAGAGGACATATATAAAAAAACCGGGGAAACAGTAAATGCAAATACTTTACGAAGGTTCTTTGGGCTTGTAAAAGCAGATTATCCGCCTTCCTCCTCCACACTGACCATTCTTTCTAAATATTGTGGATTCAATTCCTTAGAAGAAATTGAACATCTTTCTTCAAATGATGATCCGGAAGCTCATATAAATAAGGAAGAAGTACTCCGTTATATGGTTTCAATGTTCAAAAACACACAGGTCTCAGGCAGCCAGGAAAAAACTTTTTATCCGCTGGTTGAACAAACTATGGTCTTTCTTGAAAGAAATCCTTCTCTAATTGACAAGTTTCAAAGGGAGATTGCAAAGACCCCGACAGGGCAATATTACTATTATGAAAAGCTGGCGAATATAGACCGGCTGAACGATTATTATGGAGATGGATTACGCCATTACCTGAGGGCGAAGAACACAGAAGAAGGTAAAATTTTTGGACACTCTATGCAGGTATTCAGATATTGGCTCACAAAAGATAAGGAGCGGTTAATTAATAATATGTCCGAGATCGCCTCTCTTACTGCAACACCCAGTTTTCCTGATCATATCCTGGGAAGGTTTATTGCTGCCAAATTATATTACACGAATGTAAAAGGAGGATTAATAGATAAAATACTTGACGAAGCAAAAAGGTACCATGGGGCCATAATAGCAAGGCGTGAGGATTCGCCTTTTTCTTTTCCTGATTTTGAACTGATTATTTGTGAAGCCCTTCTTTTAACGGGCAATTACGATGAAGGCGCTGAATATTTATGGCATGGAAAAACTTATTTGTCAGCATCAGGGCAGGATAAAAATACGCTCTTTAACCTGTGGGAAGATTTTGTAAGCCTCAGAAGAGATAATCAGCGTAATAAGAAAGAAAGTAACCCGGATAAAGGGGCGATTTATAATTCTTTTTCAAAAAAATATACCACCATCATAAAGTTGCTGCCCACACCCCATTCAAAAAGTAATAATTTAATTCAGAATCAGCAACTCGCTGAACTTATCAGTGAAACAGGCTACAAAAGGCTTTTATCACTGCCCGCATAACCGGTAAATGCGCTACTTTCTATCCTTTATTTTATTCTGAACAAAAAAGAACAGAATAGTATTTTAATTAAACTATATTTTGTGTCTCAATTCAGTCCTTCCTATCAAAGTCCGCCCTAATCTTTCGTTCCAATTCTTCTGAACAATCTTACGACTTACTATTCGTTTAAATTATCTGATTAGTACAAAAAATCCCTTATTAAAAAATAGGTGTTTTTAACATGTCAGAATTATGTATAAGAATTTAAGAAGGAACAAATTATGCTTATGATGATAGGTTTTATAAAAAAGATAGTGACTGGTTGTCTTCTGGTCCTTACCCTGATAGCTGTTTCATCCTGCGGTAACACAAAAAAGGTTATTTACTTTCCTACAGTAAAAGATGGAGCGATTCCGTCAAATAGCCCTTTTCCTGAATCATTGATACAAAAGAATGACATCCTGAGTATCAATGTCAGTAGTCTGAACCCAGAGGCTTCCGCTGTGTTCAATTCGCCAAACACGGCAGCAGGTGGAGCGGGCGGAGCTGCCGGAGCTGCGCCCGTTGGTTATCTCGTTAACTCTGAAGGGAATATACAATTTCCGCTGATAGGCAGTATCAAAGCAGAAGGCTTAACGAAAAATAAATTGAAAGACAACATTGCAAAGAGTCTTGTAGATAAAAAGCTATTATTAGATCCCATTGTTACTATTCGTTTTGTGAATTTCAGAGTAACTGTACTCGGCGAGGTCAATCATCCTACTGTTGTAACTGTGCCTAACGAAAAACTCTCTTTACTTGAGGCTCTTGGCCTGGCAGGCGATCTTACCATCTATGGTAAAAGGCAAAATGTTATGATCATACGTGAAGAGAAAGATCAGAAAATCATTAAGAGGGTGGATCTCAATTCCAGTGAAATATTTTCATCTCCCTACTATTACCTGCAATCTAACGATATCGTATATGTAGAGCCCAATAAAGCGAAGATATCCAGTGTAAGCAGGGGTAATCAATTGATCCCTATCGTTCTGAGCGGGCTTTCATTAATCATAATTGCAGCTCAACAATTTAATAATAATAAATAACTCCGTAAATAAACCTTATGCAACCGGGCAATCAAAATAGAAAAGCAATCAAACCACAGGAAAAAAAGATCCTGAGCGAGGTCATGTTTAAGTATTTACCGTACTGGCCTGTCTTTGTAATATTAATAGCAATGTGTACGGCCGGCGCCTGGTTCTACTTGCGCACAGCCCCCCGTATTTATGAATCCTCTGCATCAATAATGATCAAAGATGAATCTAAAGGCACCTATGATCCTCAAATAAACAAGGATATAGATCAGCTTACCGGCACTAAGCTTATCGAAAATGAAGTAGAGGTACTGCAGTCAAAAACGTTAATGAACGAAGTTGTAAAAAATCTTCATGTGTATGCATCTTTTTATGAAGATGGGGAAATGGCTCCAAAACCTGCTTATAACTCTTCCCCTGTTTCAATAGAAGCATCAAACCCCGATGCTTTGAAAAAAGTGAAGAAAGTAGAGTTTAGTTTTTCTGATACAGACAGCATGGTGACTATTGGTTCTAACAAATATCCTTTAAATCAATTTGTAACTACAGATTACGGAGTTTTGAAATTTACAGCCAATAAAAACTTTACTACTAAAGCAGAGAATCAATTATATTTTAGCTTAAAGAGCACCAGGGGTGCATCTGACGCTTTTTCTCCCATGCTGAAGGTGATTGGCACTAAAGTTTCTACAGTCATTTCAATGACATTCAGAGATGAGGTGCCTGAACGCAGCGAAGAAATACTAAATGAACTTATCACAGTTTATAATAAGGTTTCTGTTGCCGATAAAAACAAGCTTGCCGACAGCACTATTGCTTTTCTGGACAAAAGACTGGAATTTGTAAAGGCTGAATTGCAGGATATCGAAAGTAAATCGCAAACTTATCAATCCACGCAGGGCGCTGTTAATATCGGGGAACAGGGCGCTTTATACCTTAAAAGCACCGGCGAAGTTGACCAAAAACTCGGAGAAATAAACGAACAACTTGCGGTATTGGATGATGTAGAAAAATCGTTACAGTCAAAAGAAAGCGGCGCAAGCATCGCACCTTCTACCCTGGGATTAAAGGATCCTTTACTGACAGACCTTCTTAATAAGCTGACTGAAAAAGAACTTTCGTACGAAAAGCTGAAAAAAACCACAGGAGAAAACAACCCTGTGCTGACATCTATAAAAAGTGAGATCAATAAATTAAAACCAAGTGTTTTGGAAAATCTCCGCAACCAGCGGTCAAATCTTGAAGCAAGTAAATTAAACCTGCATTCAGCCAATAACACTTATTCTTCCATGCTCCAGTCCATTCCTAAAAAAGAAAAGGACCTGATCGAGATTAAGAGGCAGCAGACAATTAAAAGCAATATTTATGCATTTCTCTTAGAAAGAAGAGAAGCAAGCGCCCTGGCAATGATGTCAAATACAGATGAGAGCCGTGTTATTGACAGAGCACATTCGTTACCTGAACCTGTGACGCCGAAGCCGGGCATGATATATATGGTAGCATTTATCCTCGCTATTGCACTTCCTGCAGGATTTATTGCAGGTAAGGGAATGCTTAACCGCAAAATAGCTTTCCGCCAGGAAATAGAAGACTTAACATCGTTTCCTATCATCGGTGAGGTAATGCTGGATAAATCAAAAGACCCACTGGTAATACAGGAAGGTAAACGAACTTTTATCGCAGAACAATTCCGGCGGATACGTACATCGCTTGCTTATCTCGGCGTAAATCATGCAGGTAAAAAAAGAGTGCTTGTGACGTCTTCACTTTCCGGAGAAGGTAAAAGTTTTGTAGCCCTTAATTTATCGTTAAGCCTTGCTATGACCGGCAAGAAAGTAATATTAGTTGAACTTGACCTGGCAAATCCATCCTTAAGCTCAAAACTGGATGTAAATTATGAGCAGGGAGTAAGTAACTATCTCTGGGGAGAATGTGAACCGGAAGAAGTGATTAAAAGAACAACAGCAAATAATAATCTCTTTTTCCTTCCGGCTGGCCAACTTCCGGATAATCCTTCTGAGTTGTTGATGAACGAAAGATTACCCGAATTGCTGAATTACCTGGAAGAAATTTTTGACTACGTAATTATTGACTCAGCTCCTGCAACTTTACTTTCTGATGCGTATGTGCTGTCGCCGATGTGTCATGCAACATTATATGTTGTAAAGCATAAGTTCACCCCGAAAGTGTATATAGAAAGACTGGAACAGGAAAATTCGGTAAACCAGTTGATGAATGTTGGAATAATTTTCAATGGTATCCAGTCCCGCGGCTTTACAAAGAACGGGTATGGGTATGGGTATGGATATGGATATATACACGATAATAGCGGTAAGAAAATCAGAAAGAGCGGTAAACCAGCGAAGTGAGAAAAGATTCGGTCCGTTATTATTAAATTCAACGTTACCCTTTTACTCATTACTAACCTGTATCTGTAAGTGAGATGGGCGGAGCCCTTTCCGGAAAAACCAATATTTAAAAAAGAATTTTTCTGGACATTAAAGCAAGTTCATGATTCCGATTACAAAAAAACAGTGGTACGCACTTTACACACGCCCAAGATGGGAGAAAAAGGTGGCTGATCTTTTGGAAAAAAAGAAAGTTGAAGTCTATTGCCCTTTAAACAAGGTACACCGGCAATGGGCTGATAGAAAAAAGACAGTAATGGAACCGCTTTTCAGCTCCTATGTTTTTGTATACGTGTCCGAGCAGGAACACCTTAATATAAAACAGACTGACGGAGTCGTCAATTTTGTGCATTGGCTGAACAAGCCTGCAGTAATCCGTAATGAAGAGATTGATACGATTAAAAAATTCCTAAGCGAATATGATCATGTGACGGTAGAAAAAACCCAGGTGAACCTGAATGACAGGGTAAGAATCATTAATGGACCCCTGATGATGTGGGAAGGACATGTAGTAGAAATAAGAACAAACACTGTTAAGATCACACTCCCTTCCCTGGGACAAACATTAGTCGCTGAAATAAGAAAAGAAAATCTTGAAACAATAAGACCATTGCAGCAGCCACAATTGAAAGTGGGATAGGCCATAATCCGTAAACTATGCTCCTCAAAGCTGCAATTGATAACGCCGGTTAAAACCTATCCGGCATTTATGTCTGCATCGCGTAATAAAAATCCATTGACTATTCTTTAAAATAATAGTTGGGTTGTTTCCGTTTTTATGACTAAAAAGCCGTGAACAAATGTCCATTTTCAAGGAAATGGCAACCACAACGAATAGTAATAACATGCTGTTGAAGCTAAAAAAAATACTCGCTACAGACCTGGTCAGGGTTTCCTCGCTGAATGCCATTTCTACTTTGGTAAGAATGCTGACAGGTGTGATCAGCGTAAAAGTGGTGGCTGTAGAGCTTAAGCCAGAAGGTATGGCTTTACTGGGACAGCTCAGCAGTTTTAGCCTGCTCCTGTTAAGCATCTCAACAGGTGGGATTAAAAATGGCATGACCAAGTATGTTGCTCAATATGCTGATTCAAAAAGAAAATATACACTGTTTTTATCCACGGGTTTCTGGATTACGTTTTGTTTATCGGTGCTTTGCGGACTGGTACTCATATTTGGAGCCGGGTATTTTTCACTAAAAATTCTGAAGGACCCGCAGTACATAGCGGTGTTTTATATTTTCGGTATTACCATTATTTTATATGCCCTTAATGAGCTGTTACTTTCCGTCATTAATGGATTTCGTGAATTTAAAAAATATGTAACAGTCAACATAGCCGGTAGTGTTCTCGGGTTGATTTTTACCATTATACTATCGCTGAATTTTGGCGTATATGGCGCCCTGATATCGCTTGTTACCTACCAATCAGTGGTATTTATAGTAACACTTTCCCTGATAGCCAGGTCCACCCGGTTCAGTTGGAAAATGTTTTTTGGGAAATTCAGCAAAACGGCTGCTATAGGATTAGCTAATTATTCTAAAATGGCTATCGTAAGCCTGATAGCCCTTCCATTAGCTCAAATGCTTGTGAGGGGTTTCATTATAGACCACGAGGGAAAACATAATGCCGGCTTATGGGAAAGTATGAACCGGATATCAAACATTTATTTAACGGTAATTACCACTTCTCTCAGTGTCTATTACCTGCCAAAACTGGCCAGCCTCAAAAACAATACGGAGATAAGGACGGAAGTTATGTCTGTTTATAAATTACTCATTCCCTTCCTTATCGTAATTTCCCTATTGCTTTTTCTGTTCAGATTTTATATCATTAAT
>JAATGJ010000095.1 GCA_015654695.1 Chitinophagales bacterium | reverse complement strand
GTCCGAATCGGCAGTTTGTTATAATTCCGGTTCTACAGGTTTTGTCTGTTAGCTTTATTAATCAACGAACCGGTGATCACATCTAATATCTGTGATAATACTGGCTGTCCGGCAAAATTTTTATCTTTACTCATCTGCTATGTTTGTAGTGTGGTAACTCAAACATAACTAATATGGGTGGTTCTAACGAACTGCCCGTTTTTATTTATAATTTAGTCGGACAATAGTGATTATAAATATTCTTACCGATTTCTAAAATTTTGGGGCATTCTTTCCGTCATGATCTTTATCCGTCCCTTTAAAGTAACTTTCACCAGATAATACAGCATTATTAATATCTGATAGAAATTCTTCTGTTTGCAATGCTTTTGGAATTAATCCTTTTGAAAGTACATAGTTCACGCCAACTGCTGCTTTTTTAAAATACTCTATATACTTGTTTATTTTATCTTCTTCGTTATTTAGTTCATAATTTACAATATCATTCTCCTCTCGTTAAGATCACCAGGAAGAGCGAGAGACTTCTGGTTCTTCAGTTACTACGGCAATGAGATGAATTTGAAAGACCTAATTCACCTCAAATACAAAAAAGTCGTCGGTGATTATTGGGTTTTTGAACGTGCAAAGACTAACCGTTATCAATATCCAAATTCCTTTTTCTTCTGTCTAAGAAATTCTGCGAACTTTCCGGCTCCCCTATCTCGCATATGATTATGGAGCACGATTTCGCCCCCATATTTATCCCGGGAGTGCTTTAGTATAGCAACTAGATTTTTCGATTCAGCATTTGAAGGAATAGCATCCACCAAATCTGTCACATGTTCACCTAAATATGCGCCTACTACAGCTGCACCATACCCCGCGATCCTTGTCGCTTTCATCAGCTTTACGAGTTTCTTTTCGTTTTCCGGTTTGAAAGACGCGAGTATGTTGTCGTAACTGTTCAACCTGATCCGGGTAACGTGGTTGTATTGCATCCACGATGTGTCAATTTTTTCTATATCCTGCCATTTGATCATCAGCGGGGGTAACCCGAAAGTGAAGATTTCAAGTCCCTTCGATGAGAGAAACAGGTGAGAAGGGGGTTTGAAGAATAAGGTATAGCATAAAAATGCTCCGAGACTTCCAAAAAACAGAAAACCTAAGCTGCCTACCAGGATATTCTCTGACGTAGGGTCATCGATAGGAACAAATATTCCTATTGCCATAAATACTATACAAATTATAATTGTCGCGTATTGTTTCCAGCGGGAGCCGCTAATTTTAATTGGTTCCATGCAGATGAGGGGTTTGTGGGGTTGTACAATGTAACTTATTTTTGGTACCCGAAGTCCCAAAAATTAAAAGCCGCCTCACTTATTAATGAGACGGCTTCAAGTGACAGCGTTAGGATTCAAACCTAAAACCTTCTGATCCGTAGTCAGATGCTCTATTCAATTGAGCTACGCAGCCTGATTTTACCCCTTATGACTTTAGTTTAAGCGGGGCGGCAAAAATAAAGGAAAAAAAGGTCGGGGCAAAATCAGTATCACATTTATGGTAAAAGAAACCGTTTTTCTATAAACGGAAGCCATTGAACCGTTCCTTTCATTAGCTTTATCGCTATTACCAATAACAATTCATATTATGAAAAAAATGATCTTTCCTGCTTTCCTGTTACTGGGTATTTCGCTGCAGGCCCAGATGAAAGCGGATGATGTTAAAACTTTCACCCTGGAAAACGGGATGAAATTCCTGGTGGTGGAAGATAATTCCATACCCAACGCCAATATGTACCTTTTTTACAAAGTTGGCTCCCGCAATGAATACCAGGGCATCACCGGGCTTTCTCATTTTTTTGAACACATGATGTTCAATGGCGCTAAAAAATTTGGCCCTAAGCAATTTGACCGCACCATGGAATTCAATGGCGGCGCCAACAATGCTTATACTACTGAAAACGTAACCGTATATACCGACTGGTTTCCCGCCTCGGCTGCTGAAGTCATCTTTGACCTGGAAGGCGACCGCATCGCCAGCCTGAGCATTGATCCTAAAATGGTGGAAAGCGAAAGAGGCGTTGTACTTTCTGAAAGAAGCACTGGTTTGGAAAACTCCCCCTGGAATTTACTCGGCCAGTCAGTACAGGCAACCGCTTTCCAGGAACATCCGTATCACTGGCCGGTGATCGGCTACGAAGATGATATGAAGAACTGGAAACAAACTGACCTGGAAAGATATTTCAAAACCTATTACGCCCCCAACAACTGTGTAGTCGTCGTTTCAGGAAGTGTGAAATATGATGAAGTAAAAAAACTGGCGGAAAAATATATTGAGCCTATACCTGCGCAGCCCGCGCCTCCAAAAGTGCATACAGTTGAACCTCCCCAAACCGGTGAAAGAAGGATATTGGTTCAAAAAGATGTGGCAACACCTTACCTGAATATTGTTTATCATGTACCGGAAACACAGCATGAAGACTATTATGCGCTCACATTACTCAGTGATATTTTGACCAGTGGAAAATCTTCCCGGTTATATTCAGCGCTGGTGGACAAAAGACAATTGGCCACTGCCGTGTTCACTGATTATGGACAGAGTTTCGATCCCTATCTTTTCGGGGTATATGCGGTCACCAGCAAAGGAATAAACGAAACAGAGCTTGAAAAAGCTATTTATGAAGAAATAGAAAAGATCAAAAAAGAGGGTATCACTGAAAATGAATTGCAGAAAGTAAAGAACCAGAAGGTAATGGATTTTTACAACCAGGTAGAGACCATCAATGGCAAATCAAATAATATCGGCACTTATGAAGTGTTCTTTGGTGATTACCGTAAAATGTTTGACGCCCCGGCATTATATAATAAGGTGACCACTGATGATATAAAAAAGGTAGCCAATAAATATTTTGCCAAAACCAACAGGACAGTCGGCATATTAAAATCAAACACGGAAGAATAACGGAAAACGGAACTCCGTTCCGTTGAAGCCGGAAAAGGGAACTCCGTTCCGTTTATGCAGAAAATATGATTCACAGAAACGACGGAAGAAAATTTCGTCATCTTTAAAAATAATACAATGAGACATTTAAAATACCTGGCATTCTTTACTACTACCCTTTTTGCTTTGCAAACCATAGCGCAGGATTATAAGCTGCCTGCTTATGAAAAATTCAAATTGAAAAACGGCTTAACTGTTTTCCTGATGGAGCAGCATGAAGTACCGGTAATGAATGTGTCCGTCATTCTTCCTGCCGGTGCTATCTATGATGGTGAAAAAGCGGGATTGGCTTCCCTTACGGCTGCCGGGTTAAAGTACGGCACTAAAAATTATCCTAAAGCAAAGCTGGAGGAAGAACTGGATTTTATTGGCGCTACCGTTAATTCGTTCGCTTCAAAAGAATCAGCAGGGCTATCGTCAAAATTTGCCGCGAAAGACAAGGACAAAGTACTGGACATCATTAAAGAATTGCTGACAGTACCTGTCTTTGACAATACAGAATTTGAAAAAGAGAAGAAAAGGGTACTGACCAGCCTTGAGCAGGCGAAGGAAAGCCCCCGCGCTGTTATCAGTTCTTATTTTGATAAATTTATTTATGGCGATCATGTTTATGGTAATATAGTACAGGGAAAAATATCCACTGTCACCGCCATTACTATTGATGATCTTAAGAATTTCTATAAAGAAAATTATATACCCAATGGCGCTGCTATTTCCATAGTAGGAGATTTCAATGCGAAAGAAATAAAAGCAGCCGTTACCAAATTGTTTTCTGTATGGCCTTCTGGAAAACAAACCCAGGCCAACCTGGCAGCCAAACCAATAACAGCACCTACCAGCAACCGTGTATTACTGATCAATAAAGATGATGCAAAAGAAACTACTTTTTATATTGGTGCTCCCGGTATTAGCCGCAACAATCCCGACTTTGTATCTATTGATGTGGTGAATACTTTATTTGGCGGCCGTTTTACTTCCATGCTCAACGATGAACTGCGGGTGAATACAGGCTTAACATACGGCGCCAACAGCCGTTTTACTCCTCTTAAAAATGGCGGCACATTCGCTATCAGCACTTTTACGGCAGGTAAAACAACAGAAGCGGCAGTTGACAAGGCGCTGGAAGTATTGAATACATTACATGACAAAGGCATTAATGACACTTCACTGGCCTCCGCAAAGAACTATGTGAAAGGACAATTCCCTCCGCGCTATGAAACATCAGGGCAATTAGCGGGTTTACTTACGCAAATGTTCTGGTACAATTTTGATGAGTCATTTATCAATAATTTTCAGAAGAGCGTTGATGGGTTGACTGTTGAAAAAGCAAAACAGATCATTGCCAAGTATTTCCCCAAAGACAAACTGCAGTTCGTGATGGTAGGCAAGTCTGCGGATATAAAAAAGATAGCGGAGAAGTATGGCCCGGTAACAGAAGTGCAGATCAAAGAAGAAGTGAAGAAAGCGTTTTGATGTAAAATTCATTTGCCGGGAAGACGGGAAGTAGGTAAGTCTTTTAACCTTCTTTCTTACCGCCTTACCATCTTCCCGGCTAGGTATCTTAAGTAACCAGTACAAAATGAAACTCCAATTCTGGGCGATAGGAAAAAACAATGAACCTTATGTAAAAGCGGGTGTGGAAGAATTCACCGGCCGCATTGATAAATACTTTAAAGCGGAATGGAACATTATTCCCGTGCCCAAAAATGCCGGTATGCTCAGCGAAATGGATTTGAAAAAAAGAGAAGGAGAAACCATACTTGAATGGCTGGGCAAAGATGATTACCTGGTAGCATTGGATGAACGGGGCAAACAGTTATCTTCTAAAAAGTTGGCTGATTTTATACAAGCGAGGGCTAACGAAAGCACCCGGAAGATCGTATTCCTTATTGGCGGCGCTTATGGATTAGATGATGCAGTTTTAAAACGGGCTGATTATAAATGGAGTTTATCGGAACTCACATTTCCCCACCAACTGGTCAGGCTGATACTTGCAGAACAGATCTACCGCGCCTGCAGTATTACCCGGAATGAAAAATATCATCACCAATAAAAATTCTATATTCGGGATACGGAATACAAAGTCATGGAATTATCAATCACCCTCATTATCGTTATCGTTACCTGCGTTATTTCGATCAGTGCATTCAGCAATCAACGGATCATGGAGGATCTTATTTTCTATCCGCCTGCCATCACCCGGCGCAAGCAATGGTACCGCTTTTTCAGTTGCGGCCTGATACATGCAGACTACATGCATCTTGCTTTCAATATGTACGCCCTGTATTCATTTGGCACCAACGTAGAAAACGGAGTTACCTATTCAATGGGAAGGGGCAGCGACGCCGAACTGGACAATGGGTTCATTCAAATATTTGGCGCGACAGAAGGAAAAACATTATACCTGCTGATGTATATACTAGCTCTTGGTTTTTGCCTGCTGCCAACATTTGCCAAGCACAAAGATGATTATCATTATCGCAGCCTGGGAGCTTCAGGCGCGGTCAGCGCTGTTATTTTTGCAGGCATGGTGCTGGAACCCCGCACAGGTGTCGGACTTATTTTCATTCCCGGCATTCATATTCCCGGTTATATTTTCGCACCATTGTTCCTCATCATCTCTCATTTTCTTGCCAAAAGGGGCAGGGATAATATTAATCATTCCGCCCATATCTGGGGAGCGATATTCGGCGCTCTTTTTATTATCTCCATGTGTTATGCATTATCCGATCATGATCCTGTCAGGGGATTTATAGAAAGTATAAAAATGGATGTTGGAGCTTCCTGACCGGTTTATACTGATGTACTAAAACTAATTTTCAGCAGTTGCTTTGTTGATGCTGTGATCTTAAACCGGTCATCAATACGATGACCTACTATCCAGATGATCTTTTTATTCATCTCGAGCACCCATACTTTTTCTTTATCAGTTTTGGAGAGTTTCTGATCAATCAGGAAACGGGAAAGCTTTTTTTTCTTACTCATACCCAGGGGATAAAAATAATCGCCGGTCTTCCATTTGCGCAATAATAAAGGGAATTTTATTTCTCTGGCGTCAAGGCATGCAATAGAATTGGCAATTGGCAATTGACAATCGGCAGCCCTAATCCGGGAAATATGCAAATTGCCCATTGCAAATTGCATATTGCTTATTGTTTCTTCAATAATAATATTTTCTGATTCTTCTGGCTGAACAGGGCTGATGATAAACCAGTGACGATGCCTGATGATCCGAAAATCATCAGCGGGTGATTGGATATACCTGCCTGAATCGCTTTCAGACAGCTTCACCACTTCTTCTACCTGCTTTTCTGCAAACCCGTAGCCGGTAATGATCTCATAGATCAATGCCCGGTTATTAAAAGCCATCAACTGCTTAACAGGAATATGCACTTCGCCGCCTTTTAGTTTGCAGAGTTTCTTTTTAATTGCCTCAACAGATAGTTTGTACAACTCTTCAATCTCTTTAAAACGATTGATATTATCCTGCAAATTTTCTTTTACCTGCGGATATACTTTACTGATAGCGGGAATGATCTCATGCCGAAAAAGATTGCGGGTGTATTTGGATGATTGATTAGAAGAATCTTCCACAAAGTCAAGATTGTTCTCCCCGGCAAATTGAACAAGTTCATCTTTTGAAAAAGAAAGCAATGGCCTCCTGATATAGCCGGCTGAAACCGGGATCCCGGTTAAACCATGTAACCCAGTACCGCGAAAGAAATGCATAGCTACAGTTTCAGCGTTATCATCAGCATGGTGTGCGGTGAGGAGGTGAGCAGGATTATCAGCCGCCATCCTATTGCTCATTGACCATTCACCATTCACTATTTCTGAAAACAACCCATATCGTAAGTCTCTCGCTGCTTCCTGGATGGACATCTTCTTTTCTGCAGCATAATTTTCCGTCTCAAATTTTTTCACCAATACTTCTACGCCATACTTCGTGCCTAAATCCTTTACAAACTGTTCATCCCTTTTACTCTCCTCGCCTCTTAATTGAAAATTGCAATGAGCAATAACGAAATCATAACCGGCCTGTTTGCATAGTTCACACAACACAATAGAATCCACTCCTCCGCTGACAGCCAGCAGCAATTTATCTTTTAATGAGAAAAGATTTTGTTGTTTAATCTTATTTTGAAACTGTAATAATAAACTCATGTAATTATCATATTCCTTTGAAATATTAAAAAACAATAGGGAGTCATCGGTTTAAGTTCCCCGCCAGTTGGCGGGACAGGGGTTAAAAAGTTAATTCTTCATACGCCCCTCTTAATTCCCCAAGTGCATGGTTATCTCCCGCTTTTTTCGCCTCTTCCATTCCTTTTTCATATACTTTTATAGCAGCCTGTTCATCGCCGTTTCTTTCCAGCAACTTGGCCAGGTGATAATAAGTTCCAACATAGGAAGGTTCTCTTTCCAGTATTGCCTCGAATAATTTCCTGCCTTCCGCATCATTGCCCAGTTTAATATATTCCAGCGCCAATGCATGTTGCACGAAGCTGTCCGCCGGGTTAACGTTCAGAAATTCATTCAATTTTTCTATCCTGTTCATGCTGTATAAAAAATTTAGCCTGGTATGCCGGATTTACCAATTCATCTCTTATCTTTGTTTTAGTTGCATAAACAACTATCTTCCTTCACCCCTTCCCTCTCCATTCCGATAGCTATCGGAAGAGAGGGAGACAAAGTAGTTAAACAATGAAGATCTTAGTTTGTATCAGTAAAACGCCGGACACAACGGCAAAAATAGCCTTCACCGATAACAACACGAAATTCGATACCAATGGCGTACAATGGATCATTAATCCCTACGATGAATGGTACGCCCTTGTCCGTGCTATTGAATTAAAAGAAAAAGATGCCGCCACGGTTATTCATCTGATAACAGTAGGCGGAGTAGATGCTGAACCCATCATCCGCAAATCGCTTGCGCTTGGCGGCGATGAAGCTATCCGTGTGAATGCTGACAGCCATGACAGTTATTATATCGCAGCGCAAATTGCTGAAATAGCCAAACAGGGTAATTATGATCTTGTATTAACCGGTAAAGAAACGATTGATTATAACGGTTCTTCTATCGGTGGTATGGTAGCCGAATTACTGGATATGCCTTATGTTTCATTAGCTACCAAATTTGAACTAAGCGGAACAAAAGCCACTATCTCCCGTGAAATAGAAGGCGGGGAAGAAGTATGCGAATTGGAACTGCCGGTAGTGGTGAGTGCGCAAAAAGGAATGGCCGAACAACGCATACCTAATATGCGGGGCATTATGGCCGCCCGGACTAAACCATTGAAAGTGGTGGAACCCGCAGCGATTGATGCACTCACTACTGTTGCTGGTTTCGTCTTACCACCTGCCAAGGCTGGTGTTAAGTTGGTAGCCGCAGATAACGTGGAAGAGTTAGTTCGTCTTCTCCACGAAGAAGCAAAGGCTATATAAGCGACCTGAATTTAATAATCTCAAAATTTGTATATGTCAGTTTTAATATTCATAGATACCGCAGATGGTCATGTAAAGAAAGCTTCACTGGAAGCAATAAGCTATGGCGCTAAAGTAGCTGAACAACTTGGTACCATTGCCGAAGGTGTTGTACTTGGTTCAGTAACTGAAGACCTTACTGCACTTGGCAAATACGGTGTAAAGAAAATTCACCAGGTTAATAATGATGTCCTCAATCATTTTGATGCACAGGTGGATACTAAAGTAATAGCACAGGTGGCCGAACAATCCGGCGCTAAAGTGATCGTATTTTCCAACAATGTTGACGGCAAAGCCGTAGCTCCGCGTTTATCCGCCCGTTTGAAAGCAGGATTGGTTTCCGGTGCAGTTGCATTACCAGATACAGCTAATGGATTTACGGTTAAAAAAAATGTATTCTCCGGTAAAGCATTCGCCAGCATCACTATCAATACAGCTATAAAGATTATTTCCCTCAGTACAAATGCTTACCCGGTTGTGGCGGGTGAGGGTACGGCAGAAGTAGTTGCATTCAATGCCACCATAGATACCAGTAAAATAAAAATAACGAATGTTACAAAAGCCAGTGGCGAAGTACCATTAACAGAAGCAGAAGTAGTGGTAAGTGCGGGCCGTGGTCTGAAAGGACCAGAGAACTGGGGAATAATAGAAGAACTGGCAAAAACTTTACATGCCGCTACCGCGTGCAGCCGTCCTGTTGCTGATGCACACTGGCGCCCGCATAATGAACATGTAGGTCAAACAGGAATTGCAATTGCCCCCAATCTATATATTGCTATTGGCATCTCCGGTGCTATACAACATTTGGCCGGCGTAAACAGAAGCAAGGTAATGGTAGTAATAAATAAAGATCCTGAAGCGCCTTTCTTCAAAGCTGCCGATTATGGTATTGTCGGCGATGCATTTGAGATCGTACCTAAGTTTACAGCAGCGGTAAAAAAACTGAAGGGCATAGCGTGATCACACATACAATAATTTTATAAAAGCCAAATGAAATAATATCAATCTGGCTTTTGTTTTATGAAAATGTAATGGCCATAAAAATCCGGTTGCTGCTGATTTTTATGCCGTCTATTTATAATATTTTATTTTATAGACACTGGGCGTGATACCCATATCAAGAAAAAATCCTGTGAACTTTATTAACCTGTCTTTACTGTCAAACTCCGAACTGCCTGCAAAATGATAATCATTCATATTCCAGCGTATATCGGCCGTTTGAACCGGGTATTTTAAATACTGCCAGGATTCATTTTCCAGGCTGAAAGACAGACCGCCAAAAAGGTCTGTATTACTATCCGGGTCAAAAAAAGGCATATTTGCAATTCCATTCAGGAGCGCCTGCCGCTGATTGTATAACTGGTCCCCTTTTGTGTACCGGGTTGAAAAATCATAGGAAACATAACTTTGGTTGCTATGCATAAGCGTATCCACTTCATTTCTTATTATTTTTTTTACACTTCCCGGTGCATCATAAAACAGTGAGTCTGTTCTTATAACATTTGTATAAATATCATCGCCCGCCGGGGTTGTTTCAGCGATATAAGAGTGATCAACAATGCTGGTAATATTGTTTCCATCAGCATTAAATACAGCCCTGCGCAAAACCTGGTCATCCGGCGAGCCGGGATCTGATTCATCCCAGCTTAGTTGATAATTTCCTCCTGGCAGCGGGATCTTGTTATATACTTTTATCTCGCTGCTTCCATCACCGTACCTTACTGTAATTTTCTGTACAACTTTTTGGGCATCATATTCTATGTCAATAGTGGTATAATCCCAGGCCTGTGGTATATACCCAGCGGGGTAAATATACATTGCATGAGAAAGGAGCCATTTGTCATTATAACTAAACTCCGCCATTGTACCATCCGGGTATTCGTTTTCAGACGGATCATTCCAGGTAAGCGTTATTTTTCGCTTTACAGAATCATAAGAATAACTTTCAACAATTGAATCTTGCCCGTTCTCAGATAGGAACGTTATACTTTTTATCAGCAGTGTTGAATCCTTTATGTATTCGGTAACAGGATCAGGTACGGTAATATCCAGTTCCCGCTGGCAGGAGACCATTATAAAAAGGCTCAATAGAAAAGGGATAATAAGCAGTTTCCTGCAGTTGTGGGAAATCATGAGGTACAGCTTGAATAGTGCAAAGAACACCAAATAAACGCAAATATCCGAACGAATGCCTAAAAGCCCCGGTTGGTTTTTTTCCCCATCTTTTTGTTCAAAATCCTTAGTTTTGTGTGATATTTTTTATGAAGAAGATAGAACTGGAAATAGTGGCCCTGTCACATAGCATAACACAGACCCATTCTTATGCTGTAGTGCTGGGGGAAGTGAATGGATTAAGACGTTTGCCGATCGTGATCGGGGGATTTGAAGCGCAGGCCATCGCCGTGGCTTTAGAAAAAATGCACCCCAGCCGGCCCCTTACCCACGACCTGATGAAGAATTTTCTTAATGCCTTTGCCATTGACCTGCACGAAATCATTATCTGCGACCTGCAGGAAGGTATATTTTACTCCAAACTGGTTTGCGCTTCTGAGCATGATACCATAGAAATTGACTCAAGGACCTCCGATGCCCTGGCATTGGCCGTTCGTTTTGGCTGCCCGATATATACGTATGAAAATATCCTGGAAAGCGCTGGTATATTAATGGAGGACACAGCTACAACAACCGGTAAAAAGAAAAAAGCCAAACAGGAAGTAGTGATAGAAGACCAGGGCGCAGTGGGCGGCAATGAAGACCTGAAAACCATGACACTGGAAGAGTTGAATAGTCTTTTAAATGAAGTGCTGGAAAATGAAGATTATATCCGGGCTATTGCTATCAGGGATGAAATAAATACCCGTAGAAAGAATCGCTGATTTATATAAATATTCAGATCCCTGAAATACCCAGCATCTTTTAAATTCTTAAAATCCATTCAACATCCTTTTCCATCCGTAGTTAAATCCTTTATGCGTGATCGTTTTTCCTAACTGCAAGGTCAACCTGGGTCTCCATATTACCCGCAAACGCAGCGATGGTTTCCACGATCTTGAAACTATTTTTTACCCGCTCCCTCTTTATGATGTACTGGAAATAATTCAAACGGGTACCACTGAAATACAACCGGAAGATGTTTCCTTTACAACCAGCGGGATACCGGTAGATGGGTTACATGATGATAATCTTTGCATAAAAGCCTTCCGCTTGCTTAAAAAAGATTTTCCGGATCTGCCTGCCGTGAAAATACATTTACATAAAGTTATTCCCATAGGTGCGGGACTGGGCGGCGGCAGTGCTGATGCTGCATTTACATTAAAGCTGCTAAATGATAAGTTCCGGCTCAACCTCTCAACGGAACAACTGGTAAACTACTCTCTCCGGCTCGGAAGTGATTGTCCTTTCTTTATCATTAATAAACCCTGCTTTGCTACAGGCAGGGGAGAACTGCTGGAACCTGTGAGTATTGATCTGGGCGCCTATCAATTTATTTTGGTCAATCCCGGTATATCTATTCCTACAGCCACTGCTTTTTCACAGGTCACTCCCACCCTTCCTGTTACATCAACCAGGGAGATCATTCTGCAACCTGTTATAACATGGAAAGATGAATTGAAAAATGATTTTGAAGAAGTTGTTTTCAAAACATATCCTGCCATCAGTGATATTAAAAATAAATTATATCATGCAGGCGCTGTCTATGCATCCATGAGCGGCAGCGGCAGTACGGTATTTGGCCTGTTTAGAAAAGAAGAAAAAGTAACGCTTTCTTTTCCTTCGCATTACTTCGTAACCAGAATATAAACCCCTTTTATTTGAAACACATAGGCAGATAGAAACATAGGGCTTCACATAGAAAATCTATGTGTTTCAAATAAACTTTCGGTTGCTTTATCCGGATAGTCATTATTTCATAAAAGAATTATTCAGCTAATTTCAACAAGTCTTGCAGGTCCAGCGCATCTGTTTTCATCTGCAGGTTTCCCTGCGCATCTGTTGGCCAGGATGTTTTTGGTTTATCCCAGTACAACTCTACTCCATTCTTATCGGGGTCATCAAGGTAAATAGCTTCGGATACACCATGATCGGAAGCGCCGGTCAATGGATATCCTGCATCAATTAATCGCCTGAGCACAACCGCAAGATCTTTTCGTTCAGGATAAAGAATAGCGGTGTGATAGAGACCGGGGGCACGGACCGGGGCGGGTGGGGAGTTTTTACTTTGCCATGTATTCAACCCGATATGATGATGATAGCCGCCCGCTGAAATGAATGCGGCGCTGTCACCATAGTATTGCTGAAGTTCAAATCCCAGGAGATCACGATAGAACTTTAATGATCGTTCGAGATCAGCCACTTTTAAATGTACATGACCGATCCTCGTTCCGGCGGGAATTGTATATGTTTCCTTATTTGATGCAGCCATAATGGAATTATTTTTTATTCTGATATAGTGGAAGAATTTACAATTATTAATATCAAAACCTTATTTAATTTTCTTAGTCATCTTAACAGCCAGGTATTGAACCTTAGTAGAAAAATAGTTCATTAAATCTGCTGAACCTTATTACCTTATTTTGAATTAATGCTTTTTAGAAGGTTTCAGGGTTTTTTGATAAAATCTTATAAACTCTTCATATTCTTCTGCAAAACTTACTTTACGATGATGCTCCGGTTGATTAAGTATGTATTTACAAACCCTGTCAATATCCGACTTTGATACTGAAAAGGCAGACGCAGATTCCTGCCACGCAAATTGATTGTCACATAGTTTATTTTGGTTGATGAACCGTTGAGAACTTTCAGCGACTATGGACGCCAGCATTTCTTCTGATAATTTCGGGGAACGGGATGCAAGAAAATGAACATGTTCGGGATTAGCGTATATGGCATACAAATGCGAATTGTTATTATTCACTATGCCGGTAATATATTTTTCAATTCGTTCCCTGTGTTTTTCAACAATAACAGGTAAGCGATGCAAGGTTGTAAAAATAAAATGGGTGTATAAATTGTTATATTCTATTTTCATTTTATTTGAGAATAAGGTAATAAGGTTGAGTCACTGATGATAACTGATTTCTACTAAGGTTCGCAAAACACGTATTGTTATTCCGCCCGACTGAGTCATTCAGGAAACGCGTTGCTAAAATCGTTCATGAATAGGTAACGCAAAATTAATGTCTTTTCCAGTAGCTTAAAATAAGAACATATTTGCCTTCTTTGTTTTGTTTAATTATATTGCATCAAATTTCGGATTATCCGGTTGAATTCTAACATATCATTCTTCCTCGACAGCAACCTTGATCTCCTCAATCATCGAGGATAAGCCTCCAGTCCCGCCAACGGCGGGACGTAAATTCTATTCTCATTCATTACTCTTTTCAATTTACCTGCTATGATGCAATCAATTATAAATATATCTGCAAAGACACAATACTATCTTGAACTGGAAGAAAAATACAGTGCGCATAATTATCATCCCCTTCCGGTGGTACTGACAAGGGGTGAAGGCGTATATGTATGGGATGTGGAAGATAAGCGCTATTATGATTTTCTCAGCGGCTACTCCGCCGTTAACCAGGGACATTGTCACCCTGCGATCGTTAAAGCATTTATTGAACAGTCGCAAAAGCTAACACTCACCAGCCGTGCTTTTCACAGCGACCTGCTCGGCGACTATGCCAAATTCATTACCGGTTATTTTGGTTACGATAAAGTATTACCAATGAATACCGGTGTGGAAGCTGTTGAAACAGGTATTAAATTGTGCCGCAAATGGGCGTATGAAGTAAAAGGTATTCTCCCTGATAAAGCCATCATCATTGTTTGTGATGGAAATTTTCATGGCCGGACCTCCACCGTTATTTCTTTTAGCAGCGATCCGGATTCAAAGAAAAATTTCGGGCCTTATATGCCCGGCTTTGTCAGTATCCCGTTTAACGATATGGATGCACTGGAAAAAGCATTATCAGAAAAAAATATCGCCGGCTTTTTAGTAGAACCCATACAGGGCGAAGCGGGTGTTGTAGTTCCGGATGAAGGTTATTTGGCTAAAGCCAAACAACTATGCGAAGAAGCCAATGTATTGTTCATCGCTGATGAAATACAAACCGGCCTGTGCAGAACAGGAAAAATGCTGGCCTGCGATCATGAAAATGTGAGACCGGATATTCTTTTGCTTGGCAAAGCGCTAAGCGGTGGTATGCTGCCTGTGAGTGCAGTACTGGCTGATGATGAAATAATGTTGACCATCAAACCCGGTGAACATGGTTCTACCTATGGTGGCAGCCCTATCGGTTGTAAAACGGCTATCGCAGCATTAACGGTTTTAAAAGAAGAAAAGATGGCGGACAAGGCCCATGCGATGGGTGAGTTACTAAGGGATGAATTAATAAAGCTTCAGTCAAAACATATTTCATGGGTGCGGGGTAAGGGCCTTCTCAATGCGATCATCATTCAGCATGCGAATAAAGAAGCGGCCTGGGAACTTTGTTTGCAGCTAAAAGAAAACGGGTTACTGGCCAAACCAACTCATGGAGATAAGATACGTTTTGCACCACCTCTTGTCATTACCAAAGAACAGATCAATGAATGTGTAGCGATCATAAACAAATCACTGGTTTGTCTTGATTAGAAGCTGTATAAATTTCCGGGAATCAAACCCGCACGCGGGAGATGACACAGATTGAACAGATACCTACTTTCTTACTAAGGTTTGCTCGCTGGCATATCCAGTTTTTTAAACCTTAGTAGAAATCAGGCTTCACCAGCTAGCGAACTTTATTATCATATTCTGACTGATAGTTTTCAGAAGTCTCTATGTTAAGGATTGTACAATCTGAAAACCCGAATGTTCCTATTCGTGGAATGAACCCGGCCACTCCCTTATCTACGCCCATTGGTGCTACCTATGAACAGGTAGCATCCTTATAAGATTGCTTCGGCTTGCTGGCAACATACATTACATTTCAATGATCCTTTCAGCAAGCCTCGCAAAGACGGAGACTCCGGGGTTCAAAGTAATCGCCAAGGTATCAGAGTCTCCGTCTTTGCGAGGGCTGCCATTCGAATGCTGAATCATAAAGATTGCTGACGGCAGACCGAAGCAATCTGGATACACGGCCACTCACTTATGGCCACGAACGCAGGTGAAGCAACGGCATAAAACCTTAGTAGAAAAATGACCCATGTGATACCCGAACCTTCTTACTTTATTCTGACTGATAGTTTTGTAGTTACTCATACCATTCAAACAAATATTTTTCATCATATTCTACTTCAAACTTCGCTGACCCCTGCCACCATGTTTTGGTTTTGTGCATAAAAAAATCCGCTCCTTTGCAGAAGCGGATAGTGAGAAAATGGTTTTCCTCAGGTCATCAATATTATTACTGTTTTACAAACTTACTTACTGCTGTTTCACAATCCGATGACTTGCACAACACTTTTACCAGATAGCTGCCTTTTGCCAGTGCGCTGATATCAACTGGTATAGTATTAGATCCTGTTTCTACATTGGCTGCTCTTTGCTTCACATTTTTGCCGTATATATCTGTTACTACCAGTGTCACATTATCTCTTCCCGGTGCATCAATGATCACATTCACCTCTGCATTGGCCGGGTTGGGAAATACTCCTGCTATTGCCAATGTCAATGGCTTAGCACCGGTGATCAATACAATATTGCTAAGCTTACTGCGGTTATCAATATCCACCTGCTTCAGGCGATAGTATTGTTTATTTCCTGCCACGCTATTATCATTAAATGAATAGCTGATATTGGTGGTGCTGGTACCGGCAGGAGCCAGTGAATTGACAAAACCAATAGAAGAATAATTAGTACCATCTGTTGAACGCAACACTTCAAAACCACGGTTATTACTTTCACTGGCAGTTGCCCATAACAAAGTATTTTTGCTGCCGTTTTTATAACCACTGAAGTTGATGAAAGTGGCGGGTAATGTAATGAGGCTTGTAGAAGTTACAAACCCAACAATACCGGGAGGTGCGGAATAATCACCAGGCTGCGTTGGCGCGCCGCTTGTAGCAGATTGATAAAACAAATTGAGAGGATCTGACACAATTGCACCGCTAATCTCTAAAAAATTGTACCAATTGTTAGCCGCATCAGGAGCAGAGGGATTACCATCGGGTAAGGTAACCAATGTTACAGAAGTACTACCAGGTAAGCCTACGAAATTTAATTCCAATAATTCATACTCCACCCCATCAGCAAAAGTTACAGAGGCGGTACTACTAGTATAAACCAGATTAAAATATTCATAAGTTGCATCTGAATAATTACCAATTGGAATAGTAAATAGCGGAGGGATACGCGTAGGATCAATTATCGTAGGAGCAGTCATACTTGCTGCTGCATTGGCAACGGGGATAGCTACACTGAAGGTAGCACCAGTTGGATTTCCTGTGATAGGTCCTCCTACTGCCTTGACAGCTATCCGAGCTTTATTATTGACTATTTTAATGGTTGTTTCCAGGCGTGGTACCAGTTGTGCCGATGCAAGGATACTTAGCGCCAGAACAGTAGTTATTAGTATTATTTTTTTCATTTCAACTTACTTTTGAGTGATAGATATTTTTTACTTTATTTAATTCTTATTGTTGCTTAAAAAAATTTTATCGCTTTTGTTCTGTTAATACTAGAGTTACAGTTCCTCCTAATGCATTACTTAGTAGGAATCCCGGATCATTATTCAGATTTGCATACCTTACTATTCCATCCATATTTACATCATATTGTGAATAGATATTGCTAACAACTGCCGTGACTATTCCTCCGAGGGAAACAAGAATGGCACCAGGGTCATTGTTAAGATTTGCATAACGAACATTGTTGTTACCATTGGCATTACCGCATATCATCACATTTTTTGTGCCTACAATTTTGTATGCAACCGAAGTGCCAAAAATGGCTGCATCAGTTGCTGTGGTAAAATCAAAATCATACGTACTGGTGGGTGGAGCAACTCCAAGAGCTTTTGCCGTTAAGGGTAAAAGATTCTCTACACTGATGCCTAGATGGTTGCGGTGCCTGATGGTTAAATAATAATTACCTGAGCCAAGTCCATTAAATGTGACGAGTGTATCTCCGGTCACGTCCACTATTTTTCCATCTTCTCTTAATAGGGCTGCGCGACGTGCCACTAAAACATTGGCTCCATCTTTTACTTCCAGCAATACCCAGTCCAGAATGTCCAGTGCGTTTGCAGCATCAGAAGTAAAGAACCCGGCAGGCACTGTTTCTCCCCCATTATAGTTACCAAAAGCAGCAGTATTATAAGGCTGGCTCAAGGCGTTGGCATTTAAAATATTCCGCCATGTGGTGGTTACATCTTTATGTCGGCCCAGTGCTGAACTGTATGCGCCCTGTAGAAAAGTCTTTACTATTAGCGGCGATTTAGCCGAATGAATATAGAAATTAGAAAAACCCGGAGTAATAGCTTTTATCCAGCTAACTCCGTTGACTGTTCCATTGCCTGTTTGGGTAAGATCAGTATTAACGCCGTTGGCTGCTGCAAAATCTGCCTGGCAGGCAGATCCGGTCTGGCGGGTAACCCGCAGGCTGGATAATGCCGCTGCGGCATCTACATCATGGAGAGCTGTCAATTCTCTATTAAGAAAAAAGAACTGAACATTCACATTGGCAGCAGCCGCTGAATTATTTATAAGGAAACTCCTGTCAAGGTAATATTCTTTTGACACAGCATCCTGCCTTACAGCAGCATTATTAATATTCTGAGACACTGTATATTCGTCTGCTTCCCCACCGGCAGAGTTTTGTACCATCGCCACCAGCTTGCTGTCAATATTCATTAATGGTACCCATCCTGTATAGGTGTTGGAACCAACAGGCTGCTGATACAGATCCGCACAGGTATTTGCCGGTGCAATCATACTGGCATTGAGTTCATCTACCGCGATACAGAATGTACCGGAGATGGTACTACCTGTGAATTTATCCACTGCAATATAGTAAGTGGTGCCGGGTGTGAGCCCTGTAGCATATAGCATGCCCATAAATCCGAAACCAAGGGCTGTACCACCATCATCATCGCATGATATGATCGTAAATTTTGAATAATCCGTAACCTCAGCCGGGGTTGGTATAGAGAAAAGGCCCAGCTTGGAATCAATAAATGTTCCCGCTAATGTATCGGTGCTGACACGAACAGCGCCACTTGCAGGCGCCACAAACCTGAACCATACCGGGGCAATTGCCGCACCTGAACAGGAGGGATAAACCTCCAAATTACTTTTTGTAGCTCCTGCATTCGTAAAGTCGGCGCCTGTGCAGCCTGCACCTACTGTTAATGTAATAGCGCCGGGTGCATCATCATATAGTTTATAATTTTTAGGTCCTGTCCATAAACTGTAATCTGCTCCCCCGCAATGAGAACGAACATACAGATCATAAGAAGTACCGGGGTTAAGGCCGGTAGCATTGGCTGTTACTACACCAGCGCCTGTAGAGCCAGATGCCTGTGCCGCTCCGCCGGAACCCTGTCCTGCTAAAACAATTTTCCATTCGTAACCAGCGGATGGCGCCGTTGTTGGGGCTGTCCAGCTTAGATGGGCTGTTGACTGACCTGTTGCAATGATAGCAAGTCCTATGGGTGGGAAGCAAGATGGGAGCGCTTCTACAATTACATCATCAATAGCAACTCCATGCCCGAATTTTTCTGTTGACTCAAAAGCAATATAATAATCATTGCTGGTGGCAGGAAGTGTGAATGTATATTCAGTCCAGTTGCTGATATTAGTGATATCGCCGGATAATAAGTTCCAGCTCCCGGCTGCGGATGTCTTATAATATACACGCAGTATATCCTGGTCAGGTTCCCATAACTCATTCACTGCCCAGAACCTGAGCTGTGCACCACCTGAAAGGGAACTAAGGTTAAAAGGGGGTGAAACAAGTTTTGTTACATTCTCCGTTTCATAATCACCTTCGTAAAATGTTGCATTCAATGCGCCACCGTGTGCAGTGGTAGTGGAACCTCCGCCACCGGCGCCGGCAGCATATATCCAGTTGAGTGAGCCGGTTACAAATTCATTTATCCAGCAAGTGCGGGTAGCGCTGGCAGCTTCAAATGTTTCGGTAAAAGGATAAGAAGTAATAGCAGGGCAAACAATGAGTGTACCGGTATTCCGGTCACTCCTATCACCGGAACCAGTGACCGGTTCAATGACGGTCATATCTTCATCTTCATTTTCTTTTTGCTCTGCCCGGTTGCCGATTGCTTCAGTATTTATGGAGTTATAATAATCCTGTATGAAAGATTGAAAATTGAGTGAGGATGAAAATACCCCGGAGACAGTTAAATTAGCTTCTTTGGTTGTCTTTACAGGTGCAGATGAATACGCCGTATTATTTTGCGCATTCGCCATCATTGACCCTATACCCGTTAATAACAATAAATAGATCGCCCTCATAACTAAGTTTTCTTTTGATAATAGGGAAATAGATAAAGGTTCTCTTATAAGATGGGTGGACAGGCAGGTTCTTTCCGGACGTGATATAGGATTTCTTGCAGAAACAATTAAACGAGCCTCAACTAACCATAGCAAAACATAAATCACACTTGCTGCCGGGCAGTTTGTGGGATAAATGGTTTAAAATGGTAATCAGGGGATTTTGGAAAGAGTGGTTCCAGCCGACAATATAGTAATATTTGCTTATTATGCAAAGCTTTGGTGATAAAAAACAAGGTTCGATTTACGAGTTGAAGCGGAAAGCTGACACGAATTAAAACTAATTGACATTCATGCGTATTTTTAGTCATTCCGTAGCACATTTCTCTTCCCAAAATAAAGATTCTACACTTCATTACCTTTTTTGCTCAATAATCACTGCCGTAATAGTTCCTCCCAATGCATTGTTCAAAAGGAATCCCGGGTCATTATTCAAGTTTGCATATCTTACCGTTCCGTCCAAGTTTACATCATTGGGGGAATAGATATTGGTCATAACTCCCGTAACTATTCCTCCAAGAAAAACGAGAATTGAACTAGGATCATTATTAATATTTGCATATCGAACATTGTTATTACCATTAGCATTACCACCAACCATTACATTAATTCCATTTACTACCTTGAATGCAAGTGCATCACCAAAAATAGCTGCATCGGTTGCCGTGGTAAAATCAAAATTCTGAGGATTTGAGGGTGGCACCCCAAGGGAGGTTGTTACAAAAAGAAAACCATTTTGTGTACTAATACCGAGGTGGTTCCTGTGCCTGATTGTTATATTAAAAATACCTGAGCCAAGACCATACAGTGATATGGCAGAGGTTCCGTCCAGGTCAACGATCTTCCCGTCTTCCCGTACAAATGCGGCATTGCGTGACTTAGTAATACCAGAGCTGTTTTTTATTTCCAATAATACCCAATCCACAATATCTGTATCTGCAGGAGTAGATTTAAAAAATCCATTGGCTACACTTTCAGAACCGGTATAATTTCCTTCCGCAACAGTAGCCGGGCAGTTAGACAGCGAAACTGTATTAATAAGAGCCTGGTCAATGGCATCACGCGGCTGACAGCCGGCCTGTGCCAGTACGATGGCTGCCGCTGTACAGGCATCCTGTGTTGTCACTGCCGCAACAGACCAGGGAGCCGCCATATTGCTCACACTATTGGGGTTGATACCGGCATTACCACTTATATTTCCGGAAGCATACACTTTTGCCCCGATACTTTCCTTGTTCACCACGATAGCGCTTCCGGGCAGGGTGACACTCTGGTAAAAATTATTACGCACCTGCAATGTACCGCCATAATCTGCACCGCTGCCATAACCACCACCATTTGTATTGCCCCAGTTCCACACTATATTGTTAGTATAATCCGCCATCAGGTAGGAAATAATATTCGGAACGAAATTGATGGCATTATGCACTAAAGGATTTCTTTCTCCCACACCAGCGCCAGTACTGTTAAACAGGTTGTGATGAAGACTGATATCCTTTGTGCCGGGATAGGCAATCAGCATGGCCCCGTTTCCGCTATGGCCAAAGACGCTGTACTGAACAGTGATGTCGTGTGCGCCATCGGTAATATCCAGGTTCCCATCACCACAGTCTGCCACTGAAACATGATCAAAGACCATATTATATCCGCCAACAACATTAATACCATCATTCACAGCATTGCGCACTCTTATATTTTTAACAATGATATCATGACAACCATACTGGAATGATAACCCATTCACACGTGAAGGGCTGTTGCCATTATCGAGTGTAATACCGGGTGCGGGAGCCGTAGATCCATCAATGGTTAAAAAGCTTACGCCTGGTTCTATAGAAGAATCCCAGTTGAAGTTGTTGATAGTACCGGCCACATCAAATACGATGGTACGGTTGCTGCCGATAGCATCATGCAGTGAACCCGGCCCTGTAGCATCCAGGTTGGTGACATGTACTACCTGTTGTCCTTTTCCACCGGGAGTATTTGCACCAAACCCCTCATATTTTACAGGATTATAAGGCTGGTTCTTTGCGTAAGTGTTCAATACATTGGCCCAGGCAGGTGTTACATCTTTATGCCTGCCAAGACTGGCATTGTAGGCTCCCTGCAAAAATACTTTTGCCGTTAAATATGATTTGACCGAATGAATATAAAAATTAGAGAAACCGGTTGTGTTAACCGTTATCCAGCCAACACCATTGCTGATACCGCTGCCTGTTTGCTGTAGTTCTGAATTAGTACCGTTCGCTGTTACAAAATCAGGCTGGCAGGTAATAGCAGACTGTCGTGTCACCCGCAGGTTGACCAGGGCATCCGCAGCATGATCAACAGCCGCCAATGAGGCCTGTTCGCTGGCGAGAAAAAAGAACTGAAGATGGACGGCAGTGTTAGTGGCTGCAGCATTATTAATAGTATAGCTCCTGTTCAGGTAATATTCACCGGAAGTATTGTCCTTGCGTACAGCGCCTGCGTTTATATTTTGCGATACGGTGTATGCATCAACGCGGCCACCCAATGTGTCTCTTACCAATGCGATAAGTTTACTGTTTTCATCCATCAGGGGTACCCATCCTTTGTAAGAAGCAATCGAACCTACGGGTGCCTGGTAAACGCTGTTGCAATTATTGGCAGCAGAGAGCATATTGTCCTTCAATTTATCAATGGTGATGCAATAGGTGCCCTCCGCAACTGTGTTGTCAAATTTGTCCACCTGTATATAATAAGTGAAGCCGGCAGTGAGGCCTGTAGCATACAGTACGGACATAGATCCGAAACTACCCGAGCCACCATCTTCATCACAGCCGATAATAGTGAAAGTATTATAATTATTTACATCGCCTGCATCGAATAGCGCCACCCTTGTATTGGTCAAAGTATTACCGGAACCTGCAGCCGTGCTGATCCTTACGGCCCCACCGGCAGGCGCTTTAAATTTATACCATGCCGTCGCATAGCCGGTAGTGCTGGAACAACTACCCGTCGGTTCACCAACAGACTGGGTAGCTCCCACGTTTGTATAAATTGCACCCGTACAGCCAGCATCTACATTTATTAAAACAGCACCGGCTGCATTATCATTGATCATGTGTGCGTTGCTAACACATACTGTAAATTGACTATTTACTCCTTTGTTGTAAGAAAAAACACGGATGAAATAGGTGGTTCCGGCCGTAACGGGCATGCTGGTAAACCTGTAGAGGTTATCGGGTCCGCTGTCTTCACTGCACGCAAATAAAGCCAATGTTCCGGAACAGGTATTATCAGATGAAGTATATATCTGCGCCACGAAGTTGTTATCTCCACCGGTTGATACAAAATCAACAGTAGCAAAAAGCTGTCCGGTCACAGGTGTGAATTTGAACCATACATCATCATCATAACCAGCCGCATCCATTCCACATTCAGGTAATGGTGTGTTAGTGGAAGTAGTCGCATTAAATGTTGTGCCGGCAGTAGCGCTGTCGCAACCACCATCAAAAACCGTAAGAGCAATAGCGCCGGAGCAATCATCATTGACTGGCGCCTGGCCCGGTGTGATAAAAGTTGCCGCTATTGAATTGTTGCTGAAACCCTGGTTACTCACTGCGCAATTTTGTCTTACATAAACATCATAACTGCTGACAGCAGTAAGCCCGCTGATAATTTGTGATGAAGTGGCAGGATTAATAACAGTGCCACCTGCACCCGCAGCAGCGCCTGTACCCGGTATAAATCCGGAAGGACCATACTCCAGGATAAATGTTCCTGTACCTGTCCAGTTTACGCTGGCGCTGTTACTGGTGATGTGGTCAACCAATACTGATAACGGAGGTGAGCAGGCGGGAATGCTTATGCAAAACTCACCTACATCTCCTGCAAAACCATTGATCAAAATATAATAAGTAGTACCGGCAGTAAGTACCGGCGAAAGTAAATTATCAATATCATTATTGCCACCATCGCCAAATTGCTGGCAAGTGCCAACTGGTGAAAATGAAACAGCAGGGCATATTCCTGAACGGGTGTACCAGGATGCCCATCCGTGCAGGGGGTTGGCAGGCGACGCGGGAGTTTTCATATTCAACAGCACGGTTCCTGTAGTTGTAGCGGTATATTGATACCATACAGAATTGTTAGGCGCAGTACATGCAGAGACAGGATCATTCACAGAAGTAGCCAGCGTAGTATTTACACAGCGTGGTGTTCCTCCTGCCGTTAATGAAATTGCGTTGCATGCACCGTCATTATCAATCGTTGCAAATTGAAGTGTTGGTGAATAAATTTTCCCTGTTTGATAAAAGGAAGAGGTAATATACAAGGGAGCGGATGATGCAAAAGTATAAGTGCCCAGGTCTGTCCAGGTTACTTTATTATCCGTACTCTTCTGTATTTTAAGAACAGATCCGACCCGGTATAAGCCAACCCAGTCCCCCACCACGACGGTGCCGACTGAATTACCTGCATTGTTCTGGAACTTCTTCACCTCGCCGCCGGGATATATCACTATACCTGCGTTGATATCATTATAGTAAGGTGATGCAGGTAATGAATTGGAAGTATCTAATCCAAGTATCCCATAGTAGGCATCTGTTGCTGCATACTGCATCATGATACGGGCATTGCCTTCAAATAATTGTGACGATAATCCAACATGTCCCCAGGCTCCTGATGCGCTGGCTGCCCATACGCCATTATTTTCCGTGAGCCCGCCTGCGGTAGTGCTGAAAATAATGGGTACTGTTGGATTGTACAGTTCCAGTGTTGGTGAATAAATTTTCCCGGTCTGAAACACTGAGGAAGTTATAGAAAGAGAAGCGGACGAGGTAAAAGTGTAAGCGCCCAGGTCTGTCCAGGTAGCTTTGTTATCAGAACTTTTCTGTACTTTAAAAGAAGACCCGGTTCTGTAGAGGCAAACCCAGTCTCCCATCACTACGGTACCCACCGAATTACCTGCATTGTTCTGGAATTTCTTAACCTCCCCGCCCGGGTATATTACAACGCCTGCATTGATATCATTATAAAAAGGAGATGCGGGTAATGAATGGGAAGTATCCACTCCGAGTATGCCATAGTACGCATCTGTTGCCGCATACTGCATCATTATACGTGCATTGCCGTCAAATTTTAATGCGGATAATCCAACATGACCCCAGGCCCCTGATGCACTGGCAGTCCATATACCATTGCTTTCTGTGAGACCGCCTGCGGTGTTGCTGAAAGTAATAGGATAGCTGGTCACCTGCGACTCAGCCACATTAAAAGTAAACAGGAAAAAAACCATTAACCTTATGTACGTCTTGACCATTTTCAGCAATTAGATTAAAACAAAAATCAACACACTAACTCTCTAATGGCCTTTAAGGATTGGAAAAACGAATGGTATTTCTGTACAGGAATGGAATGAACCAATGGGATTTCACGAATGGACAGGAGGATAATAAATAACTGCATCAATTTTTATACAACTTCACCATGTTAACTTATACAGGTGAAACAGATGCATAAGATATTACAAAAACGGGCAGATCTACGTTAGTGGTGTAGCGTTCTCAGTGGGGTAGGTACATGAAATATAGATTTTCTATAATCCGATGCGGGGTAAAACTAATAATAATCAGGAAAGAAGAGAAGAAAAGCAATGTTATTTTTTTATGAAGGGCATTACCAGCTTCCAGGCTAAACCCTATCGTCTTTATCCTTTACTTTCATATCCGGAAACAAGGCGGTAAGGAGCATAATGACTGAGGCTGAAAGCATTAGGTATATGCCCATTTGCTTATCCGGGCACTGTCCTCCATCGCAGGCAGACAGCTTTGTAAAATTACGAATAGCCCATCCCATGTTCAGGGCAATGATGACCAAATTGAATCTTTTGGCCCATATTCGTTGAATGAGCGTAAAACAAATAAAGAAAAAAGCAAACACAAAATGCCCGTAGCCGGGACTTTGAAATGCAGGGCCTGCATCAATACCGGTAGCGGTAAAATGCCGCCAATCAATAATAACCCAGGGCATAAAGCAGGAAATGATCAATACGATAGCAGCAGCAAGACCGGTCCATTTTATCCAGCGCATAGTTCATAATAGTTAGAAATCGCAAGATAGTTCAGAGTCCACAGTTATGAGTCAGGAGTTTTGAGTTAAGAGTTGCTGCAAAAAAAACAGCGCCTCAAATCGAGACGCCGTTAATAGAACTCCAGAAACTCTTTTTATAATTTAAATCCAAGTGTAAAACTCAATACACGATGTTTATTATTGTTATCATCTCCTGCACCATTGCCGGATTGCAACTTGGCTAAGCCCAATCCATAATTGGCAGAAAGTACAAGGTGACTTGTTTCAATACCCACTAAACCATTCAGACCGTAATCAAAGCGTTTCATGATACCAAAGCCTGCACCTTCTTCTTCATCTAATGTTGCAGGATCATCATTAGAAAATTCAATACTCTCTTCGGAAGTAAAATTGAAACCGCCAATGGCGCCTTTCACTTTATTCTTTCCGGCGATACCCATTCCAAGATAGGGACCAGCGCCTGCGAAAAATTTGACCGGGCCTGTAGGGGTTTTAAAAATAAGGTTTACCGGTAACTCCAGGTAGTAAGGATTAGCAGTAGAGCGGTACCAGTTGGCGTCGCCTTCATTACCGGTTTGTGTTTTACTTCCTTTTCCTGTAAATAACAAACCAGATTGTATTGCGAGGAAGGGAGCGATATGGAAATCACCAATAATACCCACCTGGAAACTGGCCAACATTTTTGCCTCATCAATACCGCCATCATCATTGATAGAGACATTGGCGAGGTTAACCCCTGCTCTTATAGTGGCTGTTGATTTTTGCGCATGAATAACACTAACAGATAAGAACAAAAGACTAAAAGAAAAGATCATGATCTTCTTTTTCATAATTGTACAGTTTTAAATTTTTAGAATGTTTTCAAATACGAATCACTGATAACTTTTTACTATGAGACAAAGAGCCTGCCAGACTCGTACGTTCTACATTATAAACCCGGCACCTCTCCTCTAACAGCTTTCTAAAGACTGTTATTAAAAAATAAGGTTTAAACAGTATAACTGTTATTGATAAAATAACGAAGGGAAAATCGTAAATGAGATAATACGGGGTAGTAATTTCTACACAGCGGGTAGTTATTCACCCAACACCTTTATCATGCATTATTATATACTTTAATTATCGGTTCGCGGATAACAGCGGCAGCGGGTGTACAGTAATAATATATATTGTCAGCGATCGCTTCCGCCTTTACCCATTTGCTAAAATCCGCACCCGGCATGCTTTGGCGATTTTGTGGTGTATCAATAGTAGATGGAACCACTACAGTGGTGACAACATTATGACCTTTAGCTTCATCATTCATCAGTTCGGCCAAACGAAAGATCAATGATTTCGCAAGACCGTAAGCTACTTTTCCTTTACTATTGCGCATATCCGATCCCGGTTGTGAACCGATCAAAAAAATTCTACCGCTACCCTGCTTCATCATTTGATTGAATACCGGTCTTGCGACATTGTAGGCTGTTTCAAAATTCAGTTTGTACTGTTTGGTTATGTCAGATGTTTTTGTATCAGCTATTTTTCCCATAGCAAAACCCCCGACAGTCAAAACAGCGGCATCAATCTGTCCATACTTTTCAATAACAGTTGAAACAAAACCGGCGGATGCGTCTTCATTCGCCAGGTCGGCAATTACCGTTTCAAAATTTTTATCTTTTATATCAATAGTAACTGTGTCATGGGGAACAATCGTTCCGGTAACATAAAACCCTTCAGCGAGAAATTTTTTAACAACGGCCTGGCCAAGATTGCCTGAAGCGCCGGTAACTATAGTAACTTTCATTTTATTTAATTGTATGCTGCGAAATTATACCAAATGTATTTATAAATTAGTCCGGGCTTTTCCGGTGTAATGGCGATGTAGCAGCCATTTAGACACCCGGTTGATATCTGGAAATTATTACGGATGCACCATCGGTATTATCAAACTATCCCGGCATACACCGGATTTTGAGAACAGGTAAACAAAAGGCCGGTCTTGCAACCGGCCCTTCTCACTAAAAATCAGGCTTTGCGCCTTTAAAGAACAGAGTTCCATCTATGCAAATCATCGTCAATGCCTATCCTTATTCGTTCGAGTTTCTGCTTCAGCTTATTCATTACACTTTCCCGGTTATACTCCGGCAGATGAAAATCAATACCATTGATATGGATCGTTTGAACAGGCGCAACCACCGCCGCCGTACCGGCACCAAATGCTTCGGTGATCGTTTTATTTTTGAATGCATGGGCTAATTCAGCTACGGATACCGGCCTTTCTTCCGTTTGATAGCCAAGATCATTCGCTAAGGTTAATAATGAATCTCTTGTTACTCCATCCAGTATAGAATCTGACAATGGAGGTGTTACCAATACATTGTTGATAACAAACATTACGTTCATCATCCCTGATTCTTCTATAAAAGGATCAGCTTGCCCGTTTGTCCACAATACCTGGTCATAACCCTGTTGTCTTGCTAATTGTGTGGGATAATAGGCGCCGCCATAGTTCCCGCCGCATTTGGCAAAACCGGTTCCTCCCCTTGCCGCCCTGGTATAATTTGTTTCTACTTTTACTTTGATGGGTGTCGCAAATACATCAGGTACCGGCCCGGTGAATATTATAAAACGGTATTGTTCTGAAATTTTCACTCCAAACTTTGCCTCACTCGCATAAACAAACGGACGGATATATAATGATGCACCTGCTTGTTGGGGAACCCATGCCTTATCCATTTCCGTTAATTTCATTAAGCTTTCGATAAATATTTCTTTGGGAGGTATTGCCATACACATCCTGTCAAGCGACCTGCCGAAACGATCATAATGCTTGTCAATGCGAAAAATATTTATACGCCCATCCTTCCTGCAAAAAGCTTTCATGCCCTCAAATACTGTCTGGCCATAATGCAATGCCAGTGTGGCCGGGCTTAGTGAAAGATTCGCAAAAGGTACAATCTGCGCTTGTCCCCATTCACCATTAGCATAATCGCAAAGAAGCATGTGATCCGATACATACTTTCCAAATTCCAAATGATCAAAATCCACTTCATGGATCTTTGAGTGATTTGTTTTCCTGATGCTGATGCCTGGAAGCAATTCCATACCAGTTGATTTAAGATTTTTATAAACGAACAAGTTCTTCATACTTATCAGCGGCCTGTATGGCTGCTTCAATGTCAATTACCATTTTTACATTAGCCCTCTTATAAACACCTTGTTCCACTTCTACATGCTGGAAGCCGATCTTCTCATACAACTTAATGGCGCCGGCATTTTTTTTATTGGAATAAAGAATAACCATCTGCGCTCCCAGTTCCTTTGCTTTCCTGAAACTCGCATAACTGATCGCTTCAGCAATTCCTTTTCTCCTGAAATTATTGTCCACTGCCATTTTAGTAAACTCATATCTAGTATCATTTACTTTTCTCAAACTAACGGTACCGGCCATCATTCCATCATATTCGGCCATTAAAATAGCGCCGCCCGGTTCAATGATCGCTTTACCGGGATGGGTTAATACCCATTCATCAACAGGTTCCATTTCAAACATTTCTTCTATCCATGCCCGGTTGAATTTTTCAAAATAAGGTTGATGCTCCGGTTTATAATCCACAATTTTAATATGGCTCATTGTTTTACTTTTTTAAATTCATGGTTTACAAGATAGACGCCTGCTAATGTGATGACCGTACCCACGATCATATTGCCATTCATTTTTTCTGATAATAATAACCAGCCAAGTACAACGGCCACTACCGGGTTGATATAAGCATATATAGAAACCTGTGTAGGCGGCAATTTCCCAATAACAAATACATACGCTGAATACGCCACAAGTGAACCGAATACCACCAGGTATGATAAAGCAAGCCAGGAACTTTGTCCAATGGAACCGAGACTTACGTATTTACCAGTAATACCGCAAATAGTTAATACCAATATGCCGGCGATCAGCATTTGTAAACCCACGTTGAATAAAATATCTATCGGTGGTTTCTGTTTGGACGTATATACTGTACCAAATGACCAGGACAGTGTAGAAAGCAGTGCCAGCACTACGCCAAACAAGAAGGACTTATCCTGCAACTGCGCCAGGTAATCATAAAAAATAGTAAGCACACCGGCAAAGCCCGCGATGAGACCTATTACCATCCACCTCGTGATCTTTGCACATTTGGATAACCATAGCGTAAATAAAGCAATGAACAAAGGAACCAATGCTGCAATGATCGCCGCGAGTCCGCCGCTGATATATTCTACCGACCAGGTGAGCAATCCATTAGCGATACATAACATGAAAATACTTTGTATGGAAATCTTCTTGAGAATTTCCTTTCCCGGGATATGATGCCCTTTTAATAAAAAGAAACTTACGAGTAGGACGCCTGATGCAAATTGACGGATACCTGAAACAAATAAACCCGGCATGTGCTGCGCTCCTATCCTGGATGCAATGTAGGTAGTGCCCCAGAAGAAACTGACCAATCCCAATGCGATGTACGCTTTGTGTAATTCTTTTTTCATGCTCATCATTTATTTTTTCTGCAGGAAAATGCTAATCTGCTAAACTGGCCAAAGGAAAAAGTTATAACAACCCGCTTCTTGCTATTTCATAAAGCGACATTCTTTTACCAGAGTGACAGTACAAAAATTGTTGAAATATTCTATAAAAAACAGATTCAGTTTTTGTATTTTTGACTAGATCAGATGAAATCTGAAACCGGAAGTATGAGGTCCGATGTCAGACATCTGATCTCATACTTCAATTCTTTATTATGCGCAATGCCAGCTTCTCTTCCGACAACCATATCTATCTGCAGGTGGCAGATGGATTGGAAAAAATGATCGCTGATGATGTATTAAAGATCGGTGACAAACTTCCTTCTGTCCGTTTATTGAGTGATGAATATGGGATCAGTATGGGCACCGCTTTCCAGGCTTATTATCACCTGGAAGGAAAAGGATTGATAGAATCACGACCCAAGTCGGGTTATTATGTCCGCTTCAGCCAGAAACGTTTCCGTGAATTACCGAAGATGATATACCCGGATGTGATGTCGCATGATGTAAGTGTAAAAGAGATGATCGCTTCTATTTATTCTGATATCGCTTTGCATACCGGCAAGGTGATCAATTTCGCGTTGGCTGTTCCGCATATATCACTTTTGCCTGCGGCAAAGATCAATAAATCAGTAATGGCTGCTTTGCGCAGCAGCAAAGACCATTGCATTAATTATGAACATACACAGGGAAATATTGAACTAAGAAACCAAATCGCCAAACTGGCGTTCAACTGGGGAGGTAAAGTAAAACCGGATGAAGTGGTGGTCACTTCAGGTTGCCTTGAAGCGATCACCTTGTGTTTAAAAGCCGTTACACAACCGGGAGATACCGTTGCTGTTGAATCTCCCAACTACTTTGGTATTTTCCAGGCCATAGAAAGTATGGGACTGAAAGTAGTAGAGATATCCTCCTGCTTTGTTACGGGACTTGAACTGGATTGCCTGGAGGAGGTGATAAAAAAATATCCTATCAAAGCCTGCGTGGTAATACCCAACTTCAATAACCCGTTAGGTGGTTGTATGCCTGATGAGCATAAAAAGAAATTGGTGGAGATTATTACAAAGAAAAATATCCCTTTAATAGAAGATGATATTTATGGTGAATTATATTTCGGCAAAAACCGGCCACGCACCTGCAAGTATTATGATACAAAAGGACTGGTGATGCATTGTTCTTCACTGAGTAAATCACTGACACCGGGCTACCGTATCGGCTGGACCATTCCCGGGAAATTCCTCGAACAGGTAAAGCAAATAAAAAGGATAAACAATATCAGTTGTCCTACCCTGACACAGGCCGCGATGGCGCATTTCTTACAGAATGGCCGCTACGAATATCATTTAAAAAATATGCGCAAGGCTTTGCATACGCAATGTCTCCGGTATATGCAGGCGATCATTGACTATTTTCCTGAAGACACAAAGGTTTCCCGTCCGCAAGGCGGGTTTGTATTGTGGGTGGAACTGAATAAAAAAGTAAACGCGTTTAAATTACGGAATGAAGCGATGAAGCATTCTATTTCCATCGTTCCGGGAAAGATATTTTCCGTCAGTTCCAATTACGGAAATTGTATCCGCATCAGTTTTGGCAAACCCTGGGATGAGGATGCGGATTATGGATTGATGATGCTGGGAAAGATGATCAGTAAAATGATATAGGTTTCCGTTGAGATTTCCGGCTTTTTATATCTCAAAAATGAATATTAGTTTTACACGAACATGAGAGCATACCTTATCCTTATCAGCTTATTCGCCTGCCAGCTAATAAATGGCCAGGCCGTATTGCCCGCCTTTGGCGAATACAGTAACGAAGAAATAAATCTTAAAGAATGTCCTTTTGAAAAAAATGCAGGGGCTGTAATACTCTTTGATGAAGCTGCTTCTAATTATGATGATGACTACCGGCTGATAACACACAGGAGAATAAGAATAAAAATTTTTCACCAGCGTGAAATGGATCGCGGAAATATCCGCATCCGTTTTTATTCAAAAGATAAATTCGAATATATCGGGAATATAAAGGGAATTACTTTTAACCCTGAAGATGCCGGCTCCCGGACGACCCGTCTTGATAACAAATCAATATTTACCGAAAAAGAAGACAATTTTATTTCAAGTATAAAATTTGCCATGCCCAATGTAAAGCCGGGAAGTATCATTGAGTATGAATATGACAGCTATATGAAACACTATGGCGGGCTTTCACACTGGACATTTCAGCAGGAGATACCCGTATTAAAAAGCTGCTACCTGCTTACACTTCTTCCCAATACAGAGTTTCAATACAGTGTACAGAAGAAAAGCACTTACCCTATTATTATTAAATCAATGGCTGAAACAGGAAGTGTGTACTATGAAATGAATAATATACCCGGTTTGAAATTTGAACCTTACATGGATGCCATTGACGATTATTTGCAAAAGGTAATATTTCAACTGGCGGGAGTAAAAGGCTATTCCGGCGGTAATGTAAAAATCAACCAAACATGGAAAGGGCTTGCTTACGAGCTGATGACTGACAAAGATTTCGGAGGTGCCTTAAAAAAAGAGTTATCCAAAATTGACGACGTTAAAAGCATCGTAGCAAAAGAGACAACAGACGCAGGCAAATTAACGGCGATCTATAATTACGTAAGAAATAATATTACCTGGAATGGATATTATTCCAAATATGCCATGGATGGCTTAAAAAATATCTGGGAAAAAAGAGCAGGACATGCAGCAGAAGTAAACCTGCTTTTAATAAACCTGCTGCAAACATTCAATATAGAAGTTAATCCCCTCCTGGTAGCTGAAAGGGATTATGGCAGGATAGACACCACTTATCCTTTCCTGGATAAGTTTAATAAAGTGGCTGCGTATGCCATAGCAGATGGAAAAACTTTTATCCTGGATGCAACACAGAAATTTAGTCCGGCCGGACTAACGCCCTACCCGCTGTTGAACACCATCGCATTCCTGGTAGATAAAAAGAATTTCAGGCTTATCAGGATAGTGAATGAGAAGGATACCTATAAAAACAGCATAGTTGTAAATGCAAAAGTTGACAACCGCGGCCAGTTGTCCGGTACTGCCGAAATCAGCAGTACAGGTTATGCCAAACAAGTAAGAACAGAGAAAGCAAAGACAAGTGTAACTAAATTTATCAGTGAAATACTGCAGGAACCTGGTGCGGAATTAATAGTGGACAACTGCACATTTGACAACTTAGATGATGATAATAAACCATTGGTGCAAAAAGCAGAATTCCACAACGAGCTGAATGTTAGCGGGGGATTTATTTTTCTTAACTACAACTTGTTTACCGGTCTTAGTAAAAATCTATTTACGGCAGATGAGCGTTTTACAAATGTGAATTTTGGATATCCCTATAACATAAGTATGAAAGTGAATTTACAATTGCCGGAAAACTATAAGTTAGATAAGTTGCCCCCGGACAAAGCAATTGCGACAGCCGACAAAATGATCTCAGCCTCACGAAAATTGAAGATTGAAAATAATACGCTGGTAGCTACTATTGAGTTTATTCAAAACATGACACTTGTCCCTTACCAGGAATACGACAGGCTTAAATCATTTTATAAACAGGTGATTGATCTCCTAAATGAGCCTGTAATAATAAAGACTGGCAATTAATCAATTCCATACCCTGTATCGCTGAACCATTAAAGTTTAGTTTCGATTATTCTTTTTCTTATAATAAAAGTACAGGGGAATACCTATGGCCGTGATCACCATGCCTAAAACAGAATTGATGACGGGCTGCCGGTCATGCAGGTAATTGGTGACATCACTATATACCGTAGTAATAAGATAGAAAGTAGAAAAAACAATAAACAGGATAGTGACAACAGGATGGCCCCATATTTTATAAGGCCTGGGCCGACCAGGCATTTTTTTGCGTAAAAGAAAAATACCCACTGCACCTGCACAATAGGCTATCCAGGTAACAAACACAAACATATCGGCCAGCATATCAAAAGAACCTGTAATGATAAACAAGGATGTCCAGGCGCCGTGTAACAATAAGGCATTACCCGGTGTTTGAAATTTTTTATGCTCTTTACCCGTCCAGGGTAAAAAGACCTTATCTTTTCCCATTGCATACGTCACCCTTGCAGTTGCCATCGTATTTCCATTAATAGCGCCCAGCGTACAAATAACGATCATGGCTGCGATAATATAACTACTTGTGCTGCCCCATGCCACAGCTATTGCATCAGAAGCCACTAAGGGCGATGCGGCTATTTTCTCTACGGGCAATACGTACAGGTAAGCTTGGTTGACCAATATATACACGATGATACAGGCCAGTACCCCGATGAATAAGCTTTTAGGAATATTTTTATGCGGTTTTTCCATTTCGCCTGCCATAAAGGTGATATTGATCCACCCGTCATACGCAAAGAACGCTCCTGTCATGGCTGCAATGATACCGCTGATAAGCTCGGTTCCCTCTTTCGGATGATCGGCATGAATAAAATTCTGAAATGATCCGCCGCCTGAAAAGAAAATGCCGAGTATCAACGAAGCGATCACCGCCATTTTTATAAAAGTGGAAACGACCTGGAAAGCGCTGCCGGCTTTTACACTTACGTAGTTCAATAAGGTAAGACCAGTAACTAACGCCATAGCTAAAAGTTTTATACCAATATTTTCCAACGGGTACAGGTCGCCAATAAAAGGAATATGCCAGGTAATAGAATGTTCGGTAATAGCATCCAGCCTTGGTAAGTGAAGAAACTGATCTGCGTACCCGGCGCATACAAAAGCAATGGCGGCAACAGCGGCTGTATTGATCACAGCAAATGCAGCCCAACCGTATAAAAAAGCAATGAAATCGCCGAACATGTGGCGGAAATACACATAAATGCCACCCGTTTCAGGTATCATAGCGCCGAGTTCCGCATAGATCAACGCCCCGAATAAAGAAAATAAACCAGCGATGACCCAAACCACGGTCAGCCAAACAGGCGAACCTAATTGGGCCGCCATAGATGCTGGTTTCATAAATACGCCAGAGCCGATCATACTACCTATGATAATAGCCGTAGCTGACCAGAAGCCGATCTTTTTAGCAAGAGCAGAGTTGGTGGACATAATTAATGAAGGAAGATAAGGAAGAAAAGTTGCTTCGCTGCGCTCGCAATGACGCTTCGTCCGAAATAATGCTACGATTGCTAAAAGACGTCATTGCGAGCGCAGCGAAGGAAAAAAAACCCTTTCTGCAAAAAACAGAAAGGGCAAACTCTTTAGTAGTTTTCTTTTGGCTTCAACCTGAATCCCGACTAAGTGGGATACCCCCGGCCCGGATATGTATTTTTCCCGGAAGGACTAACAGGTAAAAGATAGGATCATGAAAAGAACTTTGACTTGTGGCCGCTAAGATAAAACGGAGAACATAACCGGTCAAATTTTGAGGACAAAATTTTTATACGAAGGCCCGTAATTTTACGCCTTTAACAGGGTAAATAAAAAATTCCCGCCTCAACAAAAGCAGGAATCAAGAATATTTGGATACTATTCATTACTCACTATTCACCATTCACTTGTACATTTCCTCTTTCAGCCCCTTCACCCTCTCATCCACCAGGTATTCATCAAACGTCATCAATCGGTCAATGATACCTTTCGGGGTTAATTCAATAATGCGGTTGGCAACTGTCTGCATAAAAGTATGGTCATGGCTGGTCAATAACACGATGCCTTTATAGTCGGTGCATTGTTCGTTGAAGCTCTGGATACTTTCGAGGTCAAGGTGATTGGTGGGTTGATCCAGCAATATCACATTGGGGTTTTGCAGCATCATCCGGCTTAACATGCAACGTACTTTTTCACCACCGCTTAATACATTTGTTTTCTTCATGACATCATCACCACTGAATAACATCTTTCCTAAAAATCCCCGCAGGAATGGTTCATCCACATCTTTCACATGATCAGGAACATACTGGCGCAACCAGTCCATCAGGTTGAGTTCACCATTAAAGTAGTGGTTATTCTCCTGTGGCAGGTAAGCATGTGTAACCGTTCCACCCCATTCATAAGCGCCGCTATCCGCTATCGTATTTGCCGTGATAATATTGAAAAAACTTGTTACCGCTAACGGGTCGCGGCTGAGTAAAGCGATCTTATCACCTTTGTTAACAGTAAAGGTTACATCTTTAAATAGTAAGCGGCCATCCACTTTTTTTGTCAATTTTTCAATATTCAGTATCTGGTTACCTACTTCACGCAATGGCTGAAATATGATACCGGGATATTTGCGATAGCTCGGTTCTATTTCTTCGATACTTAATTTTTCCAGCGCTTTCTTCCTACTGGTAGCCTGCTTGCTCTTGGATGCGTTGGCGCTGAAGCGGGCGATGAAGTCAATTAATGCCTGGCGTTTTTCCTCTGTTTTCTTGTTTTTATCATTTACCTGGCGGGCCATCAACTGTGATGATTCATACCAGAAAGTATAGTTGCCGGTGAATATTTTTATCTTCTGCCTGTCCACATCAGTTACATGGGTACATATAGCATCCAGGAAGTGACGGTCATGGCTTACTACCAGGACGATATTTTCATAATCAGCCAGGAAGTTTTCTAACCAACTGATCGTTTCAATATCAAGACCGTTGGTTGGCTCATCCAATAATAAAATATCGGGGTTACCAAATATGGCCTGTGCCAGCAACACACGAACTTTTAAATTAGAAGGGATGTCTTTCATCAGCGCGGGATGATACTCCTCCTCCACTCCTAATTCCCCGAGCAATGTTCCGGCATCGCTTTCGGCAGTATAGCCACCCAGTTCACCAAACTCACCTTCCAGTTCGCCTGCCCTCATGCCATCTTCTTCCGTAAAATCGGCCAGTGCATAGATGCTTTCTCTTTCCTTGGCTACTTTCCATAGTTTACTATGGCCCATCATCACGGTGTTCAATACGGTTTGTTCATCAAATTCAAACTGGTTCTGTTTCAGTATTGCCATTCTTTCGCCGGGAGAGATGGTAACAGTTCCCTTATTAGCTTCGATCTCGCCGCTTAATATTTTCAGGAAAGTACTTTTACCGGCGCCATTAGCGCCAATTACGCCATAACAATTCCCTTTGATGAAATTGAGGTTTACTTCTTCAAACAATACCCGTTTGCCGTAAGCCAGTTTCAGGTCTTTTACACTGATCATTTTAATATCCTTTTTGAGGCGGCAAAAGTACGCTAAAACGGCGTCCCGGCGAAGAGGATTTTATAAGAAAAAGAGGCGGATAGTAATTTAACCAGGCCGGAAGACACAACCTATAGCCAGGCCCTTTTTAAAAATCGAATCCAGTTTCCATGCATAATATTTGAAATGTCTTTCCCTGAATAGCCTTTCTTTTCAAACAAGAGTATCAATTTCTGTAAATCTGCAATCGTTTCTAAATCATCGGGACATTGCTCTTTTCCAAATGCACCATCCAGGTCGGTACCAATGCCCACATGCAATGTATTACCCGACAACTGGCAGATATGATCCAGATGATCAATCATTTTCTCCAGGTTACATTGCATGCTTTCCGGTGTGGAGATGCCGCGTTGCCAATTAGGCACCATCATCCATGCATCCAGTGCCGCGCCGATGACAGCACCCCGTTCAATCAATACCCTGATCATGTCATCGCTGAACTGCCGGTTATGATTGACCAATGACCGGCAATTATTATGACTGGCCCATACAGGCCCATTGAAATGATCCATCGCCTGCCAGAAGGCATCATCACATAAATGCGTTGCATCTAAAATAATATTCAGTTCATCCATTTTCTTAAGCAACGCTAGTCCGTTTGCAGTCATCTTTCCTGTCGCATCCGTACCATTGGCATAACGACCCGGACCGTAATGTGCGGGCCCCACGGCACGAAGCCCATACTGGTATGCTGTTTCCAAATGCTCAATAGTCACTAAAGAATCTGCTCCCTCCAAACTAAGAATGTAACCCACTGGTTTTTTATGATTGGGCTCATCATTCGTCCATAACAATAAATGCTTTTCCAAACCCACGCTATCTTTTATCATTACCATTTCTCCATCTTCTTCCATTGTTTTATACCATGCTAATTGCGCCTGTGTTTGCGCCCATGCCTGTTCTGCGGAATGCCATCCGGGTAAAGGATTTCCCGGTGCTACATACCTTGCAATTTGTGTGGCTACGACTAACCCGATATTGCCTTTTCGCAATTCAGGTAATGCTACAGTACCCTTTGCCCTGTCTGGTTTATCTGTTAATCCATATTCTCTTTTACGGATATCAAAAACGGATTGCCGCAGGTCACGGTTCCATTCCATGGCATTCATACTCAGATCAAGATGGGCGTCAATAATGAACATGTATCAATTTAGTTTGAAGTATGAGGTTGCGAATCCATCCCGTTTTTTAATAGCCTCAAACAGTTATTGTTCTTTCTCTCGCTATTATCTTCCATGTTGTGACTGCTGTATTTTTTTCAATAACAATAGCTTTGCCGTACAAGGCGACCGTAGGACAAATATGTACAGGCACGCCATACAACACATCTCCGATCGTATATAATGCACTGTCAGGAACCTTCAATATAAGATGCTCCTCGCTTTGACCAACCGGCGTTACATCTGGCGCATTTAAAAAATGTACCCGGGGTAAAGGGTTTTCAGCAGCCACTGCTTTATGCCCGAGGTCTGTGGTAATGGTTGTATCATCAACAATGGACACCACCCGTGTAATAACGAGTGCCGCATATTCAAAGGGTTCATCAGGCAACTGGTGCTTATATCCCCAGTCCCAGAAAACAAAAGTGCCGGGGCTGCATTCCACTTTGCGGTTTATATGTGTAGGAAAAGTAGGTGAGCCACCTGCAACAATAGTAATTGAGTTGCCGGTCATATTTTCAATTTGTCCGGAAAGGGTAAACACTTCTTTAAAAGCTGCATCGCTTTTTTCCTGCCGTTGCTGCAGGTTGGTATCGTTCAGTTGTCCGTCGTAAGTATGAAGGCCACGGACAACAATACCATTTAATTGTTGAAGCTGTTTAAAAAAAACAAATGCGTCTGCCGTTTTAATACCACTCCTGTTCATCCCGGTATTCAGGTCAATGAATACAGTCATCGTCATTGTATTTTCTGAAAATAGTTTTGACAGGTTCATAGCTGTAGCCAGGTCATCAACGAAACAACTGAATGTTGTTTGCGGATACCGCTGTGACAGCGCCAACAATCTTTTTGCTTTTGGTCCCACAGGCTGATAAGCGAGCAACACATCTTTTGCATGTATCATCGCCAGCATTTCCGCTTCGGCTATGGTAGCACATTTGAATTTAGTGATCCCCGCTTCCATCATCATAGCACATACTTCAGCTATTTTACTCGTCTTTACATGCGGACGCAAGAGGTTAATATCTTTCACCATCGCTATGGCTGCGCTGATATTATCCTTTATACGTTCCTGGTATAATACCAGTGCAGGAGAATCAATACTATCTATAGTATGTATGTCGTACCAGTTCATTCTTATTTATTTCAACTCAAATAACGCTTCAATCTCAACCGGGATATTGTCAGGCAATGATCCGAAACCGACAGCACTGCGAACACCTACACCGTTATCTTCTCCCCAGACAGCAGCAAACAATTCACTGCAACCGTTAATTACATAAGGATGCCGCTCAAACTCCGGCGTACAATTTACCATGCCCAGCACTTTGATCACCCGCTTAATTTTATCAAAAGAACCGATGTTTTCCCGGATGGTTGACAGCATGGTCAGCCCAACCTGTCTTGCAGCTAATTTGCCGGCTTCCATATTGATGTCTTTTCCAATACGGCCAATGATCAGGCTTTTATCTTCTCTTACTGGTCCATGCCCTGAAAGATAAAGATGGTTACCATCTACCAGGCAGGGTTTATACACTCCTGCCGGTTTGGGTGCAGGCGGTAAGGTTAATTGCAATAATTCAAATTTCTGATCAGCGGTTATGGTTGCCATTATTCACTATTTATTATTGTATAAAAATACTTAAGACCATCACAACGGCCAACTTTGCAAAAGAAACAATTAACTCATGATCGTCCGGGCACAAGCATAATACCGTTGAAATGATAACAACCCATGAAGCCAGCCTATAATGCAGGTATTGCCTGGTGTATCATCATCATTTCTGTTGTTTCTCCTTACCCATTACTTATTAAGTTGAACAGATTTATTCAAGCGCATTGATTCACCAAACTTTCTTCATAACATTCTTTTAAACATTCATGAACAGCGTTTACAAAAAAATCCCGCCCTGCAATTAAGCAAAGCGGGACTACCAAGTTCTGTCTTACTTCGTACTTCAGACTTCTTACTTCAAAATTAATATCCCATACCACCCATATCAGGTGCGCCATGAGAATGAGGCGCTTCTTCTTTCTTAGGTTTGTCAGCTACTACACATTCAGTAGTGAGCAACATACCAGCGATGGAAGCCGCATTTTCCAAAGCAATACGGGTAACTTTAGTCGGGTCAATTACACCGGCTTTGTAAAGGTTCTCATATACTTCTGTTCTTGCATTGAAACCATAATCACCCTTTCCGTCTTTCACTTTCTGCACAACAATAGAACCTTCGATACCTGCATTAGCTACGATCTGGCGAAGAGGTTCTTCCAATGCCCTTCTTACGATCAGCATACCGGTTTGTTCATCTTCTATCTGGCCGCGAACTTTAGCATCCAGGCTTTCTACCGCACGGATATAAGCAACACCTCCACCGGGAACAATACCTTCCTCTACAGCAGCTCTTGTTGCATGCAGTGCATCGTCAACACGGTCCTTCTTTTCTTTCATTTCCATTTCCGTAGCAGCGCCGATATATAATACAGCAACACCACCGGCTAACTTAGCCAAACGTTCCTGTAATTTTTCTTTATCATAATCAGAAGTAGTATTCTCTACCTGTGCTTTGATCTGGTTAACACGGGCTGTGATATCCGCTTTCTTTCCTTTGCCACCAACGATAGTTGTATTGTCTTTGTCAATCGTTACTGAAGAAGCCTGGCCTAATGTAGCCAGGTCAGCGCCTTCTAACTTATGACCTAATTCTTCGCTTACAACAGTACCTGCAGTCAGGATAGCGATATCCGTCAGCATTTCTTTCCTGCGGTCACCAAAGCCGGGAGCTTTTACAGCAGCTACTTTGATAGTACCACGTAATTTGTTTACTACTAAAGTTGCCAGCGCTTCCCCTTCCAGGTCTTCAGCGATGATCAGTAACGGGCGGCCGCTTTGTGCTACTTTTTCCAGTATATGAAGGATATCTTTCATCGCAGATATCTTCTTATCATAAATAAGAATGTACGGGTTCTGCAGTTCTACTTCCATCTTTTCGCTGTTAGTAACGAAGTAAGGAGAAATATAACCACGATCAAACTGCATACCTTCTACTACATCAACAGTAGTATCAGTGCCTTTTGCTTCTTCTACAGTGATCACACCTTCTTTACCTACTTTAGCGAATGCTTCAGCGATCAGTTTGCCGATCGTTTCATCATTATTAGCAGAGATGGTGGCTACCTGCTGAATCTTTTTGCTGTCATTACCAACCACCTGGCTCTGGTTTTTCAGGTTTTCAACTACCAGGCTAACCGCTTTATCAATACCGCGTTTCAGGTCCATAGGATTAGCGCCTGCGGCTACCATCTTCAAACCTTCGCTGATGATTGATTGTGCCAGCACAGTAGCGGTAGTAGTACCATCACCTGCGATGTCAGCAGTTTTAGAAGCTACTTCTTTTACCATTTGTGCGCCCATGTTCTCAATGGGATCTTCCAGTTCAATTTCTTTAGCTACCGTTACACCATCTTTAGTAATTGCCGGTGCACCGAATTTTTTTTCAATAACCACGTTGCGGCCTTTGGGTCCGAGGGTTACTTTCACAGCGTTGGAAAGAATGTCAACACCTTTTTTCATTCTATTTCTTGCTTCTATGTCGAAGAAGAGTTGCTTTGCCATATACGTTAGATTTTTAGTATTTAGTATTTAGATTCAAAATTCGTGGTTGCAGCGTTTGCATGTCTTAGTACTAATATCTCAGTACTAAGTCCTGGCTTACACTATCGCCAATATATCACTCTCTCTCATGATCAGGTATTCTTCACCTTCGATCTGGATCTCAGTGCCTGCATATTTACCATATAACACCGTGTCGCCGGTTTTAACGGTTACAGGTTCATCTTTTTTACCAGGACCCGCAGCGATAACAACACCGCGTTGTGGTTTTTCTTTTGCTGTATCCGGGATAATGATACCTCCGGCAGTTTTTTCTTCGGCAGCCGCCGCTTTAACGATCACCCTGTCGTGCAGTGGGGAAACGTTTACTTTCTTAGCCATAATTGTATTGATTTTTGAATTTTTGAAAATTTCATCCAACGAAAATTGGGGACGGCGAAGGTAGCCTAATAATTATGCCATCGAGCCAGAATGTGAAAAATTTTCAGTTTTGGCATAACTGTTGGGTGATTTTAAAGCAGTTGTCATGTATTCAGCGATGCGAATGTGCCAAATTTTCACCTATTTGAATAGTTTAAACCGGCATGACAGGATATTTATCTGTGTTATAAACAATTTTTACCTCATTCCACGTTTTAATAATCAGGGCTTTTTTCTACTATTGTACTGGTTTCTAAATAGCCCTAAAAATCACCTTATCCCTGCTTATGAAAAATCAGGTCCTGTTACTTATCGTTGGCTTCCTTTTCTTTTCAACCGGTCTTACAGCTCAACCTCCCTGCGGCTTTGACCTGGCTCATCAAAATCTATTGGCAACAGACCCCGGGTATGCACAGCGAATCAACGAAGCTAATACTTCGATCAGGCGATATATAGATGCCCACCCGGAATTACGGACACCCTCCCGCACAATGCGGACGATGGCTCTTTACACCATTCCAGTGGTAGTGCACGTAATGCATACTGGCGGTCCAATAGGTAGTACTTACAATCCTACAGATCTGCAGATTACAGGCGCTATCAATTATCTTAACCAGGTATATGCCGGCACCTATCCCGGCATGACAGCCCCTTCTCCAGGTGGAGCTGCAGGTGACATTGATATACAATTTGCTTTAGCGCAAAGAACACCCACCTGCGGCGCAACCAACGGTATAGACAGGGTGGATGCTTCTTCCATTCCTAACTATACATCTTTTGGAGTGAACAGCAGTAACTCCAATGGCGTTCCCGATCTTACCCTGAAAAATTTTGCCCGCTGGAATCCTTCTGATTATTACAATATCTGGGTAGTGAATAAAATTGACGGCGCTGATGGTACTTCAGGACAGTTTATTGCGGGATACGCTTATTTCGCCGGTGCGTCGGCTTCTTTGGATGGCACTGTCATGCTGGCAACGCAAATGGTATCTGGTGAAAGTACCTTGCCGCATGAAATTGGCCATGCCCTAAATCTCTATCATCCTTTCCAGGGATCAGCTAATAGCTCCCAGTGCCCTCCTTACACAGCATCTCCAACATGCTATAGTGATGGGGACTTAGTCTGCGATACCGATCCTATTTCCAATAACAATGTAGCAGGTGTATATGATTTCAGTTGCCGCACTGGAAATAATACTTGTACCTCGGGCCCTGTAAAACCGTATAGTCTCAACACAGAAAGCAATTTCATGAGCTACACCAATTGCTATACACTTTTTACCAACGATCAGAAGGCGCGTATGCAGGCAGCTATGAGCCTTCCATCAAGAGCCAGCCTCGTATCTGGCAGCAATATGGCGCTGGTACCCTGTGGCGCCGTTATTAATTTCAGCCAGGCTACCGCTTCCCGAACAGAAAGTATTACCGGTACCACGACCGGCTGCCGCACTTATATTGATTATACTTATCAAATGGTAATAGGCGCTGCGCCAACTGCGACAGCTACCGCTACACTCAGCTATAGCGGTACCGGTATAAAAGGATTGGATTATGATGTAACCACCAATGGCAACTTTGCGAGTCCAAGCGATGTTCTTACATTTAATACCGGTGTTACTACAGCTCAATCATTTACTGTAAGGGTTTATGATGATGAAAATGAGGAATCAGCCGAAACCGCTATTATTGATTTTACAGTGAACAATGGTGGTGGAGATGCCACAAAAGGGATCACCAGTCCTACATTGACTTTCACCTTAAACGATAATGACCAGGCCCCGGTAGGCACAGCTACAGGAACACTTGCTTCCATAGGTCCAGCTTATACAACTAATATAACAGGGGGATCTTGTTTCAGGAGCAGTAAGGTCAGGCACAGGGTGCAATACCTTATCACCAAAGCCGAGATGAATACAGCTGGTCTCAATAGCGTTGCTAATCTTACCAGTTTAAAATTCAGGGTGCTTACAAAAAATAGTACAAAGCCTTTCTCAGGATTTACTATTTCCCTTGGTCATACTGCCAGCACCGATCTTACTACTGGCTTCGTATCACCTTCCTTTACTCAGGTATATTCACAAGCCTATACAACTACAACAGGTGATAACAACATTGCTTTCTCTACTCCATTTTCATGGGATGGATTGTCGAACGTTGTAGTGAATGTTTGCTTTGAAAACGCTACCGCGGATGCGGCTGATGATATTATGGAGGGCAGCATGCCTAATGCAGTTGTTCAATATACTACTTATTCAAATTATGTTTCAGGCGCTACTGCAGGTTGTAGTTTAAACGCTTCAAGTATTTCTTTGAGCAGGGCCAATATGACATTTGGTTATTCTACTACAGCTACTCTTATTGAAACAGCAGCTACCGCAACATCAACTAAACATATTGCCATTGGCAGCAATGATTATTTATATTCTAATAACAGTAAGCTTTTGATGAGACTGGGCAGCGTCAATGCTTCATTGGGTTGCGTTACATCCTCTTTAGATGCGGGCGGTACTGCCTGGGTCAGTTACCAGGGCGGAGAACGCTCTGCGAAAGTTTTTGCCGTTACGCCTACTACCAATATTAGCACGACTGATTATACAATCGCATTATACTTTGATAATACCGAACTGGATGGAAAGACCGCCAGCAGCCTTAGAATTGCAAAAACAACTGCTGCATCAGCCGCTGCGTCCACATCTGCCAATACCATAATTGTTACTCCAACAATAACTACGCTTGGCTCAAGTACTACTGTATTCACAGCTTCATTCACAGGATTCTCCCGCTTCTTCCTGGTAGATGCCGCAGTATCACTTCCTATCGTATTATCTGATTTCAGCGCCACCGTTACGAATGAACAAAACACCCTCCTGAACTGGATAACATCTTCAGAACAGGACAACAACCGGTTTGATGTGGAAGTAAGCAGGGATGGAGTGAATTTCGCTTTATTAGGAACCGTTGCTTCACAGGGAAATTCTGCAACAGCGCAGCATTATGAATACCTTCATGTAAACCCCCAGTCCGGCATTACATGGTATCGCCTGAAACAAACGGACCAGGACGGAAAATACACCTATAGCAAGATCGTATTTATTAATATTGATAAAAGACTGGTAAGCTCATTTGTTTATCCTGTGCCTGCTAAAGACATCATCACTATAAGCTTTGGTAACCTGATCACCAATGGAAAAATAGAGATATTTTCCGTGGATACAAAAATACTGAAACGTGAAAGCATCAATGGACTGTCCGCTAAAAGAGAGATCAATATAAGCGGTCTGCCGCAGGGCGTTTATTTTATCAGGCTTTGGAATGGTTCTTCCAACGAGTTGCTGCGTTTTATAAAGGAGTAAATAAAAAGAAATTGCTTTGACTAGATAAACCCCGTCAGTTCATTATGGCGGGGTTTACTGATTTTGAAAGGATATCCCATCCTGATCATAGTAAAAAACTTTCTGCCAATTAAGAAACAATCAACCGGCTGATTGGAAAGCGCCAGGATTTTAGTAACAGAAAAACTCCGGCAGACTTTTTTATTTATTATAAACAAATTCTATATAAAAACATGCGCCTGGATAAGTGTGGTATTTTTTATTTATTGTATTAATCCCGGAGGCTATCACTGCCATTTAAATCCTATCTTCGCCGCCTCAAAAGTTCTTGGAATGATCAGCAGAAGAAATATCCGGATAAAAGTGATGCAGACGCTCTACACGATGGGCACATGGGACAATGAAGCCAAAGCACCGGAACCGCAAAAACTGTTACAGCAGCATTTTGACCAGGTACGCTCCTTATTTGTTTACCTTATTTATTTTTTGACAGAAGTTACCCGTTATGCGGAAACTTATTCCCATCAGCGGGTGAGCAAGCACCTGCCTACTACGGAAGATATGAACGTGAATATTAAGATTGCCGGGAATGAACTGCTGTGGAAAATGCTGGAGGATCCGGCGCTGAAAGAACAGTTTGCCAAAGAAAAGCCCCAGCAATATATTGATAAGGAACTGGTGCGTAAGATATACCTGGCCCTGACAGAAACACCGGAATACAAAAATTATATTTCAAAAGGAGCCCGTGTCCCGGCTGAAGAAAAAAAGATGCTGGAATTTATCCTCAATGATCTGCTCCTCGCCAATGAACTTTTTGTATCCCATGCAGAAGATCTTTTTTTCAACTGGGATGACGACGGAGAAATGATCATTCAGTTACTGGCGGGCTATTTGCAAAAGCCGGGCGCTGTCAATTTCAAGCAAATGCTGAGCGCTGATAAAGAAAGCTTTTCCAAAAGCCTCTTGAAAACTGTTTTGGAAAAAGACAAATACCTGGAAGAGCTTATTGTTCCGAAGCTAAAAAACTGGGACCCTGAACGTATTGCTTTACTGGATATGATACTGATGAAAATGGGAGTAAGTGAGTTCCTGTATTTTGAGACCATTCCTCCGAAGGTGACGATCAATGAATACATTGACCTTGCCAAGGATTACAGTACGGTGCAAAGCGGCCACTTTGTCAATGGCATACTGGATAATATTCACAAGGAACTGGTGGAGCAGGGTAAGATGGTAAAGGTGGATTATAAAAAGGCATAGTATTAATCGGAGCTGCGGGCTATGAGCTTTGAGCTGCGAGAAGACGAGTTCAAAGCTCATAACAAAAAACTCATAGCTTTCTCATACATTTGCATCCCGATAATTATCATGACTCAAAATCATTACGTGATGAAAAACTTGTTGATCATACTGGCTGCAATGATAAGCCTGGCTGCCTGCCAGGCAGCTGATAAAAAAGCAAGTGACAAAAAACTAACCCCCGAAGAAAAAGAAAGGGCCGCAAAAGACTCCGCTAATTTCACTACTATTCAATGGCTGGATTCTTCTTATATAGACCTTGGAAAAGTAAAAGAAGGCCGTGTAATAGAAGTGGCGTTTCGGTTTAAAAATACCGGCAATAAAAATCTTATTATCGCTGATGTACGACCCGGTTGTGGCTGCACCACCCCGGAAAAACCGGAAAAACCTTATGCTCCCGGTGAGGAAGGTGTGATCAAAGCAAAGTTTGACAGCAAGGGCCAGCATAAAGGGGAGCACAGAAAATATGTTACAGTTACAGCTAATACTTCACCTTCACCGATCACTGAACTTACTTTCAGAGTTGACATAACAGATTAATTTTAAAAAAAACAACAGAATGAACTATTTCAGCTATTTATTACAGACAGCCAAACCACAGGCAACCGGGCCATTTGGAAATATGACCACCCTGATATTTTTAGGTGGAATGATCCTTGTATTCTGGTTATTCTTTATCCGCCCGCAGGCCAAGAGGGCAAAGAACCAGAAAAAATTTATCTCCGACCTTGGTAAAGGAGACAAGATTGTAACCATTGCAGGGATACATGGCATTATCAATAAAGTAAATGAAGACGGTACTACACTGAATATTGAAACAAGCCCCGGCAGTTACATTAAGATCGAAAAATCCGCTATCAGTATGGACTGGACGGCAGCGCTGAATAAGGCGGGTGTTGGTGAAAAAAAATAAATTCGAAAAATCAAATTCGAAATCCGAAATTCCTGCATCCGTTCGAATTTCGGATTTTTTATTTCAGGGCTTATGCTTAAAGTCGGTTTAACAGGCGGTATCGGCAGTGGTAAAAGCACTGTAGCAAAGATCTTTGAAGTGCTGGGTATCCCTGTATATTATGCGGATGACGCTGCCAGGAAAATTATGAATACAGATGAAGCCCTGAAAGCAATTCTTGTAAAAAACTTCGGGGAACAAACCTACCAGGATGGTAAGCTTAACCGGGCTTACCTGGCTTCTGTTGTTTTTGCAGATAAACAAAAATTAGAACTGCTGAATTCTCTCACACACCCCGCTACTATCGCCGATGCCAACAAGTGGGTGCAGGAACAAACGTCACCGTATATTATTAAAGAAGCAGCGTTATTATTTGAAAGTGGCGCCAATAAACATCTTGATCAAATAATCGGGGTGTATGCGCCACAGGAACTCCGGATCAAAAGAACCATGGCCCGTGATACAATTACACGGGAGGAAGTGCTGCAGCGCCTGAACAGGCAAATGGATGAGGATGCTAAAATGTCGCTATGCGATTTTATAATCACCAACAATGAGCGGCAACTGGTAATACCACAGGTATTAAAGCTGCATGAAAAATTCCTGTCTTTACAGCCGAAATAGCAATACCTATAAATCCCGCCATCCGGCATTTAACTTCATCACTCAGACTTCCTGACTCTATTTCAGTTTCGCCAGCGCTTCTTTAATTCTCGCCCATGCCCTTTCAATGTTCGTCATACTGTTAGCAAATGAGAAACGAACACAGGCAGGATCACCAAACGCTTCACCCATTACAGAAGATACATTCGCATTATTCAACAAGTACATACAAAAATCACCGGAAGTATGAATAACGGTTTGGCCATCACTCTTGCCAAAATAGTAACTTATATCCGGGAAAATATAAAAGGCTCCATCAGGTTCAGTACACACCAAACCCGGCACATCTTTTATCAGTTCCAGTACCCTTTTTCTTCTGCGTGTAAACTCTTCTGTCATTTCAATAGAAGGACGCAGGTCGGTAGTTAATGCGGCTACACCTGCTTTCTGTGCTATTGAACAGGTACCACTGGTAAATTGTCCCTGAAGTTTTTCACACGCTTTCGCTATTTCAGTATTGGCCGCTATATAACCAAGCCTCCAGCCTGTCATAGCAAAACCTTTGCTCAGCCCATTAACGATGACGACCCTTTCTTTAATGTCATCAAACTGTGCGATGCTTTCATGCTTGCCAACAAAATTGATATACTCATATATTTCGTCGGAGATGATAGTGATATTAGGGTATTTGCGGAAAACATTTACCAGGCCTTCCAGTTCAGCTTTGCTATAGAAAGCTCCGCTGGGATTGCAGGGAGAGGAGAAAAGAAAAACATTTGTATGCGGTGTGATAGCCGCTTCCAGTTGCCCCGGTGTTATTTTAAAACCATCCGTAGCTTTTGTTTTTATTTCTACTACCCTTCCTCTTGCGATCTTTACCAGTTCGCTGTACGTAACCCAGTAAGGAGTTGGTATCAGCACTTCATCATTTTCATCCACCAGTGCGAGGATAGCATTAGCGAGACTTTGCTTGGCGCCGGTGGATACAATGATATTCTCCGGTTTATAATCCAGGTCATTATCTCTTTTCAACTTGGTACATACGGCTTCGCGAAGATCAAGAAAACCAGGAACCGGCGTATAGTGGCTCCAGTTGTCATGGATCGCTTTTACCGCGGCATCTTTTATGTGTTGGGGTGTATCGAAGTCAGGCTCACCAAGACTAAGATCTATTACATCAATTCCTTTGGCCCTCAGTTCACGTCCGAGTTTAGCCATTTTCAATGTTTCCGGTTCACTGAAACGTTGTAAAAGAGAAGATAGCTGCATGATTGTTTTTTATAAATGAATGGGTTTTATAAACAGCCTGCTGGCAGGCGGGTGCAAAAGTATGAATTACTATAATAAGAAGATGAACGTAAATGATGAGGTTGATAAAAACTTATACACTACTAACTGTTTTGATTGCATATATCCCGAACTACAATGTCATTAAGTTAAGGGAGTGCCCCATCGGGGCATGGTGTTTATAGAAATATTGGTATACAGGTCATCGGCTCCATAGGAGCCGCATCGTTTACGTGGCTCCTATGGAGCCTGTCGGTGACGAAATAATGCATACTATACACGAAGCTCCTAACGGAGCTTAACGACATTGGCCGAACTAACTTTTATGGATACACGAACCGCAATGCCGAAAGATCAGGTTTGTATTTTCTTTCTCTTTTTAATTCATGTTCATGAATGACCCGCCCAAGGTTTTTCATAAATGGCAGCCCTATACTGTCATAGTCATACTTGTCATCATTAAAGATGCCATCGCTGTTACAGTATATAACTGCGCTGAGCATGAATTCAATATTGTTAGTAAAGTCCGCAACATAAGCCCCATCAATCAAAAAACCATAAGCATCCCCTACTTTATTAAAAATGCGGATACCCGGATCAGCTTTCCATTTTTCAGAGCCATACAATAGGAATTTTACATAAGTGTCCCAATAGTTTACGGAATCATAAGCAGGATATTTTGATTCTTGCGGCATCATGGACATATAGCGGTGCAAAAAATCATAATCTTCCTTCGTAAGATTAAATCGCTTTTTGGAAGATATCGTTTCAGGAAATAATATAGCCCGGACAATACCATGGAGGTCAGCTAATGAGAACCTGTTTTTTTTAGAAAAATCGAAAGGCTCATTTACCAGAACACTATCATGCATATAGCCATTGCCAAGTTTAGTAATGCGTTGCGGGTATTCTAACCTGCTTGTATCCGCAGGCTTTTGGTAAACGACACGACCAATACTATCAAAAAATTTTACTGGATTGGTATGCCGGTTTTGTCCTTCGGTAAGACTGATGTTCAGACGATGAATGATCTGGACATCTTCATATTCCATTTTATGCAGGTTGTTATTGATATACTCCTGCCCAAGAAATTCATATAACCGGTTGAATGCATCATTGTCGCTGACCAATAATATCTTTTTGATATAATGAGCGATAGTCGGCCGGCCATCAGCGGAGGTCGGATCGTTATCAACAGCGGTCTGACCATCGCCATTTGTTTCAGTGATCATGGTTGTATGCGTATCCAGCCCTGCGATCTTTAATTCATTTAGTTTTTGCAAAGCCAGCGCTGCTACAGGAAGTTTTACAGTAGATGCCGGGTAGTAATAATTGTCTTTGTTAACATTGAAATAATAATCAGTAAAACCAGGTATGCCTTCTTTATTCCTGTCTATCTGTGTATAGATGATCTGTACTTTGTATTCATCTTTTTTCTGAAGAATAGAATCGAAGAATTGGGGATTTTGCTGCAAAATACCATACAGTTTATTTTTATCGGGGTTCTTTACGGTAACCCTGTTTATACGGGATGATGAACAACTGCTTATTAAAATAAACATACCGGCAAGGACTTTATAGAATATTCCTTTTTTCATGGATTCAAATTACAGGTAAAGTTATATACTCCCGGCATAGGTATCCTCAAATAAAAGCAGTTGATTAAACGGCTGATAGACAGCCCTGTTGCCTTAAAAATACCATTTGGCCCTGTCCTGAAATCCTGTTTAAACTTCTGCCTGAAAGACCCTATCTTTGCCGTCCTTAAAAAAATCTGTAAAGTCTTGCCCACCTGCTACAGGCAAAGAGCGAGATTTAAAATTGTAAATCCTAACAACGTATGCAACTGAAAGGTTTGGTTCGCTTTTTTACCGTCCTGCTTATTATCTACTCTGTTTACCAGCTCTCTTTTACCTGGTTAGTGCGTGGACATGAAAAAAAGATGGAAGCGAAAGCTAAAAGCTTTGTCAAGGTAAATCATCCTTCTCCCGAAGTAAAATATCCTAACAATAAAGACTCACAGGAGATATACCAGGAGTCCTTAGACAGGATCTACCAGGATAGATTAAAACGTTTGCTTGACAGTACCAAAGATGTAACCATCACGTATGGCGTCACCGGCGCTATCAGCTACCAAAAAGCCAAACAGGAAGAATTAAATCTTGGACTGGATCTGCAGGGTGGTATGAACGTAACGATGGAAGTAGAAATGGCAGGACTACTCAGAACTTTATCCAACAATTCCAAAGACCCGGCTTTTTTAAAAGCAATTATTAATGCCGACCAGCGCAAGGGAAACAGTGATGCAAATCTTGTAACATTATTTTCTGAAGAATATGAAAAGCTGAACCCTAACGGTAAGCTTGCTTCATTATTTTCTTCTGCCAGCGGTGGTAAGATCACGTTGAATTCAAGCAACTCGCAGGTAAAATCTTACCTGAATGACCAGGCGAAAATCGCTTTCGACAATAACTTTCGTGTACTGACCACCCGTATTGACCAGTTTGGGGTGGCGCAACCCAATATTAATCCTGATCGTGACCGGGGCATCATCACCGTAGAATTGCCCGGTATCCAGGACAAAGACAGGGTAAGAAATTACCTGCAGTCATCTGCTAATCTACAGTTCTGGGAAGTATATGATCTTGGAGAGATCAGCCAGCAACTGAATAAAGCGGATGAAGCTTTCTTTGCTATGATGGGTGGCAAAGCTGCCGCAGTTGATACATTAAAAAAAGACCCGGCTGATACAACCAGGAAAACGATCACAGATCCTAACGATACTGCAAGCGGAAAAGTTTCACAACTTGGTAAAACACCCGGAGAAAACACCGACACAACAAAGAAAATAGGAGCAGCCAACGCAAATGATGATTCGAAAAAACATCTCGCAGCATACATTGGTTTCTCGGTTGATCAGAGTGGAATTGTTAACAATGGAATAATCGGCCGGGTACTTATAAAAGATACAGGATTAGTCAGAAGTTATTTACAATCTGAAGCGCTTCGTGGTATTTTCCCTTCTGATATAGTGTGGATGTACAGCAAGCCGGAAAAAAAATCACCTGTTGTTTCTTTGCATGCAATCAAAACGTATGGCAGGGAAAAGCCCGAACTGGAAGGTGAATCTATTACAAGCGCCTCTATGGATTACGGGCAGACAGGCAACCCGGAAGTAAAAATGAACATGAATGGAACTGGCGTAACCAAATGGGCTGCTATGACAACAAAGGCGGCCGGCAAACCCGGTGACCCTAATGATAATAAGTATATCGCTATCGCATTAGATAATATTGTTTATTCAGCGCCGCGGGTTAATGAGCCCATTACAGGCGGAACTTCCAGCATTTCCGGGGGCTTTTCAGTGGAAGAAGCGCAGGATCTGGCTAAAATATTAAGTGCAGGTAAACTTTCCGTACCCGCTAAAATCGTGCAGGAACAACAGGTAGGTCCTACCCTGGGCAGTGAAGCGATCAGGGGTGGTATGATGGCTTTTGGTATTTCTTTTATCGTCATCTTCATTCTAATGCTGGTCTATTATAATACAGCAGGATGGGTAGCCAACATCGCATTGATATTAAATCTTCTTTTCACCGTGGGTGTCCTGGCTGGTCTTGGCGCTACGCTGACGGCTCCCGGTATCGCGGGTTTGGTATTGACCATCGGTATGGCGGTGGATACCAACGTAATTATATATGAACGTATCAAAGAGGAATTGACAAAGGGTAAAGGTTATATCCCGGCTATCAATGAAGGTTACCGGCGTTCTTTACCGCCTGTACTGGACGGGCACATCACCATTCTGCTGACTGCCATGATCCTGTTTTATTTTGGATTAGGCCCCGTAAAAGGTTTTGCGACTACGCAGATACTTGGTATCCTCTTGTCCTTATTCTGCGGTATCCTTGTCAGTCGCTGGATCACTGATATTTTTACTAATAAAAAACGTCACCTGGAATATTTTACTCCTGTTTCCCGCAAGGTATTCCAACATGCGAAATTCAAATTCATTGAATTCCGGAAGATCGCCTATGCCATTTCATTTGTCGTACTGGCGCTTGGAATAGCCTCTTACTTTCATGGGTTTGACTATGGTGTTGAGTTTGACGGAGGAAGAAGCTATACTGTCCGCTTTGATAAAAAAGTAGATGTAGAACTCGTACGCAGTGAATTGAAAACGGCGTTTGAGAATGAGAACCCGATCATCAAAACGGTAGGTGATGCCAGCACACTGGATATCACTACCTCCTATTTGATAAAAGACACACGTGCAAATGCCGACTCACTGGTAGAAGGAAAGTTGTATGAAGGTTTGAAAAAGCATTTTGGAGCCGATGTTACTTACGAAAAATTTGATCAGACAAATAATGCTACCGCCGCGGATAAGATCGGCAAGATCGCTTCTAAAAAAGTATTGCCTACTATCTCCGATGACCTGAAGAAAGGTGCATTGCAAGCGATTATTTTCTCTGTTTTTGTGATCTTCCTCTATATTTTTATACGTTTCCGCGACTGGAAATATTCACTGGGAACCATTATCGCATTAATGCACGATGTATTGGTAACACTTATCGTATTCTCTTTTGCAAAAAGCATTGTGCCATTCCCGCTTGAAATAGATCAGCACTTTATCGCAGCAATATTGACGGTGATCGGTTTCTCCATGAATGATACGGTGATCGTATTTGACCGTATTCGTGAAGACAGGAAACTCTATCCCGCTGCCCCGCTTGCTGAAACGATCAACAGGGCGATCAATGAAACACTGAGCCGTACTATCATGACCTCGTTGACCGTGTTCCTGACAATACTTATTCTGTTCATCTTCGGTGGCGAGGTAACAAGAGGTTTCGCATTCGCCATGCTGATTGGTGTTATCACCGGTACTTATTCTTCCATATTCGTAGCCGCACCGATATTGGTTGACCTCGGGACAAAAAAGTTAGGAATAAAGAAATCAACAGCAACAGTTAAAACAACACTGCCTGAAAAGCCAGCGCCTGTAAAATCGTAGTTGCTTAAGAATATTTTTGCAAACCTGTCTGGTTTAAAACCTGACAGGTTTTTTTATGTCATTTCCAAACGGGATATGCCAGTTTGATTCAGTATTTTTAGACAAACCGGGTTACTTCATCCATGACATTTACAGCGGAAAATATAATGCTGGCAGGTTCTATACTGCTTGCGGCCAGCATCCTGGCCAGCAAAACATCTATTAAATTAGGCATCCCCACGCTGATCTTATTCCTGGCGATTGGTATGCTGGCCGGTTCAGAAGGTATTGGTAAAATATATTTCAACGATCCGCACATGGCGGAAATACTTGGTGTATTGGCTCTCAATTTCATTTTGTTTTCCGGGGGTATGGATACTAAATGGGAGAGCGTAAAGCCCATTGTATGGCGGGGGGTGGCCTTATCCACTCTTGGCGTCCTGCTCACGGCCACCATTGTAGGGATATTTGTACATCTTATTACCGACTTTACGATACTGGAAGGTCTCTTGCTCGGATCTATTGTTTCCGCTACTGATGCAGCAGCCGTTTTTTCTATACTGCGTACAAAAAATGTTGCATTGAAGGGAAGCCTGCGGCATGTACTGGAACTGGAGAGCGGCAGTAATGACCCAATGGCTTATATCCTTACTATCAGTTTTACTTACCTGGTCGCCCATGGTGATGCATCTGTTCCTTTACTCATTTTCCAGTTTGTAAAACAAATGGTGATCGGCGGCATAGCCGGAATTGTTTTGGGCAAACTAATGGTGATTGCTATCAACAAAATAAAATTAGATACAGAAGGTTTGTACCCTGTACTGATAATGGCGATGATATTTTTTACTTTTTCTTCTACCTATATTATTGGAGGCAACGGCTTTCTTGCTGTTTACCTGGCCGCTATGGTACTGGGCAGCAGTAATTTTATTCATAAGAAAAGTATCATTAAGTTTTATGACGGGCAGGCATGGCTGATGCAGATCGTTATGTTCTTAACATTAGGCTTACTGGTTTTCCCATCCCGTATCTGGCCGGTAATTGGCATTGGTTTACTTATTTCCGCTGTGTTGATCTTTTTTGCAAGACCCATCGCTGTTTTTATAAGTCTCAGTTTTTTCAAGCTGCGGATCAGGGACAAGCTATTCATTTCATGGGTGGGTCTTCGCGGGGCTGTTCCTATTGTATTTGCTACCTACCCTTTGATAGCAGGTCTTGAAAAAGCGGATATGATATTTAACCTGGTGTTCTTTATCTCCGTTTCGTCGGTAATGCTGCAGGGCTCCATGCTGCATATTGTAGCTGACTGGCTGAAAGTAACTGTGCCGAAAAAAGCGAAACGAATGACGGCGCTTGACCATGAATTGTATGACACCATGCAATCAGAATTTGTAGAAGTTATCCTGCCCGGCAATAGCGAAGCCGTAGGAAAAGCAATCGTAAAATTAAAATTACCCAAACCCACATTGATAGTATTACTCGTTCGGGATGGAAAGTATATACAACCCAACGGATCTACGATACTGGAAGAAGGCGATAAATTGCTGCTGCTCGCCAGTAATAAAAATATACTGAATGACGTGTATAAAACTCTTGGAGTCTAACAAGAGCGCTGACACGTTACTGGCTAAAAACAGGAAGATAGAACCTAGCTCAAAAAAAAATTATACAGCAAAAGAAGTCCCGCATCCGCAGGTAGTACTCGCATTGGGATTTTTAAAAACAAAACCCCGGTTATTCAACCCGTCCTGCCAGTCAACCTGCATGCCGTATAAGTACATTTCATGAGATTTATTCATGATACAGGAAATGCCCTCAATATCAAACGTTTCATCTGTATCCTGTTTGTGGTCAAACCCGAGTATGTAAGTCATCCCGGAGCAGCCGCCCCCCTTCACTCCTATACGTAATGCCTGCGTGGTATCAAATCCTTCTTCACTCATCAGCTTCCTTACCTGGGTAATAGCTCCCTGCGTCAATGTTACTGGTGTTGTTATTATAGTTTCCATACAGCAAAAATAAGAATAAAAGAAACAAGCTACAAGAGGTAAGGCACAAGGAACAAGGGACAAGTACCAGCAATCGTCATCCAACATCGGGTATCTGGTATCCTGCATCCCACTATCCTCCTGAGAGCTTCCGGTTTCTTCTTACATTTGAGCCTAAATACGTTATAATGGAAATTACAATGGTTTCGCTGATCGTTTCTACAGTGGCTTTGCTGATAGCTCTGGGCACATTTTATTTCTGGAATAGTGATCGAAAAAAACCAAAAGCCGATGATACATCTTTTACAGCCAGGCCGCTGCAACTACAGGCTTATGAAAGACTGGTAATGCTGTCAGAAAGGATTGCACTTCCCAATTTGGTAAGCCGTTTAAATGTACCCGGTATCGGGGCCAGAGAAATGCAGGTATTATTACTGGAATCAATCAAGCAGGAATATGAATACAATGCTACACAGCAGATATATGTAAGCCCTGTTGCCTGGAATGCAGTAAGAAACCTGAAAGATCAGAATATGCTTATCGTTAACCAGGTAGCTTCTACCGTGCCACCCGAAGGAACAGGCCTGGATCTGAGCCGCCGTTTGCTGGAATTTGTAATGTCACAAAAAAAAGGCGAACTGCATACTATAGTACTGGAAGCACTGAACTATGAAGCGAAGAAGCTCATGAAATAGTTGCCAGTTTCCTGTTATCCGTTTTTTGATCACGGTTAAAGAAATTTATGTCTAAAGAAACAATTTACACGGATTCCGGTATAAAAATAAAACCGGTTTACACAAATGAAGATATACCGGTAAGCAGTGACAGGAAACAGGTAACCGGCAACGAACAGCCTGGTACATTTCCATTCACAAGAGGCATACAACCCGACATGTACCGTGGCAGGCTATGGACCATGCGGCAATATGCCGGTTTCTCTACTGCTGAAGAAAGCAATAAACGGTATCATTATTTATTATCCCAGGGTGTTAACGGGTTAAGTGTAGCGTTTGATCTTCCTACACAGATCGGTTACGACAGTGATCACGCTATGGCGGATGGCGAAGTAGGCAAAGTAGGTGTGGCCATTGACAGCATTGACGATATGGAAACATTGTTCAAAGGAATAAAGCTTGAAGAGGTAAGTACGTCCATGACCATCAACGCTACGGGTTATATTCTTTTAGCGCTTTATGTCGCTTTAGCGAAAAAACAGGGTGCTGACCTGAAAAAAATAACCGGTACTATACAAAATGATATCCTGAAAGAATATGCCGCAAGGGGCACTTATATCTATCCGCCCAAACCTTCTATGCGCATCATCACGGATATTTTTGAATGGTGCGCTAATGATCTGCCCAAATGGAATACCATTTCTATTTCCGGTTATCATATACGTGAAGCAGGAAGTACCGCCGTACAGGAGATCGCATTTACACTGAGCAATGGAAAAGCTTATGTAAAAGCAGCGCTGGAAAAAGGCCTGGATATAAATGTATTTGGCAAACGCCTTTCTTTTTTCTTTAATGCGCATAATAATTTGTTTGAAGAGGTGGCTAAGTTCCGTGCGGCAAGAAGGATGTGGGCGACCATGATGAAGGAACTTGGCGCTACCGATCCCAAAGCCATGATGCTGCGCTTTCATACGCAGACCGGCGGCAGTACATTGACAGCGCAGCAACCACTCAATAATATTTCACGGGTAACGATACAAACATTAGCGGCTGTACTGGGCGGCACCCAATCATTGCACACTAATGGCTATGACGAAGCATTAAGTTTGCCTACCGAGGAAGCGGCACGAATAGCATTGCGTACACAACAGGTAGCCGCTTACGAAAGTGGCATAGCAGATACCGTTGATCCCCTGGCAGGATCATACTTTGTAGAATCATTGACGCATGAAGTGGAAGAAAAAGCATGGCAACTGATCAGTAAGATAGATGCAATGGGAGGCAGTGTCTCCGCCATAGAACAGGGATTTATCCAGGACGAAATCGCCCGGAGCGCCTACGAATACCAGCGGCAGATAGAAAACGCTGAAAAAATAATCGTTGGTGTCAATAAATTCCAGGTAGGTATTGAACAGCCAATACCCGGGTTTAAAATAGACGATTCTATCCGGCAGGTACAAACAGAAAAATTAAAAAAGCTTCGCTATAACCGTAATCATGCTAAATGCGATAATCTCTTACAACAACTCAATGATAAGGCTAACAGCGATGAGAACATTATGCCGGTAGTGATAGAAGCGGCAGAGAATTATTGTACGCTTGGGGAGATCGCGGATACATTGAGAGAGGTGTACGGGGAATATAAATAAATTCCATGCTTCTTTCCACTCTTGTCAATACTAAAGAAGAACTGCAGCAAATACTCCGGTTGCAGAAAGAAAATCTTATCCAAAATATTGATGACACCGAAATGCAGTCGCAGGGATTTGTGACACTTCATCATGATCTGCAAACGCTGCAGCAAATGAACGGCCTGGCTCCTGCTGTTATCATTAAAGATGATGATAAAGTGGTGGCTTATGCTTTGACAATGCTAAAGGAATGCCGCCAGTTGATGCCTGACCTTGAACCGATGTTTGCATTGCTCGGTAAACTAAGCTGGAATAATCAACCTTTAACCAATTACCGGTTTTATGTCATGGGACAAATTTGTATAGCCAAGGCATACCGGGGACAAGGTTTATTTGAACAACTGTACGGGCATCATAAAAAAATTTATCAATCCCGCTTTGATCTTTTTGTTACAGAAATATCCACACGTAACCATCGTTCATTGCGGGCGCACGAGAAAGTGGGTTTTAAAATAATAGATGTTCATCGGAATAACCTGGATGAATGGGCGGTAGTGGCCTGGGACTGGAAATAAAATCAACCCTATAAAAAACCACCTTGCTATAAAACAAGGTGGTTAAAAAAAGTAAATGGACGGTTTACTTTATCGTTTTCAAGGGTATTTGATATCGAAAGACTGCTTGGTGTTTTTAAGTTGTTTTTCAGGGATACTGGATTTTTCCGTTCCTTACTGATGACACAAAGAAACAATGAAAACAGGCGCTAAAAAATAGAATTACGAATGATAAGCGGGTAATTAAATCGTCCCGCCTTTTGTAGAGTTTTTACTACAAGCAGTTTTATATGTAAGGATCAACGTAGTTACAGGTAGTGACAAGAAGCGCATAAAGGCAGGTTTCTATAATCCTGTGCAAATAGCCTGCTACCCTTAATAGAGGTTCTACTTCTTTAGCAGTACCAGTGTCTGTATTATATTCGCCCTGTCTTCGCATCTGTCGGAAACAATCCGGAAAGTCAATACATCTTCTTTTATACGGTAAATGTAAGTGCCCCTGATACTGGTGTCGCAGGTAGCATTGCTTACTGTAATATCCCTCCATATAAGGAGGCTGTCTTTCACCTTGTACTGGGCTGTTGTGATCAATTGATCATCTGCCAGCAGCTTAACAGAATCTGATGCAGTAAAAAAAACAACCAGACCACCTTCTCCCGTCCATTTAGTATTTTTCAACGGGTTGTCTGCATTGATAAATGCGGAAAAAATAATAACACAAGCAGCAAGTATCTTTTTCATATACTTAAAATTAAACTAAAGAGGCATCATTCTGTAGTGATGCCTCTTTCTTTATAGTTAATTTAGTATAACAGGTGTTCTACCCGCCTTTTGAGGGCTGGGGTTTCCAGCTATCTTTCAATGTCACCGTCCTGTTAAATACCATCCGGCTTTCACTGGTATCCTTATCCAGTGTAAAATATCCTTTGCGCAAAAACTGGTAACGTTCATCAAATTTTGCCTTCTTCAACGCAGGCTCAGCATACACTGTTTTTATCGTTTGTAAAGAATCCGGGTCAATATAGTCTTTAAAATCACCTTCTTCTTTAGAAGGATCTTCTGTTTTGAACAGGCGGTCATACATTCTCAGTTCAGCCGTGATAGCGTGTTTGACGCTTACCCAGTGCAATGTGCCTTTTACCTTAATATCCGATACATCATTACCACTTACACTTTCAGGTATATAGGTACAATGCAGTTCTGTAATAGCGCCTGTCTCATCTTTTATCACGTCATCACATTTAATAATGTAAGCGCTTTTCAATCTTACCATCTGTCCCGGCGCCAGGCGGAAGAATTTTTTCGGGGGATTCTCCATAAAATCTTCCCGCTCTATATACAGTTCTTTGCTGAAAGGTATATCCCGGTGTGAACTCTTTTCATCTTCAGGATTATCCTCACTGGTCAGCATCTCGGTTTGCCCGGGCAGTTCATTATAATTAGTCAATACTACTTTGACAGGATCAAACACCACCATACGACGAAGGGCTATCTTATTCAAATGCTCCCGTACACAAAATTCCAGCAATCCCACATCTGTTACATTATCCCGTTTCGCTATCCCTACCCTATCACAAAAATCACGGATGCTTTCAGGAGTATAACCACGACGGCGCATACCGGTAATAGTGGGCATACGCGGATCATCCCAGCCGTCAACATGCTTTTCCGTCACTAATTGCAACAGTTTTCTTTTACTCATGACCGTATAAGAAAGATTGCGGCGGGCAAATTCATACTGCCGTGAAGGAAATATTTCTAACTTTTCTATCAGCCAATCGTACAGTTCACGGTGAGGAACAAATTCCAGCGTACAGATAGAATGTGTCACCTGTTCTATGCTATCGCTCTGCCCATGTGCAAAATCATACATCGGGTAAATGCACCATTTATCACCTGTCCGGTGATGATGCGCATGTTTGATGCGATAGAGCAGCGGATCACGCATCAGCATATTGGTATGCGCCATATCTATTTTGGCCCTTAGAGTATGCGTACCATCCGGAAATTCGCCATTCTTCATCCGCTCAAATAACGAAAGGTTTTCATCAATACTGCGATCACGGAATGGGCTGTTAGTACCCGGCTCCGTAGGGCTTCCTTTCATTGCGGCTATTACATCTGCGTTCAGATCATCTACATAAGCAAGCCCTTTTTTAATAAGCGTCACAGCATACTCATATAACTCGTCGAAATAATCGGAAGCATAGTGCTCGTTTTTCCACTGAAAGCCCAGCCACTTTATATCCTCTTTTATGCTATCCACATATTCCGTTTCCTCGGTAGAGGGGTTGGTATCATCAAAACGGAGGTTGGTATAGCCTGAGTACTTTTTAGTCAACCCAAAGTTCAGGCAAATGCTGGTAGCATGGCCCATATGCAGGTAGCCATTTGGCTCCGGGGGAAAACGGGTAACAATGCTTTTGTATTTACCGCTTTTCAGATCCTCTTCGATGATCTCTTCTAAAAAATTCAGCGATTTTTCTTCTTTCTTTATTTCTTCAGCCATAAGATGGCAAAGGTAAGGAAGTGAAAGAATTATGTAGCCATTAGCCAGACCGGGGATTTTTAAATTGTACCATAGTTCCGGGCAATTAATCAGCCTGTATTTTGTAAAAGCTGTGCCCCGCTGAACCAGTTTAGTTTTAAGTTGTTGTTAACAGGGTTATACGGCAGTAAGATTTATCGTAAATTGCCGGAACGAGGTCGGAAGCGGAAAGTTTGAGGCAGGAAAGCTTTTGCTGATTAAGTACTCCTCTGACTTCGGACATCCGACTTCTGATAGCACAATTATGAAAGGTTTCCATTTTACAAAATTTGATCCCGGCAGCGAAGGCAAAGGCCGGTTTGAGCAATTGCTTGACCTGTTCACGCAACTGCTTACGTACACCAGCGGTGATGTAAGCGAGGCGCTTCAATGGCTGAATGAACTGGACAAAAAATATGAGCTCACCGATGATGAATATGGGATGGGCGATTTCCTGGATGATCTGAAAGAAAAAGGATATATCACCGAAGATAACCAGCAGGGGCAGATAAAGATCACACCCAAAACAGAACAAACCATCCGCAAAAAAAGCCTGGAAGAGATTTTCGGCAAGCTGAAGAAAACAAAGCAGGGTGATCATCATAGTTTCAAACCGGGCCAGGGCGATGAACTGAATCCTGAGACCAGGCAATTCCAGTTTGGCGATATGCTGGAGCAAATTGATTTTACCGAAAGTATCCGCAATGCGCAGATCAATCATGGCGTGGAGAGTTTTATGATGCAGGAAGATGACCTGAGTATCCGGGAAACAGATTTCAAAGCTCAGACATCCACTGTACTGATGATTGATATTTCCCACTCCATGATATTATACGGCGAGGACCGCATTACCCCTGCCAAGAAAGTAGCGATGGCGCTAAGCGAACTGATACAAACAAAATATCCTAAGGACACACTGGATATTGTCGTATTCGGCAATGATGCGTGGCCTATTGAAATAAAAGACCTCCCTTATTTACAGGTAGGCCCTTATCATACTAACACGGTAGCGGGGTTAGAGTTGGCGATGGATATTTTACGAAGAAGAAAAAATCCCAACAAGCAAATATTCATGATCACGGATGGCAAACCTACCTGCCTGAAGATCGGCAAACGTTATTACAAGAATAGTTTTGGGCTGGATAGAAAAGTGGTGAGCCGCTGTATGAACCTGGCTGCACAATGTAAGAAACTGAAAATACCGATCACAACATTTATGATCGCTACAGACCCTTACTTGCAAAGATTTGTACAGGAATTTACGGAAACAAATAATGGTAAAGCCTTTTTTGCGTCGTTAGATAAGCTTGGGGCGTTTATCTTTAAGGATTTTGAGAACGGGAAAAGAAAAACTGTTTACTGATGCAATTGATTGAGTTTGATCCGAAGAATATCATCATATCCATTTTACTTTTTTTAAGTAGTTGTGGGAGTTGGAGTAATGAAAATTGGCAACATCTGGAGCTTGATTTACCAAAAGAAGAATATATCAAAAAACCCCACCCGGACAGTAACACAATTTCTGTTGTTCTATTTAGTGACATTAGCTGGTTTTGTTACACTGATACCATGATAGGTAAAGGGAAAATATATAATCATAATAATTTCAGGAATCTTCTGGCGGAAAACAAGAAAACAAAAGGAAACAATTTTATTGTTTTTCTTAAGCCAACAAAGTACACTTCCTACAAAACAACAGTAGACGCATTAGATCTAATGGAAATCTGTAAAATAAAAAGTTTTCAATTAGTTGCTTTAAATAAAAATGAAGAAAACTTTTTCTATTCTCCGAATTTTCTCCAGACACCTGAACCACTAGAAATCAACCCTGCCGAAACAGTTTCACATGACGAAATACCGGAAAACGAACTCGCCTTTTATGTACAAATCAAAAATGACAGGACGATACTATATAAAACAGATGTAACTTACAATAAGGATAAATACGTTAAGCTGTTAGCGCCAAATGAACAACTACTCGAAAATGCAATCTCTGAATTTAAAGAAAAATGCAGAAAGCAAAATAAAGTTATTCGTATATATATAATTGGTGAACCGAATACAAAATTTGAAGATTTTGAATTAGTGGTTAATTCCCTTAAAAAAAATGAAATAACTAATTACAAACTAATAACGGGCGATAAATAAATGGATATTAAAAAAATAAAAACACTCGGCGAATTAAAAGCTGCTGGCTATAAACCCAAAAGTATTAAAGAAGAGATACGGCAGAACCTTATCGTCAAACTACAGAACAAGGAAAATACTTTCGCGGGAATTGTGGGCTATGAAGACAGTGTAATCCCTGATGTAGAAAGGGCTTTGCTGAGCAAACACAATATCCTTTTCCTCGGTTTGCGTGGCCAGGCCAAAACAAGAATGGCCCGCCAGATGGTAGAATTGCTGGATGAATATATCCCCATCATATCAGGAAGTGATATTAATGATGACCCGCTAAAACCTGTTTCAAAATATTCACTGGATCAGATAGCAGTATATGGCGATGGAACTCCCATACACTGGATGCACCGCAGCGAACGCTATGGAGAAAAATTAGCTACTCCTGATGTCAGCGTCGCCGATCTTATTGGTGATATTGATCCTATAAAAGCCGCTAACCTGAAATTGAGTTTCGCCGATGAAAGGGTATTGCACTATGGCATCATTCCCCGCAGCAACCGGGGTATTTTTGTTATCAATGAATTGCCGGATCTGCAGGCAAGGATACAGGTGGCCTTATTTAATATCTTAGAAGAAGGTGATGTGCAGATACGTGGTTTTAAATTGCGTTTGCCATTGGATATTCTCTTTGTATTTACCGCTAACCCGGAAGACTATACCAACCGCGGTTCGATTGTGACCCCATTAAAAGACAGGATAGAGAGCCAGATACTGACGCATTATCCCAAGTCGCTGGAACAAGCGCTGGAAATAACGGAACAGGAAGCTGTGATCAGTGATGAACAAAAGGCCAAAGTCAAAGTAGCTGACCTCGTAAAGAGGTTAATAGAACAGGTAGCTTTTGAAGCAAGGGGTAGTGAACTGGTGGACAAGAAAAGTGGTGTGAGTGCAAGGCTTACTATTTCCGCTTTTGAAAATGCCGTGAGTTCCGCAGAAAGAAGGGCCATCATCAATGACGAAAAAAATACACAGATCTGGATCGCTGATTTGGTGGGTATCATTCCTTCTATTACCGGAAAAGTGGAGCTGGTATATGAAGGCGAACAGGAAGGCCCTTACCAGGTAGCTATGAACTTAGTGGAAAAAGCTATCCGCACACAGTTCGTTCAGTATTTTCCCAATCCTGATTCGCTGAAAAAAAGAAAGAACACAGGCAAACCATCGCAACAGGAAAAACCGGATGAGAATCCTTATAAATCCATCATCAGCTGGTTTGACAAAGGCAATAACCTTAATATTTCTTTCAATACTTCTGATAAGGATAAAACCATATTGCTGTATCACGTGGACGGTCTTCATTCATTGGTTAAAAAATATTTTGCACAGGCTAATGAAGAACAGGCCGCTTTGCTGATGGAATTTGTATTACATGGTCTTGCTTCGTATTCACTGATCAGTAAAAAAATATTTGAGAATAAGATTGAGTTCAAAGACCTGATGGGCAGCATGATGAATTTCGGCAATAAAGATTATGAAGAAGAGTTTGATGAAGAAGCATAATAACGAAGGTCGCCTAAATGATATTAACTTCTCTTTCCAGCAGGACGCCGAATTTTTCATTAACAGTTTGAAGTATCCTCTCACTCAATTCATATACTTCATAACCTGAAGCATTATTATAATTGACCAGGACAAGGGCCTGCTTTGGATGCACGCCTGCATCTCCCTGGCGATAACCTTTCCATCCGCATTGTTCTATCAGCCAGCCCGCAGCCAGCTTCAGTGTACCATCCGCATTTTCATAACCAGCGATAGCGGGAAACTCAGATTTTAGTTGTTCATATTTATCTTTTTCAACAGAGGGGTTTTTAAAAAAACTTCCTGCATTACCCACTTCTTTCGGGTCAGGTAATTTGGAAGAACGGATATTTATTACGGCATTGGAAATGGCCCGGATACTTAATTCCTTTATTCCCATTCTTTCCAGTTCCTGCTCAATAGCGCCATAACTGGTATGAAATACCGGTTGCTTATTTAACCGGTAAGTAACATTGATGATCACAAACTGGTTCTTATACTTGTGTTTGAAAACACTATCACGATAACCAAACTGGCAATCCTTTAACCGGAAAGTATAATTACTTTTTTCTTCCAGGTGAAAAGCCGTTAGCTCATGAAACACTTCTTTGATCTCTACTCCGTAAGCGCCGATATTTTGCATCGGGGTAGCGCCAACGCACCCGGGTATCAGGGATAAATTCTCTATGCCCGCATAATTATTCTCTATGCAATACAAAACAAACTGGTGCCAGTTTTCCCCCGCTCCTACTTTTATATATACTGAATTCTCATCTTCGCTTATTTTTTCTATCCCTTTCATCTCATTTTTTAAAATCACCCCATTAAAATCTTTTGTAAAAAGCATATTGCTGCCGCCGCCGAGAACAAGAGTCGGGAGTCGTGAGTCGGGAGTCGTGAGCCGGGGACCATGCGCCAGGAGTTCTGCTAAATCACCGACATTGGAAAAGGCGGAAAAATACCGGGCTTTTGCACCAATGCCGAAAGTATTAAAGGGCTTAAGTGAAATATTTTCCTGAATTTGCATAACCGGACAGGGATTAAATAAAAAATAACTGGTTGCCGGGAAGACTTGGAGCCGGTAAGAAAAAAAGTTGGAAGCCAATACTTGCCGTCTTTCCGCCTTACCGGCATTTATTTCTTAAAGTCTTTTGGTCAGCCCATACCCGGCAAATTAACATTAAATCATGAGTGTAAAAACAGCAACCCTTATTGGCGCTACCGGGCTTATCGGAACTTACTTACTCGATGAATTACTAAACGACCCGGTTTATGATACGGTAAAGATTCTTATCCGGCGTCCGTTGGAATATTCTCATCCCAAATTAGAGAAAAAGCTGGTGGACTTTGCTGATAGTGATTCATTGCTGGTAGCGTTAAGTAACAGTGATGTTGTTTTTTGTACGGTAGGCACTACACAGAAAAAAGTAAAAGGAGATAAAGAAGCTTACCGCAAAGTGGATTATGATATACCAGTGAAAGCGGCCCGTTTTAGTAAAATGACTGGTTGCGAAACTTTTGTGCTGGTTTCTGCAGTTGGCGCCAACAGCAAGAGCAAAAACTTTTACCTGCACCTGAAAGGAGAAGTAGAAGATGTGGTAGAATCAGTTGGATTGCATTCTCTTCATATCATGCGGCCATCTGTGTTGCAGGGAGATAGAAAAGAATTCCGGTTGGGAGAAAAGATAGGAAACGGAGTAATGTCTGCATTATCGTTTCTTATTCCTTCAAAATACAAACCTGTACATGCAAAAGTTGTGGCAAAGGCCATGATGGCTGCAGCAAAAGGGAATAAGGAAGGGGTTTTTGGGTATGAGTATAGAGAAATAAGAAAGCTGAATAATTAAATGCTAACAGCAGGTTTTTCTGCGATTGAAATGACTTTAGGCGCATTTCATTTTGGTGGAAGAGTTATGATCATTGAAACAAAAGCAGCATTAAATCTTATTAACAGGCATTTTAAAAATCAAACGACATGAGACAAAGTAAAACAGAACTTGATGTTGATTTTATTGGTGGGCAAGGGCCATTAACCAAAAGTGAGGCACTTGCTATCAGCAAGTTTATAAAAGCCAACAAAGCAAAAAGGGCATTATTAGAAAAGCGGCGATTAAAAAAACGTACTTCAAGAAGGGCAAAGAGGATTGCATAATATGAAAATACATGAACTTATTAAAAGTAAAGTACCCATAGTACGTATTGATAAGTCTTTAGAACAACACAAAGACAAAATACTTTTTGCTGAAAAACTTGCCAAGACAAATGAAATGCTGAAAAATCGGCCATCCCGGGAAAAAACGCTCCAACTAACATTGGTTGTCGTTGCCCACCGTCAATTCAAAAAGCAATTAAGCTTTCTCTGCGAACCCCCAGATTTAGCAACACTTTGCAGCAGGTTTTTATAACCGGCAATACGAACCATCTGCACTACTGCTGCTGTCCTGAAAGAAGCGAAGTATCTCACCAACAGCACGAATACCAGAGACACCGGGACTAATTTTTGATTGGAATTGGTAATGAATTAAATTTGGGAGGAGAACTCATAATAATCGGCGACAGTTGCTACAAAGTAAATTTTACATCCATATCAATGAAAGACCATGAGTAATCTACTCAACATTTTTGGATATTGCATCATTCCTAAAAACACTCTTTTCTTTCATGGAGTAAATGAGAATAAAGAAAAAATCGAAGACTATATTTTCTTTGGAACGAAATATCGAACAGCACTTTTTTACGGCGACGATATTCAAATTTGGAAAAGCAAATCTGAAATCCAAGTCCCTTTTCTTATAGAATATGTTAATTGGCGTGCAAAGGCAATTTCATCAATTCCTGCGTTATACGATGCGATTTTTCCGGAAGAATCCCATATAAAATATCATGATTTAGACATAAAGCAAAATCCAGAAAGAGTATCTAAATTTATCACCGCACTTTATACAAATTACAATACAACTGGCTTTCTGACTTCAGAAGAAAGTGGTGCAATGGAATTAGAGATATGCTTGTTTAGTAAGAAAGAAGCATTAAGCAAACTAACTCTTATTGAAACAAGTGACAAAAAAAATGACAAATATTATAAAGATAGTTTGAGAAAAATAAAAATATTTCCGTGTGAAAAATTCTTTACAGAATCAAATCAAAAAATAAAAGAAGAAGCTCCATTTGGAACAGAAGAGGAAGGTTTTTATAAAAATTACTTAAAATTTCACTCTAACCGGATTAAATCTGAAGCGGATGATTTTAACGACATCGCAAGACAAAAAGAATATTGGTATAACTTACGTATCCATTTGAAAATTTGATATTCCTTCTGTTGTTAGCTTCTTCTCCCAAACGGCACGAATAAAAGAGATACCGGATCAAAAGCAAATCTGGCAAATGCTGAATAGAAGCGGACAGAACCCCGAACGGAGCGCCGCAACTGACGATGATAGTAGTACTATAGCCGGGTAAACAATTCTTCTCCTTAATTCAGAACTATAGTAATCAGAACACGCCCATTCACTATTCACTATTCACCTCCCTCATACCACATCCACATCCGGCACTATCACCACACTCCTAAATCTTTTCTCATTATGCAAAATGGCTACGTGCTCCAGCAGGTCTTTTTTACATTGGGCGATTAATTTACTATCTCGTGGCAGTTTTAATAACATCTCCATCAAATACTGATTACGGATGCGGCTAACCACTGGTTCGGCGGGACCTACAATATAGTTACCATATTTATTTTTCAACGATTCGGCAAAATGGTACGCAGCATGTTCCACTACCTCTTTTATTTTATGTTTAAAGGTCAGCAGGATCATACGGGTATAGGGCGGGTAAGCGAATTGTTTTCTCTTTTTCAATTCTTCTTCAAACATTCCCTTATAATCATGCTGCTTCACAAACTGCAATACAGGATGGGTAGGATTGGAAGTTTGTATCAATACTTTCCCGGTAGCTTCTTTTCTTCCGGCCCGGCCGCTTACCTGCTCCATCAGCTGAAAAGCCCTCTCATTTACACGGAAATCAGCGAAATGCAATAAACCATCGGCATCTAATATGCCTACAAGGTCAACGGTATCAAAGTCAAGACCCTTTACTACCATCTGTGTTCCTACTAATATTTCTATACGGCGCTGCTCAAACTGCTGGATCAATGCATCATGTGCATTCTTACCCCGCACACTATCCACATCCATCCTCGCAATCTTGGCATCAGGAAAAACTTCCTGCAGCTGCTCTTCTATTTTTTCAGTTCCGAAATTCCGTTGCACAAAATCATGATTGCCGCAGGCAAGACAGGTGATCACCGGCGGATAAGTGGTGCCGCAATAATGACAAATAAGTTTATTAGTGAACTTATGATAGGTTAACGACACATCGCAATATTTGCATTGTGGTATCCATCCGCACACATTACATACCTGGTAAGGCGTGTAGCCACGGCGGTTTTGAAATAAGATCACTTGTCTGCGTTTCTCCAGCACCTGCTTAATGGCTTCTATCAGCGGTGGTGAGAACATTGTTTTCGCCTTATCTTTTCTTTCTATCGTTTTCAGATCAATAAATTCAATAACAGGCGGATGAATATCACCGTATCGTCGCGTTAGTTCAGCGAGTCCGTATTTTCCACTTACTGCATTTTGATAACTTTCCAATGATGGTGTAGCGCTGCCCAATAAAACCTTAGCGCCAAATAAAGAAGCAAAATAAATAGCAGCATCCCTTCCATTATATCTTGGAGCCGGATCATACTGTTTGAATGAAGAATCATGCTCTTCATCACAAACCACCAAACCAAGATCCTGGAAAGGAAGAAAGACCGATGAACGTGCACCAAGTATGATCTTCAGTTCACCGTTCTTTACTTTATTCCATATCTCCACTCTTTCATTGGGCGTGAACCTGGAATGATAGATACCGATATACCCGCCAAAATGTTTTTGCAAACGCCGGATGATCTGCGAAGTCAGTGCGATCTCCGGCAACAGGTACAATACCTGTTTACCCTGCCGGATGGCTTCTTCTATCAGTTTTATATACACCAGCGTCTTGCCGCTGGAGGTAACG
>JAATGJ010000084.1 GCA_015654695.1 Chitinophagales bacterium | reverse complement strand
GATAATACCGGCTGTCCGGCAAAATTTTTATCTTTACTCATCTGCTATGTTTGTAGTGTGGTAACTCAAACATAACTAATATGGGTGGTTCTAACGAACTGCCCGTTTTTATTTATAATTTAGTCGGACAATAGTGATTATAAAACTCTTTTGTAGAGGTAGGATTTTGACTCATCAGTTATATTTTCATAACCCAAAGACCCAGTTTTGGGGTGAACAAACATCAGAAACAAATTTTCGTCCTTAATTATTAAAAGAAAATAAAATCGAAAACCTCCTTTTCCATTAATTCTCTTTTTTATATACGGAGTTTCGCTACTATTATTTAGCCTAGTACCAGAACTTAAATCTTGAACACTTTTGTTAAAGAAATAATCTATTACGTCGGCCTCAATCGAATTATATGAATTTTTTGATTTGAGTTTCTCGAATTCAACTTTAAAATCTGCTATACAAAAGATTTTCATTAAATCAATGACAATTGCTTTGTAGTTTCTATAAAATCAGGAATTTCTGGCAAAAAGAAAAAAACAGACTCTAAATCTTGGTAAGATTCTTTCAAATCATCAATAGCACTTTTAAATCTACTTATTTCTTCTTTTGCTATTCCTTTAGAACGAATGTAGTTTAAAGAAACATATTGTTTGATAAGAGTAGAATGCGCATCTTTAATCGAAGATATCAAGTCATTTAATGATAAAAGAGTTTCATCATTAAAATCATTAAACCAAGTTAGCTTTTCTATGCTTTTATTTATAGAATTAATTTTTTCGGTTTTATCATTAAAAACTTTTTTAAACTCTAAAATAGCATCTAGAAGTGCATTAATTTTTTCTTCACTTAAAAAAGATTTCTTTTCTTCAAAAGAAAAATTTCTTACACTTGAAAAGGTATTGTCAATTGCAGATTTAAACGTCGTACACTCCATAATTTGTTCTAATATAAGAATGCTAATTTAATAAAATTAAACCACATATTTAGTATAATAACATGTATTTATGGTCTAAATGGTATGCTTTAACGAGAATTTCGACAAATACCTTCACACAACATAGTGGTTTTCTATGCTGGCTAACGAATATATCCTCTGACTTCAGACTTCTTACTTTCGGCTTCCGGCTTCTCCCCTCCCTCTTTCAACGACAAGCAATTCTTTCCTTGAAGTCTCCACTTCCAAAACTGTCACCATTACTTTCTGGTTTAGTTTCACCGCTTCATTCGGATCTCTTCACTCCCACATCCACAAAAGCACCGAAGTTGGTAATATTGGTAACAATGCCCGGTATCTTCATGCCGGGTTTCAACTGTTGTAATTCTGCCGGGCTGCATATCCACCTTAGCCTATCTATTTACCTGTGTATATCATCATCTTTTTTATCTTTACTCAGCAGGAATTGGATTTCATTATTAGCCACGATATTAAATACAGGATGGGAGAAGAATTGGAAAGAGAAGAAGAATAAAATTCAGTTGCCGGGGATTTCGCGGTAAATGCCGGCAAAAAAATAACATAGCCATGAAACGTAATCAACTCATATTTTACGCCACGCCACAAGGCAATATAAAGGTGGAAGTGATATTTGAAAGCGTAACATTTTGCCTGAGCTAAAAACGCATGGCTGAATTATTCGGAGTAGATGTAAGACCCGTAAGCGAACACTTGAAAAACATTTTCAAAACCGGCGAGTTAACCGAAGATTCAGTTATCCGGAATTTCCGGATAGTTCAAACGGAAGGTAAGAGAAGCGTTACGTATCCCGCTAAACTTAAAGCCCCGACGTTACTCCTTAAAATTCTTCTTCAACTCCATCAGCTTCGCCTGGAAAGGATTCAACTGTTCGGTTTTTTTAATAATTAGTTTTTGATTTCCATGCAGAGACTTCGTACCTCTGGCTTCAGACTTTTTACCTACCTGTCCGACAGGCAGGCTTCCGGCCTCCGGCTTCTCCCCTCCCTCCTTCAACGACAACGCAATTCTTTTCCTTGAAGCATCAACTTCCAGTACCGTCACCGTTACTTTCTGGTTTAGTTTCACCGCTTCGTTCGGATCACTGATAAAACGATTCGCCAGGTGAGAGATATGCACCAATCCATCCTGCTTAACACCCACGTCCACAAAAGCGCCGAAGTTGGTAATATTAGTAACAATGCCGGGTATCTTCATGCCCGGTTTCAGATCATCCATCGTACTCACGCCATCCGCAAAACGAAATTCTTCAATAGCCGAACGCGGATCACGGCCCGGCTTTTCGAGTTCTTTCAATATATCTTCAATAGTAAACTGACCGATTGTTTCCGAAACAAAATCCTTTGCTTTGATCTGTTTTCTTACTTCCGCGTTTTGAATTAATTCCGGAACAGAACTATTGACCTTTGCCGCCATCGCTTCCACCACATGATAACTTTCCGGGTGTACTGCCGAATTATCTAATGGATTTTTTGCATCCTGTACTCTTAAAAATCCCGCACACTGCTCAAATGCTTTTGGCCCAAGCATAGCGACTTTCTTCAATTCATCACGGCTTTTGAAGCCACCATGCTGAGCACGGTATTCCACAATATTCTTCGCTACTGTTCCGCTAAGGCCGGAGACATAAGTCAGTAAATGTTTACTGGCAGTATTCAGATCAACACCTACAAAGTTCACACAGCTTTCCACTACCTGGTCCAGCGCTTCTTTCAAACGGTTCTGGTTCACATCATGCTGGTATTGGCCGACACCAATACTTTTTGCATCAATCTTTACCAGCTCACTTAACGGATCAAGCAAACGTCGGCCAATACTGATAGCGCCGCGAACAGTCAGGTCTTCATCCGGGAATTCTTCCCTCGCTACTTCACTGGCGGAATAAATAGAAGCCCCGCTTTCATTCACCATAAAAACAGAAACAGGTCTGCCAAAATCAATATTGCGAACCAACTGGTCCGTTTCTTTACTGGCAGTTCCATTGCCATAACCGATCGCTTCAATATCATATTTCGCTACCAGCTCTTTTATCGTTTGCGTGGCGCCGCTCCAATCGTTTTGCGGTGCGTGTGGAAAGATGGTAGTGTATTTCAAAAAATTTCCCTGTTCATCCAGGCAAACCGTTTTACAACCTGTTCTGAAACCGGGATCAATGGCCATTACCTTTTTATGACCCAATGGAGAAGCCAATAACAATTGACGGAGGTTTTCTGCAAACACCCGTATCGCTTCTTCATCCGCTTTTGTTTTGCTGGCCATCCGGAATTCTGTTTCAATAGAAGATTTTAGCAAACGGCTGAAGGAATCTTCCATCGCCATGCTTACCTGTTGTGATGCAGCACCGGATGAGGTAATAAAATTTCTTTTTAACTCTTCCACCGCCTTTTCCTTTTCGATATTTATATCCATGACCAGGAAACCTTCCTTCTCCCCTCTCCTGATAGCGAGAATACGATGCGAAGGACTTTGTGCCAGCGGTTCTTTGAATTCAAAATAATCACGGTATTTCTGCGCATCAGTTTCATCCTTCTTGCTGGTAAGCACCCTGGAAGAAAGCGCACCGTCTTCAGTAAATAGTTTACGGATAATATTGCGGGCCTTTTCATTTTCCGCTATCCATTCAGCCATGATATCCCTGGCGCCCTGCAACGCTTCAGCTAAATCTTTTACATTTTCGTTTATATATTTAGCGGCTTCTTCTTCCGGATTCAATGATCCCTGTTCAAATAAAAGTTTAGCCAACGGCTCCAGCCCTTTTTCTATAGCTACTGTAGCTTTTGTCTTCCGTTTGGGTTTATAAGGCAGGTAAATATCTTCCAGTTCCGTAGCATTGATACAATCTTCAATGCGTTTCTTCAGTTCAGGTGTCATCTTGCCGGCTTCTTCAATTGTTTTGACGATTGTTTCTTTTCTTTTTTCCAGTTCATTGAAGTATTTGATCTGGTCAATGACATTCCCAATAACCACTTCATCAAGATTGCCGGTGGCTTCTTTTCTATAGCGGGCGATAAAAGGAATGGTAGAACCCTCATTGTGCAGATCAAGAATATTACTGATCTGTTTCAGCGAAAGATGAAGGGCTGCGCCTATCTGTTGTGAGTATTTAAGCTCCATAGGTATTTTGTTTCGGGCAGCAAATGTAAAGGTAGCGGGAAAAGAAAAAAATTTTGTTTTCCAGGTCAAACCAACTAATAAGTTTATACCCTATAGTTTCAATTTAATCCCGCCATTTAAAACAAACCCCTCTGTATGTGTCCATATTTCATCAAAAGTTGGATCAAGGTGTGAACCATTCACTACACTTTTATACCTGCTTTGTCTTGTATCAGTAAAATTTTCAAAGTTGATATACAAAGAAAATTGCTTAAATATTTTTTCCGCCATAAAACCTAACTCTTTGAATGAAGGTGTTCTTATGCCATCCGAAAGATATTGCCGTCCTGTAAAGTAACCTTCCAGTCCTAATTTAATTACGCCTTCTTTTTCGTAGATCAATGCGCTGTTCAATTTACCTTTTGGTACCAAAGGCAGAAACTGGTTGGTGGTTAAATATTTTGCTTTTGCATCAGTAAAAGTGTACCCTAAAAATAATTTAAAATGATCTTTGAAAATAAGCTTAACATTTGTTTCAAAGCCGGCGCTATGAACGGGTTTTAATACATTGACAAAATTATTGTTACCTGAAAGATCAGTTTCAAGCACCAGTGGCTTGTTTATCATAGTATAGAAAAACATGTGATTTAAGCTGAATGACAGCTCTTCTGCCAGCCTTGTACTGTAATTAATATCGGCAGTGCCGCCATAGCTCTTTTCAGACTTCACATTATTTAATTGCGCTACATTCCTGTATTGTATCGTTTCCGTTCTTTCGGTAAACAGCGTTGGTGTTTTATACCCGATGCCGGCGCCGATCCTTGATGATAGTTCTGTATTGTATTTGATCAGTAAAGAAACCCTCGGGAGAAAAAAGAATTCGGTATTTGAATAAACCGAATTGCTGTACCTGGCCATATCCAAACGCAGACCGCTTTCCAGTTTTATTTTCCCTGATGCATCCCAGGTATGTTGTCCGTAAAGGCCGCCTGTCGCTGATGAATTGTCCCGGTTGACGCTGCTATTATTCTTTTCCCGGAATTTGTCATACACAAAATTTCCTCCTAACACCAAAGCATGATTACGGGCATTGACAATATAGGCGATGTCGGTAAAAGCATTATAACTTATTCCGCCAAACGTATAAGAAGGAATCTTGATCGTACGGTTAAATACGCTAAAACTTTGTTTTGCCACCAGGCGCTTTTTATCCCCTACCCTTTTATCCAGTTCAAATGTACTGATGTTCCTGGTCGTCTTATTATCTTCAAAGTATTGATGTAAAGCATCGCTTTTCCCGTTCACTACATATATGTCGCCGCCGTTCCGTTCGGCCTTTGTAAAACTATTGCCCACCGTTATCGTTGCCTGCTCATTGGGATAAAAAAATAATTTTGGATGAATAGTAAATTCATTGGCTTTGGGCACTTCAGTAAAATCATCCTTGTCCACATCATAGGTTTTCTGCCTGCTGTACAATGCTAATAAGCTATAACCGGCTTTTTTTCCCCTTTGCGAAGCATAACCGCCAATATTCGTCTGGCCGATATTAGAATGATTAATGATAAAGTTATACTCCGGTTTGAGCTTTGGTTTTTTTGAAATAAAGTTAACGACCCCGGCAATGGCGCCACCACCAAATAAAGGCGAAGCAGGTCCTTTAATGATCTCTACCTGGCTCAGGTCCAGCGGTGGTATCTCCAGCACGCTCAGACCACTGGAGAAATTACCAAAATTGGCAAAGCCATCTTTTAGTAATTGCGTATATCTTCCATCCAGCCCTTGTATCCGTATGCTCGCATTAGCTGAAGTGGCTGATGTCTGTTGCACCTGTATGCCGGTACTTTCGTGTAATAGCATGGCTACATTAGCAGGACGCATATTATTTTTCTCATCAATTTCCTCCAGCTCGATTGTCTCCACTCTTGTTGGCACATTTTTGATGGTACGGCTGGTACGGGTGGATTGTATTATTATTTCTTCAAGGTCCTCTTCTCCGGTCTCCAGCTCAACCGCTAATGTATCCGCAAGATAAGGGATAGCGATCTTAACGGCATTCTCCTTATACCCAACAGCGGAAATGATCAATGTATAGTTACCGTTAGCAGGAAAACTTATAACAGTTATTCCCGAAGTATCAGCAGCAATACCCTTATTCATTTCTTTTATCAATACACTTGCAGCAACCGGGGTTTTACCTTCTCCCCGCAATATTTTAATTTTTAAGCTTTGTTGTGAATAGCTGGCGATAGCGCTGCACAACAGCACTGTACATAAAAGCACTTTCATCTCTTACGGATTTTATCGTATTAAATAAATGAATAACTGCCCGGTTGACGGGCTCAATAAAGATTCAATTAGACTTTTAACTGGGGTGGTTGCCAGATAGGGGAAGAATACTCAATGAGATTATCGGGTAAATAGGAAGTGTATGACTTATCATCCATGAGTATCAAAGAAGAAACGTTGGCAAAAACGTGGCTGATAGAAACCCCTGCACAACAAGTGCAATGACAAAACGGGGAACAGTTATCATTATGTTCCTGTTCTTCCGGCTGACTATGTTGTTTTGTGATTTCTGTCTTCACTTTATCAGTCGCAGATGCAGATGCATCATCCGCGCATGGTAATACAGGTAAGGACAGTATCAGAAACGCCATTATGAAAGCAACAAAGTTCATTGAGTGTAAAAGTAAACGGTTTTCGTCTGAAAAAAAGTCCCTTTAGCCATTAAAATGTAAACAAGGTTGCAAAGCCGCCTCTGTGTTAAAAATAAGTTGACAGCCCCAGTTGAAATCCTGCTGTTTTGCTGGCCGGGTTACCTAACAGATCCCTCCGCCATTCATAACGATAATTAAACCGGAAAACAGTTTGAGAAGAAGGCCGGAAACTGATAGCCGGAACGATAGCCATTACATGATCAGAAATATTACCGCCCGTATCCTTGAATTTTCCAACATTATAATCAGCATATTCACCACGAACAGCGAAATTAAGGGTAGCATCATCCCATCCAAGCATGCGCTTCTTAATAAAGGGCTGAACGATGTCAATAAACCCGCCTCTTTGCTTACTGCCGAATTGTTGCGTATAAGTTGCAGGCACATCTACCATCGCCCACACCCATTCAGCATTGATATACGTTTTAGCTTTGGGCAAAACAGTCTTGAAATCAAACGCTATAAAATCAACCCTTCGTTTTTTATCCAGGTCAATTCCATCTTCACGAAATTTATTATATACGCCACCCATCCAGGAAATACCTAACTCACCTACCTTGCGATGCCTGACAGCAGCTTTTAATGTTACCAGCGGAATACCATTGAAACTTTCTTCAAATCGTTCCGCGTTTTCTTTGGCAGCAGGGAACCATGTCCGGTTCTCGCTGTTATTAATGATCCTGTCATCAAAGCCATTGGTGAGATAGGCTTCATATCCCCATACCCATTGGCGTTTGGCATATTTTCCAAACAAACCAAAACCCACATTGCTGAAAGTAGAAGGTATAATAGTAGTAGATGATAGGGGGCGGCTGATAAATTCCCATTTAGGCCCGTCATGGTTTTGATTAAATGAACCGATGGGGTTCATAATTACTCCTCCCCTGAAATTCAGTAAGGGATGAAACTCTACGTCCACCGAAGCAAATTCAATATTGATCTCCCGGCCACCTTCCTCCAGTTCGATCTCCGTAAGAAATTTTATCCGTTGTTTTATCGTGGCGCTTACAAACAAGGTAAGCCGGGGCAATTGAAATGATAAACCCTCTGTGATACCGTCCTCGCTGAAGTAAGCCGTATTCGCTTCCACGTAACCACCCAAAGTAGCAGGCAACTTGCCTGCCCGCAACAAAGGACGATTATAAATAGCATCCATATTCATAACAGTCTTTTCTGTATCTGGTATTACTCTTTTGAAAAGGGATGAATCTCTCTGCGAAAAAGTAACTGTCGTTATCAATAAGGCAAGCGCTATGAGTAATTTTTTCTTCATGCCAGTTGTATATAAAGATGCTGGTTGTCTTTTGTTATACTAAATGAACGGAGTTTTTCACTGGCAGGACCATTTACTACGTTTCCTTTAGTATCAAACTCACTGCCGTGTGCAGGACAGGTAAGCAATTCGCCATTTACATTCAATTCATTGTACTGGTGACTGCATCGTAAAAGCAAAGCCGTATAGTCGTTTTCATTATTGCGATAAACCACCAGCGGGTAATTCAATTGTTCATTACGAACAATGATGTATGGCCTGTATGACTGATCCGCTAACTTTTTTTTATTCTCAAAAGCCGATAATGGCACTATTAGTTTGTTGTCATCAATGGAGACATTCAACTGCCGGGATGGAGAACAGCTTTGTGCAATGGCTGAAACACCTATTACACCCAGGCACGCAAAGCCGCATTGTTTAATAAATTGGTTTCTATCCATGCTACAGGCTTTCTAAAAATTGAATGAGTTTTTGTTTGTCCCCTTCTGTCAACTGTACAAACTGGTTTTTGCTGTTGCCCGCTTCACCACCGTGTAACTCAATCGCCTGCTGAATAGTTTTGGCCCTTCCATCATGCAATAAAAAATACTGTCCGCCCTGCGAGTTTTTAGAAAGACCTAATCCCCACAGGGGTGGGGTTCTCCACTCCTGCGCCAGTGCCAAACCTTCAGTATAACCATCATTCAAACTACTGCCCATATCATGCAGCAGCAGATCGGTATAAGGGAAAAATGTTTTGCCGGACAGTGATGCTATGGATGAAATGCCGGTTGTCAATTGCGGCGCATGACATTTGCTGCAATTAATAGCCATAAAAATTTGTTTACCTGCCATCACATCCGCATCATTTTGATTTCGCTGAACAGGAGCTTTTAATGTTTTAAGATAAAATACTACATCCAGTACTGTTTGATTACTTACTTCCGGATCTATGGATTGACCGGTGTAAGTATCAAACGATTCATAAGAAGAAGTAATACCAATATCCTGGTTGTAAGCAGCAGCAGTTTGCTGCAGCAGATCATAGGTCGCCGCTTTTTTTCCAAAGCGACCAATGTATTTATTATTTGCAGGAATACTATTTGGCCGGAGCGCTGAATAAAAATGAGGAGTAACCAGGTTAGGTCTTCCTGAAATTCCATCAGCATTGGCATCGTTTGGATCGGCCAGTGCCAGGATAGCTGCATCCGGCACGGCATCTAAAAAACCAAGTCCTGTATTAGCAGGCGGAGTAAATTTTGAGAAGGTCGCCCCTGATGCTATTTGTTCCGGCACAAAACCAGATATAGCCCGATGTTGCAACTGCGGGCCACCAAGATGCAGGAACAGGTTGCCGTTGATCGTATCACTTTGCCCGAAACGGGTCAATGTAGTAAATGGATGACCTTTACCATCACCCGCATGGCAGGTGCCGCATGAAGTAGCGACAAACAAAGGCCCAAGTCCTGTTTCTTTTGTAAACACTTCATCGTTAAACGCCACGTCACCCCGGAGAAAGACAGCGCCCTGTTCCGGGGTCAATCCTTCTACCGGTCCGTCCAGCAACTCATCATCTGCAGGAGCGGAAGGCAGTAGTTTCTGGCAGGCAACGACCGTAACTATCCATAGTACCAGCGCAGCTAATACCTTTATTTTTTTGGCCAATTGAAACATATTTTTAGTCTTGTCTAAAAATTAATTTAGACAAATGTAATATTTGAACCGGGTACGGCCAAAAAAAAGAACGGCCACTTGAATGGCCGCTCTCTGTACCAGGGGAATTATTACCGTAAGACATCCAGGAAAGGGCTTTCCGGGCTTACCCTCCGGCGCATATTGCCGGGTGCTGATACCCAAAGGCAAATACACTTACAATATCTATTTCAATTTCGCCTGCATTTTGTTGAGATTAATGCTGATGGCCGGAATGGTCTTCGTTTTCTTTTCTGTCAAATCCATATTGCATGAAGGACATTTACCTGGCTTATCACTGGTCACATCCGGGTGCATCGGGCAGGAATAAACTTTCATGACGTCCATTTTCATTTTCTCTTTTGTGGCCAGATTCAGATTCATCCGGCATTTAGAGCATTTTCCCGGCTTATCACTCGTTACTTCCGGGTGCATCGGGCAAGCCCAGGTTTGGGTGGTTGCAGCCACTTCCTTCATAGCCATACCGCAATTGGGACACTTGCCGGATTTATTGCTTGTTACTCCGGGGTGCATAGGACAAGTATAGGTTTTCATTACCTCCATTTTCATTTGTTCCTTTTGGGTAAGGTTCATTTTACTTTGGCATTTTGGGCATTTCCCGGGTGTATCACTTGTCATATCCGGATGCATGGGACAGGTATATGTTTTCATCACTTCCATTTTCATTTGTTCCTTTTTGGTCTTTGCCAGGTCCATTCCGCATTTTGAACATTTACCCGGTTCATTCATCACCACATCAGGATGCATGGGGCATGTATATTTTGCTTTTTCAGTTTTTTGTTTTTTTATTTTCTGCGCTGTTGTGTCCCCGCTTTGGCTGGGCGTGCTTTGTGCGAAAACCGAAACAGACAGGATGGTTAAAGCCGCCATCATCAGCATTTTAAACGATTTCATATTTATATATTTTATTGTACTGGAAATAATAACGTGAGATGGGCATACAGGAATGCCATTATCGAAGAAGTAAATATTAAATAAGGAAAACGCAATTGCGGAGGTAAACCGCTACGCCGCTATTTCGGGGAGGGGCATGATTGGCAGGGTTTACTTCGGTTACAGAATGAAAATCAACAGGAGCTGTTTCAATAAAAGAAACAGGCAGCGCAACGGCCACAACCTGCGCCAGCTCAAAACCTGTTTCAGCAATTTCCTGGTCTGTATTGTTCTTTAGAAATGTATGCTCGTCTTTACAACAGCCATTATTTTCTGTCTTTGATTTTTCTATCCCGCAGCCAGTGCATGTTTTTAAATTATTATGCCCAAACCCCCAATCCGCCAGCTTATCCATACAGTAATGCATGTATAATTCAGTACCGGTAGAAGAGCTGATGAACAGAAGAGCTAATATGGCAATACCTATTTTTTTCATTTCAGATAACATGATAAAAGTAAACCATCCTGTTTTCAGCAAAGATGATACTCATCACCTGCAACAGTCTTTTTTCCTGATAAAAATCATTTTGAATAGTACCAGGGCTGATAGCTTTATAATTTTTACTATAGGCATTATCATACTGGTTAACTGCTTTTTCTCTTCAACGCATTTAAAAAAGTTCGTTCTAAACTTATCAGCCAGCTTGTTTTGGCCATTCTTTGCATAGTACCTCCCACCTGGAAACGATAACCCACGTTAAGCTTCATATTGCTGTTAAAGATCAGTTGCAAAGCGGGAGCAAGATCAACATAATAAGCTTTCCTGTCCAGTGACTGCTGTGCCAATACTTCAGTGTAAAGGTTCAGGTTGGTTTGTTTATAATCTGTATATTCCCGGGGCAATAACAAATAGCCGGCGGATAATGAATAATTCATAGCCTGGTACACACGGGAGGGAACATAGATCACATTTTTACTGTTCCTCGATTTATCCAGCACCTGTGTATGACTTACCGTACCTGATACCGCCAGTTTATGCCACAACTGTGTAGCTATCAAACCAAGCTGCACGCCGCTTTTATCACCCTGCAATGTTATCTCATCATTATGGAAAGGCGCACGGGTGTGGGATGCGTCTGCAAATACGGCCATCCGGAAATGTTTATGTATCTCATCCTTTGAAAGAAACCTGTATTTACCATAAAGGTAAATTGACTCCCAGGCAAAATTGCTGGTATGCATATCTCCGAAAGTAGTTCCCACATGCAACATCAGGTTCTTATTCAGCCCCAGCATTACTTCCGGTATATACCGCTGCATGGGCCTGTCATTCCATACCTGCGGTCCCATGAACATACCGGTTAGTCTTACACTGATTGATTTAGCGGGCATGTTGGAGGCAGGTTCAGTAAAGACATATAGTTCCTGACCCTTTGCTATAAACGAACAAAAGATCAGCAGTAAAAAAATAAAATGTTTCATGATAATCAATTGATCATTCCTGCAAAAGCTTCTTTATGCTTTCTTCCAGTTCTTTTCCCTGGAGGTCAATATTGACTACATCTCCTTTTTTATTGATAAGATAGCTTGTTGGCAACTGCGATATATTCCAGTTAATCGCTGTCTGTGCATTCCATCCTCTTGGGTCATTTACCTGCACCCAGGTGATCTTATCTTTGGCTATCGCTTTTTTCCAATCGCTTTTATCTTCGTCCAGTGAAACACTGAATATTTCAAACCCTTTTGCTTTATACTTTGCATACAGTTTTACCAATTGCCGGTTAGCGAACCTGCAGGGGCCACACCAGCTTGCCCAAAAATCCAGCAGTATCACTTTACCCTTAAATGATGCGAGTGTCAATGAATCTCCCTGGATGGTTGGCAACTTAATAGGCACTCTTGGATCAGTAATATTAGGCAACTGGGCATTTGACCGGATGACGAACAGTGACAATAGGAGTACAGGAATGATTTTCTTAAGGTTCATTTTTTAGAAATTAATTATAAAAGAGCCTATCTCAAAAGTCAATTTCGGAATATACGCCGGAGGCGATAAGTATTGAAATTCATTTATCATTTTCTTTCCGCCTTTCCGTCTTCCCGGCAATAAATAGCTTTTGAGACAGACCCGGTACGATCATTAAATAGTAACGTGGTACATCCTTGTACCTGCCACCACACCTGCACAGGAAACACCTGCCTTGCCGGTATTGATACAACTCATCTTTGTGGCAGCGCTGAATTTCTTAAACTGTTTTGCAGTTAAAAAATCTTTGTCCACCACGGTGATGGTCTGCTCTCCATTCAATACCTGGCTGCCCACATTCAGAAAGTGAAAATTTTTATCCCCTATCTGCACATGGGCGTCATTGTCAACTTTCACTTCCTGGAAACTCCCTGTCAGCTTCAGGCTGCCTACCCCAAAGCCGGCATCTTCAACAGCCCTTCTTATTCCATCAATATCCACATCCGCATTCTCCTTAAACACAATATTAAATGAAGAGTTCTTAATATCAGAACGAACAGATTGAATAAAAGGCTGCGCCTGCAGCGCCTTATTAATTGCATTGCTGCACATGGCACAAGTAAGCCCTGTAGCCTGTAAGGTTGCCTTTGTAAATTGAGCATTCACACCCCATGCGGCAAAGGCCAGCATGAATATCAACAACAGCTTTTTCATATCCCTCTAATTTAGTAATTAAATTCAGGATTTTTTACAGCATTCTTTGCCATCATGGCCGGGTTTGCTGCATTTACCATCTTTACAACAATCCATTTTTTCACCGGTTGTTTTGCAACAATCTTTACCATCATGACCAGCTTTGCTGCACTTACCATCTTTGCAACATCCTTCTTCGCTTACTGCGTTCCTTTCATACTGGCAGCAGGCATGCAACTTATTATATGATTCGTCGTTTGCTTTGAAGTCACGGGTATCGTAACCCACTTTGGCAATGGCCTGCTGTATCTTAGCGGCGTTGGTAGAAGAACTATTATATTTTACAGTAAGCACTTTTGTGTCTGCGCTCCATTCTGCTGTTGAAGCTCCTGCTTCCTTTGCAGCTTTTTCAATTTTCGTTTCGCACATTCCGCAGTTGCCGGATACAGGAATAGTTTCCGTTTTTGTTTTCTGTGCAAAAGAGATAATGGCGAAAGCCAGGAATAAAGGAAGGATTGAAAATACTTTTAGCGTTTTCATAATAAACTAATTTGACGATTTGAAAATAATTTAACTGTGAATAGTGATCATTCGGCTGTCGCTCATGACCAGTGGTGAGTAAAACATTTACTGGTAAACGGCCATTCACCATTTACCACTCACCATTCACTAAATCAAATCCTGAAAACGCAATTCTGCAGGTAGGTATCCTGCCCGGTTAAGAGAGGGGGTGAATGATTATGATAATGCCTTGTTTCCGCAGCATTAATAAACAAAGCGTTTATGAACTGCGAAGGCAGGCAAACCAGCGCGTCCAATGCGGGTAATTCAAATGAAATATGAAACGCCGCTTTCTGATCAACTTCCATTTTAATAACCTTCACCTCATCCCGGCAACAGCCATTGGAATCATCGGTGTGCATCCCGCATTTACCACACGTCTTGCTTTCTGCTTCAAAAAATTGTGTGGATGCCAGCCTGTTCATGCAATAATGAAAGTTCACTATTACTCCACAAGTCACTGCGAGGTAAGAAATGAGTATTATGGATGCAATTATCTTTTTCATGAACGGGGTAAAGATAATATGAAATCTGCAAAAATTGTAGTGAGTATGACAAGTTAACAAGATGACAAGGATCATGTGTACTGTTAACCGGTTGACTTCTACCGGTTCAACCTGTATTAATTGACAAAACTCCAGTAAACCCCTAACCGGATATTTAAACCGGGGGTTGGATAACCCGGGACCTCCTGGTTGTTATTGGTAAATCCAAAGCCATTGCTCGCCCTGGCCGTATTCAGGTTTTCAGCCCGGATATAGGCCTTGAAAGACTTGATGCGGAAATGTACATAGGCCGAAATATCCGGCAATGGGTTATTGATCCGGATACTATCCTGGTAAAAGAACTGGCCTAATACGGGAGAATATCCATCTGCTTTATAAGGTGTATGGTAACGCATCTCCAGGCCCAGTGCCATATCAAGATTTTTGAAACCCAGGTTCCCCTCATAGGCAATACGGTTGCGGGTAAAAATGGTGGGAAGATTTACAGGCACATTGCCGATTGCCTGCTGAAAATAAATATCAGTATGCCAGTTCCAGCGCTTGCTGAGCTTAACTGTTTTTTCTACTGCAATACGGAGTACATTGAATAAAGAGTTGTCTTGCGTTAACTGGTAATAATTTTTTATATAGGAATAATTAGTCATTAAATAATAGTGACCGCTCAATCGTAATTTTAAAGAAGACTGGAATAAAGAAGCAAAAAGATGGGTGGTGTTTTCTTTTTTAAAATCAGTGGCAGAAGGCAATAAATAAAAATCGCTTTGTTCGTTATAGATAAATAAAGGGGTGCGGTTCACATTTTCAAAACCTAATTGTACATAGCTGGCATTTTTTTTACCCGTAGCCCGTTGCAGGCTTGCATACACAGAATAATCGCCAGCATTCAGTCCTGTAAAATATAATTTACCATTGGCTTCCATGGCCCATTTCTGGTTGCGGGTCCTGTTGCGGTATTCCGCATGTCCGAACACATTATAATATTTCTTCCCAGCCGGCAGTTCCTGCTGCAGGTTTTGCAATGATGCTCCCACTTTAATGAATTGCTGCAGGTTTTTTGCATCGGGGAACTGATAAATAGAAAAATCGTTGATGAATTCTTTCCACTGGTCCTTGCTTTGAACCGTATCAATCGGTCCACCAAGAGTAAGCCCATAATTGTCTTTATAATAAGCGGAATCGCCGATATAATCCCTGAACTCGTACTTGAACTGGCCATATTGAAATGTATGCTCAAACCGGAGACGGGGAAAAAATAAAGGGATCACGGTAGAATCCGTCACCAATGAATCTTTTTTCCCAAGATCATATTGCTGGCGCAGGAGGACTGTAAATTCATTATAGCGGTTACCTGTTCCCACATCGGTATCAAAAAAGTTCCTGGAATTGGAAGGTTGACCACCAAGCCGGGTAGAAATAACAAACCTGTCTTTAAAATCCGGATCGTCGAGGTCATTTAAATTTCTGACACCACCATTTTCACCGGATTGTAATTTATTTCCAAGTAAAACAAAATAAATATTGTACCGCTTTTTAAGGGATTCGTAGTGGGTGGTAAAAAGATAATTATTATGGTTGGTTTTTTGATTGCTGAAAAAACCGGGGGCATTGATCAGCCTGTACTGAAATAAAAAATTCCAGTTGGGTTTGATATTTTGTGTATGTATTATCTCAATGATCTGTTCCGATTTTGCGGCCAGTTGATAATTCAATTCTGAATAAGGCCTTGTTGTATTGAAGAACCGCGCTTTTTCCAGCGACCATTTATAGATATCAAGAGCATGAAAGCCCGGATCCCATCCTGGTTTTAACAGGGGTGAAAATAAAATAGAACGCGAAGCCGTACCGGTATTTCCCAGGAAAATATTAGTAGCCGGTATGGGGAAGCGGCGTGTAAAATCCGTTATAGTAGAATCCAGTAAATAATTGCGGGTAGAATCAAGGTATCTAAAACGAACAGTAATGGAATCTTCATTCCTGTCTCTTCGCTTTAAGCTATCTGAACCACCACCTGATCTCATACCTCCTCCTGCAAGGTTCTTCAACCGGCTTCCCCCGCCTTCAATAAGCCTGCGCTGGGAAATTGCATGGGTTGAAAAAATGAACAGGAACAATAATAGCAGGTATGTAAACTTCTTAGCCAGGGTGAGGAGTAGTTTAAAAGTTGATAAGTTGATAAGCTGATGAGTTTATACGTTGATCGTATGCAAAAAATCATTCCTGGTTTTGTACACCTGCTGGTTGAACAGGCAATAGCATCACTGAATCTAAAAATAACGACTGCAAATTAGCCCCGTTAAAGAACAATGCGGAAATAAAATTGTTAAATAGCCCCTACCAGTTCTTTAAATATCGTTGCCAGTTTAGGTTCCGCATGTTTGGCAGCTTCCAGTACTTCTTCGTGGGTAATAATATTATCTTCTTCGCGGAGACCGACATCAGTCACCACACTCATAGCAAATACCTGCAGCCCCATGTGACGGGCAACGATGGCTTCCTGCACCGTACTCATCCCTACCACATCAGCGCCAAGTACATGAATCAGCTTATACTCAGCCCTCGTTTCAAAAGTTGGGCCTGTTACTGCCAGGTAAACTCCCTCTTTCACATCAAACTTATTTTTGGCAGCAATGTCTTTGGCCTTTTGAATAAGAACTCTTTTGTATGGCTCACTCATATCCGGGAAACGCGGGCCAAACTCCTCTATATTTTTCCCGATCAGCGGATTGGGTGTAAAGAAACTGATATGATCTTTGATGATCATGATATCACCCACTTTATAACCAGGATTAACACTGCCTGCCGCATTGGACAACAATAAAGTCTCAATACCCAGCAACTTCATCACGCGGATGGGAAATACAACTTCCTGCGCATCATATCCTTCATAAAAATGAAAACGGCCTGCCATCGCCACCACCCTTTTGCCGCTAAGCCTGCCAAAGATCAGTTTACTTTTATGTCCTTCCACAGTGGAAACAGGAAAATGCGGGATGTCTTTATACGCTACTTCTTTCTCTATTTCTATTTCTTCGGTAAACTTGCCTAAGCCGCTGCCAAGAACAATACCTACCTGTGGTGCATGCTTATATTGTTTCTGCAAAAACTTTACCGCTTCATGTAATTCTTTTAATACTTTTTTATTGCTCATATAAAAAAAGATAAGAGGCAAACGTACTGAAAATTGTGTAAAGGCCTCAGGCAAAAGTTTATGCTGAAATATATGCCGGAAAGGCGGGAAGCGTATCATGATGTATATAGTACTTACCGTCTTATCGCCTCCTATGTTTACATTTTAGTAAAAATAGTTCTTTGAGAGAGAGTTAAGATACCAATAGATTTGAAATAAAAAGGTGAAAAAGGGGTGAGAGCGGATTGTCGTCAAAACAGCTATCAAGTATGT
>JAATGJ010000035.1 GCA_015654695.1 Chitinophagales bacterium | reverse complement strand
GCTTTTTGGCGCAAAGAAGGGGGCAAAGTCACCGAGATTGACTTTCTTCAATTCTACGTCAAGATCATTCCAGTCGCCGAATTCAGAAAGTTTGGATTTGACACGTATCTCCTGGTTACTTTCCCTTAATACCAACTGTCCGCTGGCGGGGGTATTGGTCCTGAATTCCAGTTCGCCTTTATCATCAATGGTCCATACTTTTCCATTTACAGCAAAAGTGGAAGGGTTGAATTCAATCTTCACGCCATTGTTATAAGTAAGTACCTGCGCGTCAAGACTGGCCTGGTTAATGGCCTTATTAGAGCCGGTAAGTATTCTTACCCGCGATGTATCATCACGTGCTGTAACACGAAATAAAGCAAGCGGAATATTGAGGCTGTCACTGATATTAATATTGGCGGCCTCCCCGGAAAGTGAAAGGCTGTCTTTTGTTCCTTTCGCAACCAGGGTTACATTATCAAAATTATATTTACCGATTTTGAATTGCGGAACTTCTGCGTTTAATTCCAGTTCATTGTTATATGTATTCAACATGCCATATACATGGCTGTTGTTAAAACCGGAAAGGGTGCTGTCAAACATTTTGATATAATCCTCTGCGTATTGTGTAGTAATGTCAAAGGTAAATGACTCATTCCCGGGTAACTTGTTGGGTGGCTTGATATAAGCCGGGTAATATTTGTTTAAAAATAATTTGAATGCATCCGGCAAGTCGCGGATAGCGAAATCACCGGTGACCTTTCCTTCAAATTCATTGGAACGGGCCCTTAATGTTTTTACGTTGTTAGTATATTCGGAAGAAATAATAAGGGAGTCAAAGGGGAGGGGGATGCCATTTCGGGTAAGGGAAGCTTCCGTGATACTGGCATTACCAAGAAAGTTATCAATGTTATCCCCGGTAAAATCCAGTTTGAATTTTCCGCTGAGACCAATATCCTCTTTAGTGAGGTTCAGTTTTTTCAGGTTCAATTTTTTGGCGTCTGCAATAAAATTGAGTACAGGCACTTTACTGTTGAAATCAATTAACCCGTTCAATGTAAGTTCCGCTTCAGGATCATGGATAGAGGCTGCGCCGTCAAATAATTTTTTATCGAGCCTGCCTTTTATAGTAATGTTGCTGTAGCGGTATTTATTAAATTCAATAAAACGGATCTTCCCGTCCAGGTCAGCATTCCTGTTTTTTTCACTAAAGCCATTTCCTTTTAATGAACCATTCATGGCGATAGCGCCTATTTGCGGATCGCCTATAAATTCACCAAGACGGAAAAGATCGGTAGATACCGTTCCTGAATACACGGGTTCCTGCCCGGCAGGCAGTTTCATATTCAGGTCACTCTTTATTGTTCCAAGATTGGTTTGAATAGTACCATAGGTTACAAAGTCGCGGATAAAACCTGTAAAGCTTCCGGTGAAGCGTATGAACTGGAGCTTACGCAGGTCAGGATTGGTTACATTTCGTATCGCAGGCACTATGGCGGTAGCGTCATTATAAGTCGTTTGAAAATTATTGGCTTTAAAATCAATAAAGGTTTGATTGATATCGGGCAAACCTGTCAGGCTGATATCACCATTTAATGAAGTATGATTGCCGGCCTGTATCACCAGGTCTTTACCCACCAGGTCATCTATCGTTCCCCTTACATTTCCTTTCAGGGTTATCTTTTTCTTCCATGTTTTCATAGCCGGGGCAAAGAAAGCTATATCATCGCTGTCTAATTCAGAGTTATCAAAGTTGCCCTGCACTTTTACTTTGTGAATAAAATCGCCCATATCCCCCAGCTCATCATAGCTCATCCTGTAATAATTACGGATAGTACTGTTATTGGTTTCAATATCCAGGTTACTGAAGGCCATTTCCTGCGGCGTCATCTTCATATCAGCCACCATTTTTTTTACTTCAAAACCACTGCGTTCTTTGGTGCGCAGCTCAATAGCCGCCGTGACAGTATCTTTTTCCCAGTGTATATTCTTAAACGTGCCATTGATATCATTGAATGAAATATGCCTGCCGTCAAAAACCCCTTCAACAGGAACGGAGGATTGTTTATCTGTTTTAAAAATACCATTTTCAATTTCCAGCTTATCCAACTGCATCACCCAGCCGGCTGCATTCCATTTTAATTTTAATAAAGAGTCAATGGTTTTGGGATTGCCGGTATGAGGCGGACCTGCCGGTTTTCTTTTCGGATAATTTTTGATACTGAAAACCGGGTTAGTGATCGCCAGGGAATTTACCAATATTTGTTTTTTGGAAAAATTCAGGTCTTTCGCGTCAAAATCAAACGATCCCAGGTAAACAAACATATCCTCACCCAGCCAGGCATCTTTTTTCCGGAAGGTAACGTTGTTCAGTACTATTTTTTTCAAAGCCAGTTGCACAGCGTCTTCTTCCTTTTTTCCGGTGGATGGCGAAAAGAAATAATCAACAAGGAACTGGTGGTTCCAGACTGAATCGGTTCGCTGCATAGTAATGATAGCGTTTTCCAGCCCGATATATTTCAGTTCAATGTTCTTTTTAAAAAAGAACCAGTCGGTAATGCGTACCTGCACTTCGTCTGCGTATAAAAGGGTATCATGCTGATGATCTTCTACCAGTACGCCCTGCAGGTCCATTTTATTGAAGAGGGAAAAATTAACGCGTTTGATCTCAATTTTTGTATTCAGGTCTTTGGAGAGACGGCTGGTAACCTGCCCCGTAATCCAGTTTTGCCCCCAGGGCGTATGAATAAAGGCCCACAATGCTATGATGAGGAACAGCAAAGAGAGAAAGAACCACAGCAGTATTTTTTTGAATTTCCTCAGCTTCAACTATTTAATAGTAAAAATAACCAGAATTGACCGCTTTGTGCAAAATCAATACCAACCTTATCTAAGGGGTCTCAAAAATAATTTTTTGACGGAAAGACGGAAAGAAAATATCAATTAGTGTTCAATACTTACCGCCTTTTCGTCTTACCAGCCCTATTTTCAATAAACAGGACTTTTGTAACGACGTCTGCCTCGTAAGTTGCTCAAAATTCCCAATATGCAGAAGCTGCTTACCATATTTTCACTTTTATTTCTTACAAAAGTGCAGGCGCAGACGGGTAAAAGACAGTTTAATCAACAGGTTTGTACTTGTTATTCATGGCGGTGGGGAACGATCCTGGAAAGCCAGATGATAGGTAAAAAGGAAAATGTATATAACGAAGCGTTGAATCAGCCATTTACTTCAAACTGATCACCCCGTTCTTTATTTCAAAGCTCCATAGCCGGGAACTGTCAACCTGTTTGTCATTTAATTTGGCTGCTTTCCAGGCGCCGAGTGAATTAAATACGGCTACGATCTGTTTATCAAGATCTGCGTTTTTTGTTTTATTATCCATTTCACATTTTACCACCTCTCCTTTGCAATTGATAACGACATTGACCATTCCCTTATCTTCATGGGTAGGGTTTTCTCTCAGGTAGGCTACTTCCGTATTCAGTCTCTTAATTATAGAATCTTTAGTGACAGGGCAGACGGCTTCCGCCTGGCCCTTGAACATGGTGAAAAGCACATACACTTCTTTGCTGTTGCAAATTCCGGGAATAGCTTCTTTTACTTCCATCTTAGCTACAAACTGGGATGAAGCTGAATGGTGTATGCACAATGCCAGGGAAAGAATAAATAACTGTTTCATAATAATAAAGGGTTAAATGGTTTATTGTTTTGCCAGTGCTAAAATATCTTTTACTTCCAGTATTTGTTTTTCATAGCCTCTACTGCCCGCATGGATCATGGCCAGGCCAAGTTCTTTTAAGGTAGTAATATACTTTGGCGCTACCAGCCTGATGATGGGTATCAGCCAGCCAAGGTATTTGTAAAATGACAGTGTATTCTTTAAACCTTTGGTGGGTTGTAGCACGCCCGGTCTGAAATTATACACTTTTGTAAAAGGCAGTTTCATCAAATCATTTTCTGTTTTGCCTTTTACCCTTGCCCACATCGTTCTTCCTTTTTCCGTACTGTCTGTTCCTGCTCCAGAAATATAGCAGAAGGTCATATCGGGGTTTTGTTTGCTGAGTGTTTTCCCAAAACTCATCGTGAGTTCATAAGTCACTTTATAAAACTCAGGTTCTTTCTTTCCCAATGAAGTTGTGCCAAGACAGAAGAAACAGGCGTTATATCCTGTAAGTTGATTTTCGATGGCAGAAAGATCATACAGATCGGGATGAACGATCTCTTTCAGTTTCGCATGGGTGATTCCACAGGGTCTTCTGCCAACGACCAATACCTGCTCCACATCATCATGCTGTAAACATTCATGCAATACGCCTTCGCCTACCATGCCTGTAGCTCCTGTAAGGATCACTTTTAGTTTCATTTTGTTTACAATAATTTTTGACAGAGGTCTGTAAATAGCGCCTGCAATTTACTGTTTAATAAGTTTGTATGTTGGAGAGTTCCGTTGCCGCGATTTGCCGGGATTATTTTCCTGCGCTTCAAACAGGTACAATATATTGTCTTTGATCTCAAATTCGTACCATTTGCCGGTATCGGTTTCAATATCAAAACAAATCCTATCCGGGCTGGCACCAGGTTCTGCAAAAAAATCTGTAAGAACATAATAAGTTTTAAAACCAGCGAATCCTGTTACTTTTCCTTTGTCGGTAAATTGAAGGGTTGTTTCCCCGCCTGTCAGGTCCCTTGTTTTGTAGGTACCACTTATCAATTTTTTATTAACAATGTATTGCAGCCCGTACGTAATAACATCATTGGACTGGTTACGGAGAACTTTTGTAAACTCTTTTTTAGCGATCAGTTTTTTGTTTTCATCGTAATGATATAATATCAGTGAAGTATCATTGCTATTGACAAGGTAGCCCAGTTCAAAGGAGTTTGCAGGATTGGCATCATCATGTATATTGGTCAATAAAGAATTGGGTTGCTCCCCCTGTTTGAAATAAAGAAGGAAGTTCATGCCTTCATGGTTGCCGATACTGGAACTTAAAAACATACTATCACCCCGGATGGTTGCTGTGTCAATAATAAAAGACACGATACCGTTTAGTGTTTTTGAAGACTTGTGCGGAGATTTTGTTTTTGTTATATCGTGAATGTATTCTGTTTTGACCCAGGCCCCATTCAGAAAAGGATTGAATACTTTTTTCAACTTCCCTGCAGGTATAGTATCTGCACGGTGTTGACAGGAGATAAGAACAGTAAAAACAAAACCCGCTATGGCTGTTTTTTTTATTGTATCGCGGATCATGAAAGAAAGGCTTTTTTGAAATTCGGAACAACCCTATTCTTCGATGCCTGTTCATACGCATAAGCAATGCTTAATAATACCGGTTCGCTGTACGCCGGCCCGAAGAAAGAAATGCCCACCGGCAATGCATATACCAAACCACAGGGAACTGAGAGATGCGGGTAACCGCTCACCGCCGCAGGCATGGTCAGAAAGACATCACCCCACCTGTCTCCATAGATCATATCAATACTGCAGGCAGGTCCCATGGTCAACCCGCAAATAGCATCCAGTTTATTTTGGTTCATAACATCATCCAGTATTTTTTTTGAGCCGGTATGACTTTTAGCAAGCGCTTCTTTATATTCTTTATTATCCAATCCAGCCTTCTTTTCAGAACTTTCCAATGTCTCCTGTTTGAAGTAGGGCATCGCCTTGTCTTCATTGCTTTTATTGAAGGCAATAACATCCGCTAACGTCTTTACTTTGGCATTTGACGCAGCAAGATATTTGTTCAAGCCATCTTTGAATTCATACTGCATTACTTCAAATTCCGCATCGCCCAGTTTACCGATGGCATCAAAGTATTCTATCTCCACTATTTCAGCGCCTTGTTGTTTGAGTGTATCAATCGCCTTTTTGATCAGCGCATGCATATATTGATTATCACCCTGCGGCTTTTTATCAATACCGATCCTTTTTCCTTTCAAACCATTTGCGTCAAGGAATTTTGTGTAATCGGTCAATGATTTGCCTTCACTTTCTTTGGTGATAGCATCGGCGGTATCTGCACCTGTTATTGCTCCCAATAAGATAGCTACATCTTTCACCGTTCTTCCCATTGGCCCGGCTGTATCCTGTGTAGCGGAAATAGGAATGATACCCGAACGGCTGACCAGGCCAACAGTAGGTTTCAGTCCAACAATACCATTGACCGATGCGGGACAGGTAACAGAACCATCTGTTTCCGTACCAACAGCTACCGCACACAAATTAGCCGCTACTGCCACACCCGAACCCGAACTGGAACCACAGGGATTATGATCGAGTATATAAGGGTTCTTCGTTTGTCCGCCACGGCTGCTCCAGCCGGAAGAAGAATGATTGGAACGAAAGTTCGCCCATTCGCTCAGGTTGGTTTTTCCAAGAATAACAGCGCCTGCTCGTCTTAATTGTTTTACGACGAATGAATCATTAGCGGCAATATGACCTTCCATCGCTAATGAACCTGCCGTGGTCTGCATTTTATCGGCTGTATTGATATTATCTTTTATCAATACAGGAATACCGTGCAATAGCCCTCTTATCTTACCTGCTTTTCGTTCTTCGTCCATAGCTTTGGCAATAATTAGTGCATCCGGATTCAGTTCAATAACTGAATTAAGTAACGGCCCTTTCTTATCTATTGCTTCAATACGGTCAAGGTATAGTTTGGTTATTTGTTCGGACGTATATTTTCCTGAACTCATTTTATCCTGTAGTTCGCTGATGGTTGTTTCATCTAATTCAAAACCGGGAATGACATCAGTCGTGGTTGCAGGGTCTGTTGTTTTGGGAGTATCAGTATTGCAGGAAGTAGCTAATAAAGTGGTAAGGCCTGCGGTGACGAGTGTACTGGTGGTGAGGAAGTCTCTTCGTTTCATTGTTTTGGTTTGTTGATGAGATGATAAGGGTGCTGCAAATTACCGAAATCCGGTTATTAATCATCTGGCGCAATCCACCCCTTCGATTGTCGTCTTCGCCCACGGTTTTATAGATTATCTCTGTATATGTTTGCATCATCATTCACGGCATATGCAGGTTGAAACAGGCAGAATCAATTTCATTTGACTGCGGTATCGTCTTGTTGAAATATATGCCTTCTAATTAAAATTTTAAAATAACACTCATGTCATTCCAGGCTTATCTTGATAACATTCAAACAAAGACAGGCAAAAGTCCCGAAGACTTTAAAAAACTGGCGGAGAAAAAAGAGTTTACACAAAAAGGGAAACTTAAACCTGAAACAAAAGCCGGTGATATTGTTAAATGGCTGAAAGAAGATTTTGAATTAGGACACGGGCATTCGATGGCTATTTATGCTTTGTTGAAAGGGATGAAGAAATAACTAGACAAATAATAATATGAACGAATTTATTTATTATTTTCTTTTACACTCTTTAGCCATTTGTCACCAACAAATTTTCTTTCTGCATAATAACCCATTGGCAAATCGTATAGTTCATTTACCGTTGGATCATGTATAATGACTTCTTCTAATGCAACAATAATTATATCTTTTTCTTCAATTGGCTCACCTGTCAAAAACTGCCATGCTCCATCTTCCACCTCATGACATACATAAAGGATAGGTTTATTTTCCTTAAAGATTTGCTTTAAGGTGAAAACGGCTACTCTTTTTTCTTCATTAAATTTAAAATCAAACTTCACGTTGAAAAATTTTATTAAGGAAAAAGCTCAATAACCGACAGAACCCTAAACGAAGAATCGCAACGACCATCTGCATCTGTGTTACTATCGCTGGTCAAATTAAATCAAAACGCCTTCGGCTTATTCTCCTCCGTCCTTGGTGCATTTTTCACATATTTCTCCAGCCATTGGTATTGTTCATTCAGCATGTGCAGAATATTTTCACGCCCCTGGTAGCCGTGGCTTTCATGTGGCAGGCTTACATATTTCACCGTGCCGCCATGTCCTTTGATGGCATTGAACATTCTTTCACTCTGTATCGGGTATGTGCCGGTGTTATTATCCATTTCACCATGTACCAGCAGGATCGGTGTTTTTATTTTGTCTGCATAGCTGAACGGGCTCATGGCATTATACAGTTCAGGCGCCTGCCAGTAAGTTCGGTCTTCATTCTGAAAACCAAAGGGCGTCAATGACCGGTTATAAGCACCGCTTCTCGCAATACCGCCTTTGAAGAGATTAGTATGTGCTAATAAATTCGCCGTCATGAATGCGCCATAACTATGCCCGCCAACTGCTATTCGGTTCCTGTCACCCACACCCATCTCTGCTAATTTATTGATCGCGGCTTCTGCATTCATCTTTAACTGATCAATAAAATTGTCATTGGGTTTTTTAGCAGTGTCGGTAGCAACGATGGGCATCTCTGCATTATTTAATACAGCATAACCTTGCGTGACATAATAAACAGGTGAACCCCAGTTGAGTAAGGTGAATTTATGTTCGCTGCCCCGGATCTGCGCAGCATCAGCAGCCGAATTGAATTCAGCTGGGTAAGCCCATATAAAAACCGGAAGAGGTCCATCGCGTTTGGCATCATATCCTTTGGGCAAATAAAGATCGCCGGTAAGATCAACCCCATCTGCACGTTTGTATTTTATTTTTTCTTTGCTTACACCATCCAGTTGCGGGTAAGGATTGGTAAACGATGTCAATTGCCGGTCAGCGATCCTTAATCTTAAATTCTTCAGCCAATAGTTGGGCATTTCTTTTTCGCTTTCACGCCTGGTGATCAGCGTCAGTTTGTTTGGATCTACAACTTTTACTACCGATTCAAACATACCTTCTGCACTACGCCAGAGTGTATCCGCTTTCTTAGTATGTATATCGAAAGAAAGCAGGAAAGGAAGATCGCCTTTCGGTGATGACCCGGTAATATTGTTCAATAAAACTTTGTTGCCATTATCTATCAATTGCAATACACTCTTGTCATATTGATTGGTAGTGGTAACAGGAAAGCCAGGATTAGAATAACCATCCGTTGTATTTCTTGCGATTAATTTCTCCAGTTCACCGGTAGTTGGATTATAGCGGTCAACCTGCGCAGTTTGTTTGCCGGTCAATCCTTCTGTTACAAAAGCAACGTTCTTATCACCCCATGTGATGCCACGAAAACGCATTTTCGTTTTGAATAATTGTTCGGGCTGACCATTGAATGGGGCATTGAGCTGGTACACCGCATCATGGTATTCCATTTGCTTTTTGATCAATCCGCTATCAAGGGGTTGACACCAGGTAATAGAAGCAGGCATATCATCACGCCAGTCGAAACCGCGGGATACCATTTGTACATTGTCATTTCCACTCGGCGCTGTTTCTGCTGATGGCAGGTCAGCTAATTGTTTTACAAGCTTACCATTGATATCTGTAATGTTAACCGTTGATGTAAACCCATTAACCGGTACGAGATACGAAAATGGTTTTTTCACTGTACGGGTCAGCAGGTATTTTTTATCAGGAGAAATGTTGATGATGGTATAAATAGCAGGCTGACCTATTTTAGTTTCTATGCCATTTGTATTCTTTACTAACTGTGATGTGGTATAAAATTCAAATAACTGTTCGTCGTAGGGGCTTTTGATCATGTCCTGGAAAGTAGGGCGGGGAGATGCTTTGCCATAATTTTCCTGGGTGGTGGGGCCTTTTGGCATTAAAGGTTTAGGTGGTGCCGCTGTGGCAGGTTTTAATATAGTGCGGTACACCAGGGTATTATCATCATACCATTGGTAAGCGCCTAATAGCGCATTCAAAACCGACTTATTGATCTTTGTTGCTTTTTGCGTAGCAATATCAATCGTATAAAGATCAACACGACTGGTAGTGGTATGTATAAATGCTATTTTCCTATCATTCGGACTCCAGCTAATGCTGCCTGCATATAATGGAGAAGGCAGGCCGGTTATTTTATATTCTTTTCCTGAAGTGATATTCTTTAAGTACAGGTTGTTGATAAAAACCTGGCGGCTGGGTGCATAGTTGGCAGGATTGATACGAAGCCCGGCGATGCGTAATTCTGGCCTTGCGAGTTCTTCGACAGAAGGATAGCTGTTGCTTTCTGAAAAAAGCATCCATTCACCTTTATCATCCACACTTACATTGGGTGTTGGTTTTGCCATCAGCATATCGGCGATGTCTTTCGGCGGATTTTTATAACCGGCATCATCCTGTGCGATAGCTATGACACTAAGAAATGAAAAAATGAAGGCGATAAATGAAATACTTTTAATATACATAGCAGCAGTTTTAGAAACGTTAAGGTAAGAAACAATGAGAAGCAAAGATTACCGCAGATAGAAAAAATCAGGTAATACCTGTTAAGCAATAACATTAAGTTAGGGAACTTAGTGTCATCCCTTCGGGATTTGGAAACCTCGAAGAGGTGACATTAATATAGAGATATGACAAACAGGAAAGACGAAAACCCCGAAGGGATGATATTAGAAACCTGAATCGTAGCATACAGGATTGCATGGCGAATAAATTATTCTTCCAACTGCTGTAATGCCTTATTGATCTTTTCCTGTTGCTGCTCTTTTAGAATTTCAACAGGAGGAAAGGCCCTTTCCAGGCAGTCCATAATGCCACAACGTTCACAGGTAGTATGCACGGTTCTTACGGGGATGTTTGTATCGTTTACAAAAGGCATTGTTTGCAGGAGTTTCTGATCTATCATCAAACCAATAGTGACACTGACTATTTCATCACTGCCTTTCGCGGCAGGTTTGGCAATGGAGATGCAGAGATAGCGATTATGTGTTTGCCAGTATTGGGATATCTGGGCTTCTACGATGGGTTGTTTGTATTTTTTCTTCGCTACCAGTTCCGATATATGATTTAAAGAATTGATGGAAACCCAGCGGCGGCAATAATGTTCATGCGTAGCATTGGCATAAGGGTTGTGCATTTGCGACAAGTGCAGTTCTTTGGTGATCTCAAATTCATTTTTTACCGGATCGCCGGAAAGACGCAAAAAGAAAAGATGATCAATGCTGAAATGTTTAGGTAGAATATTGGTAAGCCTTTGCATCATCATCTCTGGTGTAACATCATATTTGGTACAGAGGTCAAGCCATGCTTTATCATTCCATTTTGGCTGCATTACGATGCGTTTAATATCTTCTACGAAATTTTCTTCGGGCATCAATAAGGCCACGGCGAAGTAAGAGGCTTTAAAATTATTCAGCAGCATGTCAAATGAGTCGCTATGCTGTATAATGGTTTCATAGGGCCTGTCAGTAATGTTGAGATATTGAAAAGCAATCTCACGGGCTATTAAAAATTTTTCCTGTGCTGTGCTGAAAGCTTTGTTAATGAAAAGTGTTTTGTTGACGGACGAATAATAAGAACGAAGATCTTGCAACGCATCCAAAGAGTTCATGCGTTTACGGTTCACCTGGGCGCCCATTTTTTGAAGGACTGATTCAAATGCGGCGATATCAACGGGCAAACTATCTTTCCATTTATATTCTTTCCTGAAATTGCGGACTGCATCTTCTAATTCCTGGAAATAATTATCCTGCAGGTCCTGGTAGGAGCGGAGGGCCGAGTTATAAAAACTTTCTTTGGATAACTGGTAACTCCTGGAAATCTTCAATAGTGTACTGATAAACGCCGTCACTTTATCCGGTGTATTGGAAAACAGGTCAAGTAACGATGCAGGTGTTAATCCAAAATGTTCCCAGGGAACGGCATTGATAAAATCTGAATTGATCAGGTCAATAATCGGTTGCAGTTTTTTATTGGCCCTCAAAGAAACGAGATAATCATAATCAACCCCCAGTACCCTGGCGAGGGATAATATCTTATCCGCCTTAGGAAATTTTTTTCCTGTTTCAATATCATGTACATAAGAAAGGGACATCCCGGTCTTTTCGGCCAACTGCTGGTAGGATAGCCCTTTTTCCTGGCGTAACGCTTTCACTTTGAAACCAAAGATGAGGCGGACGTTATCATTATCTGTCATCATACCGCCAAAGTAGTAAAAACAAGTAGTTTTACGAAAAAATAATTATTAGCGAAATTTTCGCTTTTTGAGGAAATACTCTACTTTGCAGAAAATATTTAATATGGCATCCATCATTACACACCCGGCGACAAAGTATCCAACTCCCGAGGGAATGACCATCAAAGCCGCGTTCAGGGCCGACTATAAAGAAGTGCTCACAGCAGAAGCGCTCTATTTTATTCGTGCATTGCACCTGCGCTTCAACCCTCATCGTAAAACAGTATTGAAGGAAAGAGAACTTGTGCAGCAAAAAATTGATAATGGCTGGAAGCCGTGTTTCCTGCCCGAAACAGCAGCGATCAGGAATAGCGAGTGGTTGATATCACCTGTACCGGATGATATAAAAGACCGCCGGGTGGAGATAACAGGCCCGGTTGACCGTAAGATGATCATTAATGCGATGAACGCCGGCGCCAATATTTTTATGGCCGACTTTGAAGATAGTAATGCCCCTGCCTGGGAAAATGTGATCGGAGGGCAGATCAACCTGCGTGATGCCATCAACAGGACGATCAGTTTTATCAATTCGGAAAATGGTAAAGAATATTCATTGAATGAAAAATGTGCTACACTGTTTGTTCGTCCCCGTGGCTGGCACCTGGAAGAAAAACATATTGAAATAGATGGTGAACCTATCAGCGGAAGTTTACTGGATTTCGGACTTTACTTTTTTCATAATGCCAAAGCCTTATTGAAAAATGGAGCAGGCCCTTATTTTTATTTACCTAAAATTGAAAGCTATAAGGAAGCGAGGTTGTGGGATGATGTATTTGTGTTCTCGCAGAATTATTGTGGTGTACCCTATGGAAGCATCAAAGCGACCGTACTGGTAGAAACGATCCTGGCCAGTTTTCAATTAGATGAAATATTATGGGAGTTAAGGGACCATTCCGCCGGTTTGAATTGCGGAAGATGGGATTATATTTTTTCTTTTATTAAAAAGTTCAGAAATATCCCGGGACAAATATTCCCTGACCGGGCGCAGGTGACAATGACAGTTCCGTGTATGCGTGCCTATTCACAATTGGTTATTCAAACCTGTCATAAACGTGGCGCTCATGCAATAGGTGGTATGGCAGCGCAAATCCCGGTTAAAGGAAATGAGGAAGCTAATGCTTTAGCGATGGCAAAAGTAAAAACCGATAAGTTGAGGGAAGTGAGAGATGGACATGATGGCACATGGGTAGCTCATCCCGGCCTGGTGCCAGTAGCAAAAGACATATTTGATACTTATATGCCAACACCCAATCAACTGCATGTTAAGAGAGAAGATTTCCAGTGCACAGAAAAAGATCTGTTGGAGTTGCCGCAGGGAACGATCACGGAAGAAGGATTACGGCATAATATTAATGTCGGTATCCTTTATCTCGAGAACTGGTTGCGCGGTAACGGCGCGGCGGCTATTTACAACCTGATGGAAGATGCTGCCACTGCGGAGATATGCCGCACGCAGGTATGGCAATGGTTGCATAATAACGTCAAACTGAATGATGGCAGAACGATCACGCATAGCGTGTATGAAGACCTGAGGGATGATGAGATAGAAAAGATACAACATGCTGTGGGCAGTAAAGGCTACCAGGATGGAAAGTTCACACAGGCGATCTGCATTTTCAACAAACTGGTGGTGCAGGATAAATGGGAAGATTTTCTCACCCTGGCTGCTTACGATCTTATTCTTTCCAACGATGAGAAAAAAGTTTGCGAAGAAGATATACCAACAGGGAATCAAAGAGGATCATCCATATTTATACATATTGATAAAGAGATGGCCGGATAGTCAATAGTGAATGGTCAATTGTGAATGGGTTCACAATAATCAGAGTGTTATATTGACTATTCACCCCTGTACATAAACAACTAAATAACTTTAAACTGTATCACCATGACCACACATTCAAAAGCAACCAAACTATTTATTGACTGGCAGACCAATCCAAGATGGAAATGTATCAAACGTCCATACACCGCAGAAGAAGTGCTGCGTTTGCGCAGCAAAGTAGAAATTGAATATACATTGGCAAGAAACGGTTCAGAAAAACTCTGGAAAAAATTAATGTCGCAATCATGCGTAGCTGCACTCGGCGCATTAACGGGTAACCAGGCTGTGCAGGAAGTGGCAGCAGGATTAGAGGCGATTTATCTCAGCGGCTGGCAGGTAGCGGCCGATGCCAATTCATCAGGTACCATGTATCCTGATCAGTCTTTGTATCCTGTTAACTCTGTTCCTGATGTGGTGAAGCGTATCAACAATGCTTTATTACGCAGCGAACAAATTGATTCAGTGAACGGCGATAATACGAAAGACTGGATGGCGCCGATCATTGCCGATGCGGAAGCAGGCTTTGGCGGCAACCTTAATGCCTTTGAACTGATGAAGGCTATGATCGAAGCAGGTGCAGCAGCTGTTCATTTTGAAGACCAGTTATCATCCGCAAAAAAATGTGGTCATCTCGGCGGAAAGGTTTTAGTGCCCACACAGGAAGCCGTCAATAAATTAATTGCAGCAAGGTTAGCGGCTGATGTAATGGGTGTTCCTTCTCTTATCATCGCCCGCACTGACGCAGAAGCGGCCAACCTGATCACTTCTGATATTGATGAAAGAGATCAGCGGTTTCTTACCGGTGAAAGAACGAATGAAGGATTTTATACCGTGAAAAATGGTATTGAGCAATGTATATCCCGTGGACTTTCTTATGCGCCTTATGCTGATATCATCTGGATGGAAACTTCACATCCTGACCTGGCGCTTGCCAAACAATTCGCAGAAGCCATTCATGCAGTTTATCCCGGGAAGCTGCTTGCGTATAATTGTTCACCTTCTTTTAACTGGAGCAAACATCTCACAGAAAAAGAAATGGGAAGTTTCCGGGAAGACCTCGCGGCACTGGGATATAAATTCCAGTTTATTACCCTCGCCGGTTTTCATGCGTTAAATACTTCGATGTTCGAGTTATCCAAAGCGTATAAAGAAAATGGGATGGCCGGGTTCTCTCAATTACAGCAAAGGGAATTTGCATTGCAGGAACATGGCTTTAAAGCAGTCAAACATCAAAGCTTTGTAGGCACAGGTTATTTTGATTATGTGCAGAATACTGTACAACAGGGAGAATCTTCTACCGTAGCGATGAAAAATAGTACCGAAGTGGCTCAATTTCGTTAATAAAAACTCCAGTATCCTTTTATTCATAGTGCCTTCCAACAGGCACTATTTTTTTTGCCTCAAAAAGTAGTGAAATATATTTATTGTTTATAAATCACTCCGGATTTCATCACCAGTTTTATCTTCCGGGTATCCTTTATATCCTTAGAAGGATCGCCTTCCACAGCAATAATATCTGCGAAAAGCCCCTTCTTAATTCTCCCGATCTTATCTCCATAACCAAATACGTCTGCATTAACAGATGTGGCTGATCTTAATACTTCAATTGGTTTCATGCCATATTCAACCATTAGTTCCATCTCTCTTGCGTTATCCCCATGGGCAAATACTCCCACATCACCACCCATACAAATGGTAACACCTGACTTTAATGCCGCGGCGAAACTTTTTTTCTTTTCAATAATGCGTTCAGGATCGGGATCAATTCCCTTTCGCCAGGCACTATACATTTCATACGCTTCACTGGCTGCTATGGTGGGGCACAGCGCCACATTCTTTTCTTTCATCAGTTTAAATACTTCTTCCGTTCCATTATCTCCATGTTCAATAGTGGAAATGCCAGCATTGACAGACCTTTTTATTCCTTCAGGAGTGACAGCATGTGCTACGACTTTGCGGCCACTGCTGCTTACCATGCCGACTGTCCATCCTAATTCCAGTTCCGTAAAAGTGGGCATAGCTTCACCATTAGGGCCATACCTGTAGTCGGCATACACCTTAATAATATCCGCACCATGCCCGATCTGTGACCGTATTGCTTTACTTAACTCTTCCAATCCGGCTACTTCTTCGGCTCCTTTCGGTAATTCTACATCAGCAGATTCACTTTTTGGTCCATAAGTTCCTTTGGCAACGATGGCCCTTGTCGCCACGATCATCCGGGGACCCGGGATAACTCCTTTTTCAATAGCCTTTTTCAAACCTGCATCATCATACAGGGCGCCTTCAGTTCCAAGATCCCTTACCGTAGTAAATCCAGCCATCAATGTTGCTTTCGCATGATTCACCGCCCTTGCTGTTCTTTCAGCTCTTGATTCTTTTAATACCTGGTCGTCCCATGCTGTTTCATTGTAAGGATGAAGAAACAGGTGTGAATGGCCTTCGATCAGTCCGGGCAATAAAGTATATCCTTTCAATTCAACGACCTGGGTACTGGCCGGTAACTTAAACTGCATATTGCCAGCCTGGATGATTGTATCATTCTTTACCAATACCACCCAGCCCGTTTGCATTTGCTCGCCATCAAATACTCGGTCTGGTTTCAGCAAAATGAATTTACCGGGTTGTTGCGCTTTGCAAAAAAATAAAAGCGACACTGAAGCAACAAAGAGAAAATATTTTTTCATTGACTATTATTGAGTGTAAAGCACATCAGCGAACTCCGGTTTCTTTTTAAATACGGAATTGGCAAAAGGGCAAAGCGGTATGATCTTCAGGTTATGCGTTCTTGCATATTCAACGCCAGTATGCACCAGTTGGTAACCTACATTCTGCCCTTTTAGCTCATCACTTACTTCTGTGTGCTCAATGATCATTTTATCGGCAGCAGGCATAGTGTAAGTCATTTCAGCCAGTATGTTTCCGTCCTGTTCTACGTAGAAGAGACCTTTTGTACCCACTTTTTTATGTTGTATCAGCATGGTATGGTAATTAATTTCCGGGTTTATATCGTAAATGTAAAAAGAATTTGCTCATATCGTTTTTGATTTTATATTTGCACATAGTGAAATCAGTAAAAATAAATATTCAATGGTGGTGGCTTACTAACTCTGATGGGGTGCTGTAATGTCATTACTGTGTTTATTTTAAACATACCAGGGCCCCCGAACAAATCGGGGGTTTTTTATTTGATGGTCTATGAAGAGAATAGCGATCCATACAATTTGTAAGAAGCTTTTGGCGGATGTCTTTACGCCGGTTGGCATCTACCTGCGGTTGCGTGACCGGTTTCGCGATACGGTCCTGCTGGAAAGTTCCGATCACCATGTCGCGGAGAACAGTTATTCGTTTATTTGTATTAATGCTATCGGAGGCATCGAGATCAGTTCAGCAAAAAGTGTTGAATTCAAATTGCCGGGTCAGAAGCCGGAAAAAATAGAAATAGGGAACTTAACTGATGTACCAAAATTGCTATCAGATTTCATGCACAAGTTTGATGCGGTTAAAGGCGAAATAAAGGAAGCAAGGTTTGCGCAGGGTTTGTATGGATATACAACTTACGATGCCGTTCAGTTTTTCGACTCAATACCATCCAGGTCTTCGAATGCTTCCTCTGTCAGTGATTTGTCCCAAAACTCTTCTTTGGAGCAAGACGCTATTCCGTTAGTCAGGTACCGTCTTTATCAATATGTCATCGCTGTTAATCACTTTAAGGATGAATTGATCATTTGTGAAAACCTGATACATGGCATCGAAAGTGAATTGACTGCAGTAGAGTCCATCATCTATAGCAAGGATGTTCCTGTTTATCCTTTTAAAGCTAAAGGAGGTGAAACTTCTAACATGACAGATGAAGATTACAGGGAGATGGTGAAGAAAGGAATTCACAGTTGTCACCGGGGAGATGTTTTCCAGATTGTTTTAAGCAGGCGGTTTGACCAGGGATTTATGGGTGATGAATTTAATGTCTATCGTGCATTGCGCAATATCAATCCTTCTCCGTATTTATTCTTTTTTGATTATGGCGATTATAAATTAATGGGCTCATCGCCGGAAGCGCAACTGGTGGTTAAAAATGGAAAAGCAGTTTTGCATCCTATTGCCGGCACCTTTCGCCGTACCGGTAATGATGAGACCGATCACACGGCAGCGGAACTTTTATTGAGTGATAAAAAAGAAAATGCGGAACACGTGATGCTCGTTGACCTGGCAAGAAATGATCTCAGCCGGCTTTGTGATAATGTGGAAGTGGTGCATTTCAAAGAAATACAGTATTATTCTCATGTCATCCACATGGTAAGCGAAGTGACGGGTAAGGTCCGGAAGGACAGCAATATTTTTGAATTGCTGGCAAAAACTTTTCCTGCAGGTACATTGAGTGGAGCACCGAAGATCAAAGCCATGCAACTGATCAATGAATATGAACCAACAGCAAGAAGTTATTATGGTGGCGCTATTGGTTTTATTGGATTTGACGGAAGCTGCAACCATGCCATTATGATCCGTACTTTCTTGAGTAAGAACAATACGTTGATCCGCCAGGCAGGTGCGGGGATTGTGGCGGCATCCAACCCGGAAACAGAATTGCAGGAAGTAAATAATAAACTGGGGGCTTTGAAAAAGGCGATTGAGATAGCGGAGACCCTTTAAATCTTCATGAAGAGTTTCAGTGACGATAAAGGAAAAAATATTGGTGAAATTAAAATTCTCCGTCGCGACGGATTTAGGAAATGAAAATACTTGTATTCGATAATTATGATTCATTTACTTACAACCTGGTACACCTGGTAGAGAAGATCACGCATAAGAAAGTGGAGGTATTCCGGAATGACCAGATCTCTTTGGAAAAAGTACAGGAATACGATAAGATTATTTTATCCCCGGGACCCGGTATTCCTGACGAAGCAGGATTGTTATTGCCATTGATAAAAGAATACGCGGCTACCAAATCTATACTGGGGGTTTGCCTTGGCCACCAGGCCATCGGGCAGGCATTCGGAGGAAAGCTGGTTAATCTTTCGACGGTATATCATGGAGTCGCGACTAAGATAGAAGCCGGAGGCCCGAAGTCAGAGGCCAAAAGTCATTTGTTTGATGGATTGCCTGATGAACTGGAAGTGGGGCGTTATCACTCATGGATTGTATCCGATGATGGTTTTCCAAAGGAGCTGGAAGTAACGGCAAGGGATGAAAATAATTATATCATGGCGCTGCAGCATAAAAAATATGATGTGCAGGGCGTACAGTTTCATCCGGAGAGTGTACTGACGCCAAAAGGAGAAGATATTTTGAGAAACTGGCTAAAAGTCTAAACTGAGATGAATGAGATATATGAGAAGGCAACCTCAATCTTATGGCAGATTATAAATACGGAGATATAACTGAGAAAATCATTGGGGCTTCCTTCCGGGTGCATGGGATACTGCATAATGGATTCCAGGAAGTCATTTATCAAAGAGCCCTGGAACTGGAGTTCAAAGTGATGGCTCTTGAATACGCAAGAGAGTTTGAGATGCCCATTTATTACATGGATCAGCAAATAGGAACGAGAAGAGTTGATTTTTTAGTGGAAGGAAAAATCAGTGTTGAGCTAAAGGCAGTAATTAAGCTGGAGGATGTTCATATTGCACAGGCTATGAATTATCTGGAAGCATATAACCTGGAGATTGGTTTATTAATCAACTTTGGAAGCAAGCGGTTGGAATTTCATCGCCTGACAAATAAGAAATATAACCCGGCAATGATCCAGCATCCCATAAAATCCAATAAATCCTATTAATCTCAGTTTAGACAAATGAAGAAGATTCTGCAATATTTATTTGAGCATAAAACGTTAAGCCGTGAACAGGCGAAAGAAGTGCTCGTGAACATTGGTAAAGCCATTTACAACGAGCATGAAGTAACTGCTTTCATGACGGTTTATCTTATGCGCAGTATTACTATTGAAGAGTTGCAGGGTTTTCGTGATGCATTGCTGGAGTTATGTGTAAAGGTGGATCTTGGCAAATACGAATTAATGGATATAGTAGGTACGGGTGGTGATGGAAAGAATACATTCAATATTTCAACACTGGCTTGTTTTATCGTAGCTGGTACCGGGCAAAAAGTAGCGAAGCATGGTAATTACGGCGCTTCTTCTGTCAGTGGGGCAAGCAATGTGATGGAACAACTGGGGTATAAATTCAAAAATGAGAATGAGAAGCTAAAAAGAGAAGTGGAAGAAGCGGGAATATGTTTTTTACATGCGCCTATGTTTCACCCGGCATTAAAAACGGTGGGACCTATCAGGAAGAACCTCGCCATGCGTACCTTCTTTAATATGCTTGGGCCGATGGTAAACCCTGCTTCGCCGAAGTTTCAACTGGTGGGGGTTTATAATTTGGAAATGGCGAGGGTCTATAATTATTTATTGCAACTGACGGGTAAGGAATTTACTATCATTCATAGTTTGGATGGATATGATGAAATTTCGTTGACCAACGATACAAAAGTGATCACCAATAAAGGTGAAAGGATCATGACGCCGGAACAACTGGGAAAGCGAATGGTTTCGGCAGGAGATATTACCGGGGGCAGTTCTGTAGAAGAAGCGGCTGTTATCTTTTCAACGATATTGAAAGGGGAAGGCACCTGGGCGCAGAATGCGGTAGTATTGGCCAATGCTGCAATGGCTTTACAATGTACAGGAAAATTTAAAAATTATGATGAGGCCTACGATGCGGCAGTAAGAAGTTTGGAGAGTGGAAAGGCGAACCAGGCATTAGAAAAATTAATTGGATTGCAATGACTGACTTGCCCTGGCTTTAGCCGGGGGAAAACAATAAATGATAACCGGCTGAGCCATGCATATATTAGATACCATAGTAGCGGCAAAAAGAAAAGAGATAGCGAAGTATAAACCTTTGAGCAGTATTGAACGGTTCAAACAGGAGGGCTTTTTCTGGGAAATAAGCAACAGGTCATTGGTGCAAAGCTTGTTAGCGGAGAATAGTACGGGTATCATTGCAGAGTTTAAAAGAAAAAGCCCGAGCAAGGGATGGTTTAAAACTAAGGAACTGGAAGTGGAACCTGTTGTTGTTTCGTATAATCATTTTGGCGCCACTGGTATTTCTGTTTTGACGGATGAAGAATTTTTTGGAGGCGATCTTGATGATCTTATCCAGGCAAAAGTGATCACCGATGTGCCGGTACTGCGCAAAGATTTTATGATTGATCAGTGGCAGATCGCTGAGGCCAAAGCGTTCGGCGCTGATGTAATATTACTGATCGCCGCATGTTTAACGCCGGTGGAAGTAAAGCAACTGGCTGCTTACGCAAAAAGTATTGGCCTGGAAGTTTTGCTGGAAATACATAATGAAGGAGAACTGGATCATATCTGTGATGAGGTGGATATGGTAGGAGTTAATAACCGGAATTTAAAAACATTTGAAGTGGACATCAGTATATCGCTGGAACTTATTAACAAGATACCAAAAGAGAAGCCTGCCATTGCGGAAAGCGGTATCAGTAATGCGGAAACGATTGTAACTTTAAGGCAGGCCGGTTTCAAAGGGTTTCTTATCGGGGAAACATTTATGAAAGAAGCCGATCCGGGAAAGGCCTTTGCTGATTTCGTAGCCGGGCTAAAGGCATATGGATAGTTGGAACACGGATGACACGGATTGGATGGATTAAAACGGATTTATGTTCTGCAAAACAGAACCCATCTGTTTTCATCCAATTAACTTTGATCATATCTTGATTTTTGCTTCAGGATAGTGATTTCATATATTCATCAGTAAAAATCTGTCAGATCCGTGTCACCCGTGTTCCTGTATTTGACTTATTGTAAGTGTAATGACGGTATAATTAAATGAATGACTATGCTGAAATAACGATTGCTTTTGCGGATTTTATCAACCAACTAAAAGCAAAAGCATTATGCGAATTAAAGTCTGCGGTATGACATTACCTGAGCAGGTGATGGCCCTTGATGAAATGGGCGTTGACCTGGCCGGGTTTATCTTCTATCCTAAATCCCCGCGCTATATCGGTAATAAGATATCGGCGGAAAAGATGAAGCAGATAAAAGGAAAGATAGCCAAAGTAGGAGTTTTTGTCAATATGCCGTATGATGATCTGATGAAGACCGTGGAGGATTACCGGCTGGATATGGTGCAGTTGCATGGCGATGAAACGCCGGTGTTTTGTGAAAAGGTTTCCAATTATGTGACCGTGGTGAAAGCATTTCGTTTGTCCGACAACGACCCGATAGAATGGATGGTAAAGCCTTTTCATGATTATTCCGATATGTATATGTTTGATACGCTGGGAGCAGGGTATGGAGGCACGGGAAAAAAGTTTGACTGGGAAGTGTTGAAGAAGGCGGTGATCAATAAGATATTTTTTCTTAGTGGTGGTATAGAGCCGGGTGATGGAGAAAAATTGAAAGAATTTATTAAAGAGCCTGCGGGAAAAAAATTATTCGCGATTGACATCAACAGCAAATTCGAGGTTTCGTCCGGGGTAAAAGATATGGAGAAGGTGAGAAAGTTTGTAAAGGAATTGAAAGGGGAACCGGGCGTAAGTAAAGGGGAATGATCTAAAGGAAAAGGGTTTGTAGCGGTAGTGAAATGATGAACCGGGCTGCATTACTACTATCATCGGCTGTTGCATCGCACTCTTCAGGGTTCTGTTGGCTATTGAGCCTATTCGGAGTGTAAGCATAGGATCATGAAGTACTTAAATCATAAAGTTTCAAAATGGTGACAATTCGTGAAGCTGTTGAAAATGATCTGGCGGTATTGTTGACCATATATAACGACATCATACTGCATACAACGGCTGTATATGATTACGAGCCACATACTTTGGAAATGAGGAGACACTGGTTTGCAACAAAACAACAGCAGGGTTTCCCGGTATTTGTAGCGGAAGAAGAAGGAAGGGTACTTGGCTTTAGTTCGATTGGGCCATTCAGGGCATGGGCAGGCTATAAATATTCGGTGGAAAATTCTGTGTATGTAGCAGGCGAAGCAAGAGGAAAGGGAGTTGGAAAATTATTAATACCACCATTGATCGAAGCCGCAAAGAAACTGCAATTGCATACGATCATTGCAGGCATAGACGCTGCTAATGAAGCCAGTTTGAAATTGCATAAAAGTTTTGGTTTTGAAGAAGTGGCGCATTTTAAAGAAGTGGGATGGAAGTTTGGAAGATGGCTGGATCTTAAATTTTTGGAATTGATTGTCTGAAAGCTTTGCGGAGCAAAGCTCTGCGAAGTCTCCTGACTTCGCAGCCCTATGCTTCAAGTCTTTGACTTGCTTTAATAAAAACAGAAACTGAATAGTATGAAAGATACAGATTTCAGAGGAGGTTATGTAATACGGGATCAATACGCCACACATTTTTTGACATTCACAGTGTGCGGATGGATTGATCTGTTTACAAGAAAAATATATCGGGATATTATCCTGGATTCTTTCCGCTATGCTCAAAGCGAGGGACAACTTATTTTAAATGCGTATGTAATTATGAGCAATCATATTCACCTGATCGGGAGAGCAAATGAAAAACAGAAAAAGACTCTGAGTGATATTGTACGGGATTTTAAAAAATATACACACAAGTTAATGGCACCTGTTATTGAAAGCAATCAGGAAAGCAGAAACACCTGGATGATGCACCAGTTTGCCTATTATGGACGTATCAACCCGAATAATAAAGAGTGGCAGATATGGGAAAATGATAGCCACCCTGAAGAATGTTTCAGTAAGAAGTTTACCGATTCAAAACTAAACTACCTGCATGAAAACCCTGTCAGGGCCGGTATTGTAGCAAAGCCGGAAGATTATTTGTATTCCAGTGCGTCAAATTATATACTTGGTAGAGGGCTGATTGATGTAGAGTTGTTGTAAAGGTCAGGAGACCTTTGGCATAGTAGCTGCGAAGTCTGCAGACTTCGCAGAGCGGTAGAACGGAATCATGAAAAGCATAACAGTTTAATTAAAGCATAATGATAACCAGGGTGACACCACTACAAAAAGGAACTTATAAGCAACCAAATATTTTCGGGTATTATGGCGACTTCGGCGGCGCTTACATTCCTGAAATGCTTCAAAGAAATGTGGAAGAATTGAAGAACAGTTACATCAGTATTATCTATGATGATTCTTTTCAAAAAGAGTTCCGTGAACTCTTGAAAGATTATGCAGGCAGACCGACGCCATTATATCATGCCAAAAGATTGAGTGAGCAGTTTGGTACAACTATCTATTTGAAACGAGAAGACCTTTGTCATACCGGTGCGCATAAGATCAATAATACCATCGGGCAAATCCTGTTAGCGGAGCGCTTAGGTAAGAAAAGGATCATTGCTGAAACAGGTGCGGGACAACATGGGGTAGCGACGGCTACGGTTTGTGCACTGAAAGGCGTCGAGTGCATTGTGTATATGGGTGAAAAAGATATTGAACGGCAGGCTCCCAACGTAGCAAGAATGAAAATGCTTGGCGCCACGGTTATTCCGGCGACATCCGGGAGCAAGACACTGAAAGATGCAACGAATGAAGCGATACGTGACTGGATCAATAACCCTAACGATACACATTATATTATTGGTTCGGTGGTAGGGCCTCATCCTTACCCGGATATGGTAGCAAGGTTTCAAAGTGTGATCAGTGAAGAAATGAGATGGCAGTTAAAAGAAAAGACCCACCTATCCGGCGGGCAGGCAGGCAGCGAATTACCAACCCATATTATCGCCTGTGTCGGTGGTGGCAGCAATGCAGCCGGGGCTTTTTATCATTACCTGGATGATTTAAGTGTACAATTGATAGCGGTTGAGGCCGCAGGTCATGGGATTGATAGCGGTATGACAGCGGCAACAACACAATTGGGTAAACCCGGCATCCTGCATGGCAGTAAAAGTTTATTAATGCAAACAGAGGATGGACAGGTAGTGGAGCCGCATAGCATTTCAGCCGGGTTGGATTATCCGGGCATTGGTCCCCTTCATGCTAATTTGTTTAAAACCGGTCGTGCCACTTTCTTAAGTGCGACTGATGATGAAGCATTGCAGGCAGCTTTTGAATTAGCCAGGCTGGAAGGAATTATTCCTGCATTGGAAAGCGCACATGCACTGGCAGCATTAAAGCAAATGAAATTTAAGACAGGCGATAAAGTAATACTTTGCCTGAGCGGGAGAGGAGATAAGGACCTGGCGACCTATATGAACCACATCAAATAAAAATAACAACATGTATAGAAATCTTTCGGTTTTTGCTGTATCGGCATTAATTGTCCTGGCAGGTTGCGAACGCAAACCATTCGTCGAAGACAAACTCAAGTTTGAAAAAGTATCGGATGGTTGCAGTATTACACCACAGGCATTCAAAATGACTTCCAACTTTGGAGGAGAACGGTATGAATTTGACAGATGTTTGTCTGCTGATTTTGCAAAAGAGCAAATGAGTGTATCACGACACGGAGATACGGTGGTGGTCAATTTTGCAAAACCGGGAACGTCAAAAGCCATTTTTAATCTTACACTGGATATTGACAGTTATCCAAAATATAATTTTTTGACCATTGACGGGGATACCTATGCTATTGTCGCTTCAAATTAGAAATTATGAGCAGGATCACGGAATTGTTTAAAAGAAAGAATGAAAAGGTGTTGAATATTTATTGTACCGCAGGTTTTCCTGAACTGGACAGTACCCTGAAAGTAATGAAGGAGTTACAGGATAATGGCGCTGATATGATTGAACTTGGCATGCCTTACAGCGATCCGTTAGCGGATGGCCCGGTGATACAACACAGCAGCACAATTGCTATTGCAAACGGAATGACTATCGCTAAATTATTTGAACAGTTAAAGGACTTCCGTAGTATAATACATGTTCCCGTCATACTCATGGGTTACATGAATCCCGTACTGCAATATGGCTTTGAAAAATTTTGTAAAGAGGCGGTAGCCGCTGGAATTGACGGCCTGATATTACCCGACCTGCCTGGCTATGAATTTGAAACAGAGTATGGCGCTATCGTTAAAAAGTACGGACTCGATTTTATTTTTCTTGTTACACCGGAAACCCCGGGAGAAAGGATAAAGAAACTGGATGAACTAAGCAGCGGTTTCTTATATGCCGTTTCTTCCTCTGCCACTACCGGTAAAGACAGCAACCTGGCTGACCAGGCAGATTATTTTAAAAAGCTCAAAAACTCACAACTCAAAAACCCTGTTCTTATCGGGTTTGGAATAAAAGACAAGCAAAGTTTTGAGGCTGCCTGTACCCATGCCAACGGGGCAATTATCGGGAGCGCCTTTATTAAAGCATTGGATAACAAGGGAACTGTAGAAAGTTCTGTTAAACAGTTCATGGATGCGATCTTAGTCAGTTAGCTGACTATGTATCCTACGAAAAAGAAATTATCTTTGTCCCTGTATCAAAAAAGTAATTTCTGATGAAAAGTTTCTTCGTACTCATTTTCCTAAGCCCCCTTCTTGTGCTGGCCCAGAATGGTTTATCTGTTGCTGGTAAGATCACTGGATTAAAAGAACGGTCGCTTGTTTCATTGACCGATATTAATAATCCTTCCGATACTATAGCAAAGGGACTGGCCGGTAAAGACGGAGTTTTTACATTAAAAGCAAAGCTTAAAGAACCTATTCTTCTTACCTTAAATGCAGACAATAAGAAGTCAGCATTATTCCTGGATAATTCGAAAGTAAAAATAACCGGGAATATCAATGATGTAAAAACAATAAAAGCTACAGGATCACTTACCCAGGCAGCTTTTGATGAGTTTCAGACTACATTCAATCCATTGTTTGAAAGACTGGGAAAAACAAACCAGCAGATGCAGTTCACTGCCAACAGGGACAGTCTTCAGCAGGCGCTTAATGCAATCGTAAGTGATATACAGAAAGAAATTGACCTCTTTGTAAGAAAATATAATGCTTCCCCGGTAAGCGGCTTTTTGCTGGCCATTACCATACAGTTGAATGAAAATATCGCACAGACGGAAAAGAGGATCAGTTTAATTAACCCCACTGCATTAAATAATTTTTACGGAAACTATCTGAAGCAGACCGTAGCGGAGGCGAAAGTGCTGGCCATCGGTACCGACGCGATTGATTTTACGCAAACCGATACATTAGGTACCCCCGTTTCATTATCATCTTTCCGCGGCAAATATGTGTTACTGGATTTCTGGGCAAGCTGGTGCGGACCTTGTCGCCAGGAAAACCCTAATGTG
>JAATGJ010000005.1 GCA_015654695.1 Chitinophagales bacterium | reverse complement strand
TCAGACATAGTAGTATCGTTTGTGGTAGTGCTCGTGTTCGTTGAATCGTTACATGAAGTAACCCCGATAACTAATAATACTACACAAGCGGAGTTTAAAAATTTTTTTCTCATAATGATTGATCTTATTTTTTTATTAATTGCATTTTTTCAGGGTTCCATAAAATGGCCGTATCGTTATTATAACTGTCATTGCATAAAAGGGCGGGAGCGGCAGCCCTGTATCCAAATATGGCATCCTCCACAACTTTTCCGCCTTTCCTGATGGCCGTAAAGAAATTGACGAAATGATCATAAGGACCGCCCAAATAATCTTTTTCCGCTTCGAACTTGTATTCTTCCGGAGGTAATATTCTTTTACGATCTGAAACGGGAGTGCCCGCCTTTTTCATCTGCTCGATATAAAAAGGATCATCCGATGCGATGGTTTTATTTCTTTTTACTACAACACTTTCCCAGGTCACATCCATCGAACCTTCGCTGCCTACTAATTTTAAATAGGTAGTGCCACTGGTACCATCCACAAAATTACAGCGCAATGAAAGATTAAAAGCAGGATGCGCCTGGCTTTGCGGATAATCAAACGTACCTAATAATACATCCGGTACTTCACGGCCATCCTTCCAGTAGCGGAGACCACCGGAAGCATACACTTTGTTAGGACCGAATGAATTCGTGATAAAATGCAAGCTGGAAAAAAGATGTACAAAAAGATCACCGGACATGGCGGTTCCATAATCAAGATAATTTCTCCACCTGAAAAACCGGGTAGCATCGAAAGGACGTTTAGTGGTGTTGCTGATAAATGTTTCCCAGTCAACATTGGCAGGAGATGCATCTGCAGGAATAGGATATTGCCATGCCCCGGTTGGCGAATGACGTGCCCAGAAACCTTCAGCATAGTTCAAATCGCCGATAGCTCCCTGTTTCAATAACTCTTTGGCTTTTTCATTGCCCAGGGAAGAAACACCCTGGCTACCCACCTGGAATATCTTTCCTGTTTCTTTTTGCGCTTGTATGACAGCAGGGCCTTCTAAAATGGAATGAACCATTGGTTTTTCACAATAGACATGTTTACCAGCCTTCATGGCGTCAATAGAAATTTGCTGATGCCAGTGGTCAGGCGTTGCAATGATCACGGCATCCACATCTTTGCGGTTCAATATTTCTTTATAGCTGCGGGTTGTAAAAATATCCTTCCCCCAGCGTGTTTTAGCTTCCTGCAAGCGGCCATCATAAAGATCGCAAACGGCTACCAGTTTGGTTCCCGGAACCGTGAGGGCGGTGATCGTATCCTGCGTACCCATACCACCGGTACCTATCAACGCAATGTTTACATTGTCGTTGACGCTAATGGGATGCTTTTTCAATATTTTAAAATGAGCCGATTTGTCTTCTGCTGCCAATACATGTGTTCCTGCAGCAACAGCAGCGGTAGAAGCTGCAAGCGTTTTAATAAAATTTCTGCGCGATGAATCTTTTGTTTTATTCATTGTTGTAATAATTAAATTAAGTTACTGGTTTCCGGTAGCCTGTTACCTGTTATCCTGATCTGTGAATGTATTTACTGGTTTGAATAATCCGAAACCAGTAACTGGTAACCGGCAACATTATCGGCAACACTATTTCAATTCTTTAATGCGTATATTTTTCCACCTGACCTTTATTCCTCCGCCATCATGAATTTGAAGAGCGATAAAGCCTTTTCCCTGCCCGATCTTTTCGTCTTTCAGGTTTACGATCTGCTGATCATTCAGCCAGGTCGTTACTTCATCGTTTATTACCTGTATTTTTAAATGATTCCAGTCAGCGGCTTTCAGTACTTTTTCATCTTCGGGTTTCGGTTGTATCAGCCACCCTCTTCCATACGATTCATAGATGCCGCCTGTGTGATGATCGGGAGGGGCCACTTCTACCTGCCAGCCGCTGATCTTTGTTCCTTCAATGCCAGAGCGGATGAATACGCCACTGTTGCCATTGGCCTCCAGCTTAAACTTCAGCTCCAGAATATAATTGTAATAGCTTTTATCAGTGGAGAGGTATCCATACTGTTTATCGGGACCGCTCTCACAAACCAGCTCGCCGTTCTCTACATACCATTTTTCCGTGCCATGTATTGTCCAGCCTGTAAGGTCTTTGCCGTTAAATATTTTCTTAAACCGTGCCTGCTCATTACCTGCTGATAACAGAAAGAAGGATAGTAGTATCAATATGGCTTTCATCGTTAACTAAGATTTAAAATGATCTGAGAAATAAATATACTTGATTACTATGATTCAAAACACGGCTTTTTCAAAATAAAGATATTTCTTCAGCAGGCCTTTCGTAAACTATGTGGTCGCCCGAGAAATAAAATCATCCCGCATACGTTTATGGAGCAGATCCGTTAATGACAGACTATGAAAAACTCCCCGAAAATCACTTCCCAAAAGATCAGTTTATTTATTCTGCCTTTTTTATCAATGGCTATCCATTCAGGTTGCCATACGGAGGCTAAGCCTCCTGGGGTAACGGAAATTACCCTTGCAAAGACAACAACTGCTGAACCTGTTCTACCGGTTATCGCTGATGCTGTTTCTATATTAAAACGGGCCGAAGTGCCCATTCTTTGCTACCACCAGGTCCGTGATTGGAAACCTTCTGATTCAAAGATGGCCCGCGACTATATTGTACCCATAGAAAAATTCAGGGAGCAAATGAAGTCGCTGGCGGATAGTGGCTATCACGCCATATTACCGGATCAGTTGTATGACTACCTGGCCTATGGAAAAGAATTGCCGGCAAAACCGGTCATGATCACATTTGATGATACCCGTTTGGATCAATATGGAGTAGCGTTGCCTGAGTTGAACAAGCATGGATTTAAAGGAGTATTCTTTATCATGACTGTATCATTGGGTAAACCGGGGTATATGAGTAAGGAGCAGGTGAAGCAACTGGCCGATGAAGGGAATACCATTGGTTCGCATACGTATGATCACAAGAACACAAAGACATATACAGAAAAAGACTGGGAAGAACAGGTGGCAAAACCCTCCAGGCAATTACAGGCTATTACCGGTAAACCGGTTGATTATTTTGCATATCCCTTTGGTTTGTGGAATAAAGATGCCATTACCGGGTTAAAGAAATATGGATTCAAATCAGTATTTCAACTATCTGTTAAACGGGATGAAAACGATCCTCTTTATACTATACGGCGTATCATTGTGACAGGTGATTGGAGTGGTGCTACTATGCAGCGGGTGATGAAGAATAGTTTTCATTAAACTTCTTTATATTATTACCAGCGAATTTACTACCGACTTTACTGATCTTTAGCTCTGTTCTTAAAATGAGGCTGTCTTAAATAAATCACGCTACGGCGCAAAGAACTGATTACTTGAAAATCAAACGTTGCGTCTTCGCGTCGTTGCGTGAAAATATATTAAACCACATTTAGTTAACCCATACTATTTTCCTGGAATAATTAATTACCTGCCTTTATTGTATCATTCTTCTTTATCGTGTCGTTGTCTTTTATCTGGGTTTCAATTGTCTTTCCACCACCTTCATTGATTTTAGGGGTCTGCGTTTGTGGAGCATACCTGGCCTCAATAGCAGTCAGCACTTCCAGCATTACTTCATTTAGTAATACTTCCGTTCCTTCTAATGAACCGCCATAAAACTCCGGACGTTCCGCTTTCAGGTAGTTATAATATTTCTGCTGTTCTTCCAGGTCCCTTCTTACATCTTTTCTTACTTTTTCCGCCAGGTCAGCCATACCCGCCTTATAGCAAGCTTCCAGGTAAACAAGACCTGTCTGGTTATGACTGTTGAAACGGCTTACCATTCCGTAAGGCAGATTATCCGGAAGTATTCCTGCTGATTCTTTCTCTAACAATTTTTTTGCTTCATCTTTTCTTCCTTCATCCGCCAGGTTACCTGCCGCTTCTGCATAGATGGAGCGTATATTGAGCAGGTGACGGCGGTTTTCTTCATCAAAATAAACACCTTTCTTACCGGCATTACCAAATCCAAATTTGTTCATCAGGTTATCAAATATGACAGCATTATTGTTGTCTCTTATTTGTGTGCCTCCAAGATTCGTTTTAAGCCGCTGTTCTATTATACTGATGGTTTTTTCTATCTGCCAGTTTTGCTGAGGGAATTTATTAGCAATGGGAACCAAACGGTAAGACAAACCATCTTTACGCAGGTATCCACCAAAACCAAGCTCACCGATAGGAGAGGTAAAGTAGATCGGCCTTTTCCATTTATTGGCCGCGATGATATTCAGAATCATCAGGTCGCTCCGGATCATTCCACCCTCCAGTTTGCTTTGTGGTATTTCAAAAAACATCTGGGATAAAACACTGTCTCCCGGATTCACTGTTCCGTTCTTTCTTACCAAGGCTGTATCAACGGCCACCCTGAAACGGGCTACCGGGAAATAATCGGGGCCAACATCTCTTCCGGTTACAGGATCAGGTACAGGTTTACCCAATACATCTTTCATCACATCATAGAGCGGGTAAAAATATTCTTTATCAGCGCTGGGGTCTAAGCGATAGCGCATATACTCCCTGTTATGCCCTTCTATTTGTTCGGGGCTCCAGATCACGTCCACCGAGTCAGCGATATTTACTTTATATCGCAATTGGTTGATGTACCAGTCAATTCCAAGTAAGCTGTTATTAATTATGCGTATATCAGGTCTTACGCCTTCTACTTCCTGCGCATACCAGAGCGGGTAGGTATCATTATCGCCAAAGGTGATAATGATCGCATTGGGTGCGCAACTTTCTAAATAATCTTTTGCCAGGTCAGGCGCCAGCGTTTTACTGCTCCGGTCATGGTCATCCCATTCCTGCTGCGCCATGATAACCGGGGTGATAAGACAAATAACTGAAGTGGAAATATTAAGCAACATTGAATTCTGTCCACCCGACGAAACAGCCCTGACGAGGTAAGTAATACCTGCTACGATCAGTGCATATAATAAGGTGATGAGCACGCTCGTCAATAAAATACTGAGACCTGTTCCCCTCAATGAGCTCATTAACGTAATAGCTAAAGTAAGCGCCGAGCCATAGATAAGAACATTGGTAAAAAGCTTTTTATCTGCTTTGTCACGGGCCATTTTTACAAATGCTACTACTGCCAGCCCGATCCATATAGCGAATGCATAGAATGAGCCCACATAAGCATAATCCCTTTCTCTTGGCTGGTTGCCCGGTTGATTAAGATATAAGGCTACGCCGATACCTGTAAGGAAGAATAACAGGAAGGTGACTATCCAGTCTTTCCGGTTTTTGAGCAGTTGATATACACATCCCAGTATTCCCAGCAGGAAGGGCAGCATGAATAATTTATTGTTCGCTTTGTTATGTGCAATGCTACCTGGTATTTTGCTTTGGTCGCCCAGCCGGTTATTATCAATAAATGAAATACCACTGATCCAGTTTCCATCACGCACATTTCCAAGTCCCTGTATATCGTTTTGTTTCCCGGCAAAATTCCACATGAAGTATCGCCAGTACATCAATCCCATCTGGTAAGTCATGAACCATTCAGCGTTATCGGCATAGGTAGGGGCATACATGGGCTGCCCGTTTTCATCTGTTTTTTGTTCCAAATTAAGCCAGGAGATATAAAAATTCAAATGCCCCTGGTCATTACTTTTATCCCAGATGCGGGGGAATATTTGTTGATCGGAACTTTTGTATTGAGGCTCTCTGTCCTTACCTGTCGGGATATAACTGTCATTGACTTTTCCATACTTCATTTCTCCTTCCTTAAAAAGTATATTTCCAGGATTGTTCGGATCTTCTGCATAGCGAGCGCCGATATGTGGCCCGTAAACAATAGGTGCACTGCCATACTGTTCACGGCTGAGGTAATAAACAAGGTTGATGGGGTTATCAACATTATTCATATCAATAGCAGGATTGGCATTAGAACGTATCAGTGCGGTGAAGTACATGAAGTAACCCAGCATGATAAATGCATAGCACCATAAACTGAGTTTCAAAATATTCAGACCGGCGGCTTTAAATAAATACCCGATCAGGCTGGCTATACCGGCTATTAAAAGGAACTTGAAAAATTTCTCTGCACCTGATCCTTCGCTTACAAAGAATGGCAAAGCGGATAATCCCAGGAAAAGAATAAACCAGATCACCAGCTTTACTTTCGAAATGTTTTTTTCATTGAACCGCAATGCCCATATAATAACGGCTGCCAGCGCCAGGAAATAAATAGTAAAACCGGAGAAGAAAGGCATCTTCACTGAATTCACAAAGAACACATCAAAGATACCGGCTGCTTTCATGGAGTATTGGATAACGCCCACCTGTACGATACCTGTAATGATACATCCGATAAGAAAGGCGCCGATCAATTCCCGGATGGCTTTGTATTTAAAAAAGATCCTTATTAACGCGACAGCGACGCCTATAAAGCCTATAATAATGGCAATGCCGATCAGGTCATTTTCTTTATTCAATACATTAGCGATGATCAGTAAAAGAATAATACCACCTGCTACAACAGCATCCCAGAACAAAACCTGGTCTTTTTTAAAAACTTCAACATCAGCCTTATAAGGATCATATTTAAAATATCTTCTGAAGTAATAGACCATTACAATAGCGGGTATAGTCAACAGGTTCAGTAAGTGTACGCCGATAGACAGGCCCATCATGAAGAAAAGAAAAATGATCCAGCGATCAGCTCTTGCTCTTGCTGCTGCATCATTGCCTGCCTGTTCATCCGCATGTTCCCATTTTAGTATAGCCCAGAATACCAACGCTGTGAAGAAAGATGACAAGGCATATACTTCACCCTCTACTGCACTGAACCAGAAAGAATCACTGAATGTGTAAGCTAATGCACCTACCACACCTGCTGCCATTGTAGTGAACAGTTGGTGGCCGTTTAGTTGTTCACCAACATTTACAAACATTTTGCGGGCGAAGTGAGTAATGCTCCAGAAAAGAAATAAGATAGTAGCGGCGCTGGCCAATGCACTCATAAAATTCACGGCGTTGGCGGCGGTCATTCTATTATCCCCAAAGAGAATGATAAAGAAACGGCCCAGCAATACAAATAAAGGAGCGCCGGGCGGGTGGGGGAGCTGTACTTTATCCGCACTGGCGATAAACTCACCGGTATCCCAGAAACTTCCCCTGGCTTCACGGGTAAGCATATAAGTAGCAAGCGCAATTAGAAATACGGCCCAGCCGGTAGCGTTATTGACTTTTCTGAAGTTCATAAAAGCTTGGTTTTTTCTCCCTGTTTTTAGGGAGAGGCAAAAATAGGAGATTTCAGTTCATGGAGGGAAGTTTCTGGCCTGACAATTCGTTAAGAATGTGGACAATGGGGTTTATTCAGGAAAAGGATATAAGAAACAAGGAACAAGGTACAAGGCGCAAGGGGCAAGAAACGCGGAATAAAGCACAATTAAGTACGTGGTATTATTTTCATTTATTCAAAATACACCCGTACGGTCTGGTAAAAAAGCTGTGTCTGCATAATGCCCGATACCTGTGTTGATTTTTCAGAGAATCCTTTTAATCCAAACAAACCTGCTGCATTACCCTTATTAATGGCGATCTCAAGGTAACCAGCGCTGTTAAACAAAGCCAGTTTCTCTCCTTCGTTTACATCAGCGTATGTTTCGCTGACACGGTCTATTACTTCATCTCTTTTGAAAACGATACGGAAACTCCGGCCTTTCCGCTGTTCTTCAAACTGATCGCGGGTGATATTGACAATTACGTTTTCAAAATTGTCAATAAAGATGATCTGCCCTTCTATCCAGCTATTATCAAGCAGTGGGCGTAAATGATTTTTTTCGCGGTAGCTAACATCGGCAACACCAATATTTTTTACTGATTCGCCCTGGATAAGCTGGTTGACCACATTACCCATGATGCTGGCGCAATACAAAGTGTTTTTAATGGCGAGTTTATCAAGGGGAATTCCTATCACCATTTCCGGTTTTTCTTCCAGTATCATATTCAATAAACCGTTATCAGCGCAAAGTAAATACTGGTTATTATGAAAAGCCAGCAGTAATTGTTCCGGCTTTTTTTCAAAAAGGTTTATCAGGATAATATGATAACTGAATTCAGGAAAACTCTTAATAGCGCTGCGGCATATATAAGCAGCCTGCGGATAATTAAACGGGGAAATATTATGAGAAATGTCAACGATAGTAAAACCCATATTGATCTGCAATAGCTGCGCCTTCACTGCTCCAACAAGGTAGTCCTGGTGGCCGATGTCGGAGGTTAGGGTTAGTAGAGGCAAAAGAATTTATCGTTTATTGTTTTTGGTTAGATTCTGAAGTATTGATCGTTTAGCAAACAAATGATCTCAGACCCCTGGCATTATTTCACGAGCTTTCCGTCTTTAAAGAAAAAATTCCGCACCAGTTTATCTGCCAGGCCGGGGAAAAACTTATTCATAAAAACAGTTCGCTTGCCTGTAAAGGTCATCACCAGGGTTCTTTTCTTTTTTTTAATGGCCCGGAGTATATGCTGGCTGCATTCTTCTGCTGTCATCATACTGCCTTCATCCATCGGGCTTTCACCATGAGAGTCACCATCTTTGTTCAATGCCGCATTCCGGATATTGGATGTTGTAAAGCCCGGGCATACCCACATGACATGCACATCATCCTGCATTAATTCAGTCCTGATAGCTTCCAGCCAGCCCTGCAAAGCAAATTTGGAAGCTGAATAACCATTTCTTCCGGGCAAACCGCGATAACCTGCTATAGAAGAAACGCCAACAATCGTTCCTTTTCTTTCAATAATAGAGTTCAAAGCATACTTGGTGCAATAGACAGCGCCAAAGAAATTAATCTCCATTACTTTCCTTATCACATCAATACTGGTGTCTTTCAGCAAAGCCCGCATGGAAATACCTGCATTATTAATAAGTACATCAATACCGCCAAAAAATTTAATCGTTGTTTCCATAAAACGGCGGCAGTCGTTTTCATTGCTTACATCAGCTACCATGGTATGCAGGTGATAAGAAGGATAGCTGGACTGGAGCCGGTACAATTTATCATGATCACGGCCACAGGTAGCTACTTTAGCTCCTTCTGCCAGCAACTGTTCTACAAGGGCTTTGCCAATACCGTCCGTTCCGCCGGTAACAATGACGACTTTATCTTTAAAATACGAGGACATTGAATGTTTTCTTTATACAAACCTACTTTAAAAAACCGCAACTATTTTAATGACTTACCTAAACCTTTATCCATCAATAAAAGATATTGGCAAAGAGAAGAGAAATTTTTGGTATGATAGGTGTCAGCCCGTATTTTTGCACTCCCAAAATTTGGGGGTTCCGGGTAACCGGAATAAGGTTGATCTCGTAGCTCAGTTGGTAGAGCACATCACTTTTAATGATGGGGCCCTGGGTCCGAGTCCCAGCGGGATCACTGAAAAATAAGTCTGGTTTATCCAGACTTTTTTTATGCCATTTACTTACATCTTATATTCGCATAAGCTGAATAAATATTATATCGGGGCCTGCACTGACCCTGATAGAAGATTATATGAACATAATATTGGCCATTCAAAATTTACAAGTTTGGGGATTCCATGGAAAATAGTTTATACAGAAGAATATGATACCCTCGCCGAAGCAAAAAAGAGAGAAAAGAAAATTAAGAATATGAAATCAAGAAAATATATTGAAGAATTACTTGCGAAAGGTAGAGCATCCCGATCTTAATCGGGAGGGCCCTGGGTCCGAGTCCCAGCGGGATCACATGAACCGCTCCCTCATAACGGCACAAGAAATCAAACTGATCTTACTGCCTAGCTAAAGGCGGGCTTACAATTTATCCTCAAAAACACAAAGGCGCGGCATCCCGGGTCTTTACAAAATAACACATAGGCATTTGTTCGTAACCAATTACTATGGTACTCTCTGAGTAAATCTAACTTTTTCAGAGTTGTTTCATCAAGCTCTTCATCAGTTTTTTCTTTGAAGACGACATATTTTGAGCCTTCCAACAAACCAACTTTGAGCCAATGACAAAAACAGGCACATTTTTTAATTCAGACCTTCGTTAAAATTAGAAGTAGAAGAAAACAAAATTTATTGAGGTGTAGGGTTCCTGCCTTTTGGTTCTTTTTATAACCTGTTATAATATTAATCAATGGGGTCTTACAAAAATCATGATAAAAACAGCGCCCAAAAGTGAATGCCAATGGTACATAACCCAACGGGTACAGCCAAACACAAGGTTGAAGTTTACTTATTAAATACATATTTATTATACACAGCATAAAAAACAAATCATGATTAAAGTTAAAACGTTAAAAAAAGAAAAGATCATTTATTGGATTGGTACTGCATTGGTATCCCTTTGGTTTGGCGCCAGCGGAATTATGGAGATCACTGCTAATCCTATTGTTTGGGTACAAACAGTACACCTGGGATATCCTGCTCATTTCATTTACGTTCTGGGAATAGCGAAGATTTCAGGAGTAATTGTTTTATTAATACCCAATAAACTAAACGGACTGAAAGAATGGGTATTTGCAGGCATGTTCTTTGATGTGATTTTTGCTTTTACGTCAAACTATTCCGTTGACGGCATTTCGAAATGCCTGGATTGTATTATCGCTTTCTCTATGATCCTCACAACTTATATCATGTTTCGTAAAATCAATCCTGTACTGAGTTCGCCTTTGTTAAGAGAAGGTATGGAGACAGGCGGCAAACAGGAGTCAGGCAGTCAGGCATTGAACATTCAGGCTAAATGGTGATTTCGGAATTAACAAGTTCGGAATTTACCTTACCGGGGATATTCTGAAGGCATACAAATTTATAAGTGCATACCCGCAGGATTTTACCTCATTAAAAAGAACGATTCGTTCGGGGTAAAACTGCGGGCTTTGCTTCGTAGGGCGATGAGCTATTCAAAAGGTTGAAACAAAAAATAAAAGAAGGATGAGTAAAAAAGTTTGGTTAATAACGGGATGTTCAAAGGGGTTGGGCAGGGCGCTTGCCGAGGCTGTGCTTGCTGCAGGAAACCAGCTCGTCGCGACAGCAAGGAACCCGGAACTACTAAAAGATCTGATAGTATGCTATGGTCACCAGGTACATACTATTGCCCTCGATGTAACTGATGAAAAAGCTGCTGCTCATGTCATTAAAACAACTATTGATGTTTTCGGCAAGCTGGATGTGCTGGTAAACAATGCAGGATATTGTACTATCAATTCGATTGAAGAATCAAGTATCGCCGATTTTCGTGCAGAAATAGAAACCAATTTATTTGGCACTATCATCGTTACTAAAGCAGCCCTGCCTTATATGCGTAAACAAAAAACCGGGCACATCATCCAGGTTTCATCAATGGGTGGTTTGCTGGGGCCTGGTGGTCATGGTCCTTACACGGCTGCTAAATGGGGCGTTGAGGGCTTTTCAGAAGTGCTGGAAAAAGAAACAAAGCTGCTTGGTATTAAAGTCACTATCTTACAGCCAGGTGGCTTTCGTACAAATTTGACAGGCATATCTTCAACTGGTCCGGACAGACTGCCCGCTTACGAACCAACTGTAGGGGCAGCGGCTCGTATTCAACACGCTTACCACGGGAAGGAACCCGGAGATCCGGCTAAAGCCGCCGCCGCAATACTATTTCTTGCCAATCTTGAAGAACCACCATTGCGGCTATTACTTGGCAGTGATGCTGTATATGCAGCAGAGAAAAATGAACTCTTCAAAATTGCGGCTGATCATAAATGGAGACAGTTGAGCATTTCAACTGATTTTGATCCCAGTGTACCCTGATAAAATAACTGCTTGTTTTATGTATTAACTCACTAATTGAAAAAAATTTCCGGTAGTAGTAATTGCCCGGTAAAAAATGAACCCTCTAATGATAGTATGATCCAGGCAGATAACATACCTATTGCGGATGTTTTTTATTCCTGCACAGAAAGAAAAATATCTTCTATAGACTATTATCTAGGGG
>JAATGJ010000101.1 GCA_015654695.1 Chitinophagales bacterium | reverse complement strand
TGAAATGCTACAAATAATGAGTGCTTCGCTTTTTGACAAAGCACCCTTAAATGAGTTATTGCAAAGCCCTATCTATAAGAATGTCAAAGAACAAAAATGCGAACAATTAAAAATTGAACTAATTTAACGGGACACTAATGAGTACATGCCTATAAAAGTTTCTATAGTCGAAGATCTTGCAGAAGTAAGAAATGGATTGGCTGAACTGGTTCGTTCAGACAAAGAATTGCTGATGATGGAGAATTTTGATAACGCTGAATCGGCTGTTCAAAAACTTCCTGCATTGAAAGCCGATATTGTGGTCATGGATATTAACCTGCCGGGTATGAGTGGTATTGAATGTATAAAAATTATAAAAGAAAAATGTCCCGGCACACAATTCATGATGTTTACGGTATATGAAACAGATGAAAAAGTACTGCAAGCCCTGCAGGCAGGTGCAACAGGATATTTATTGAAAAGGACTGAACCGCGACGGATACTGGAAAGTATAAAAGAACTGAACCAGGGCGGATCGCCGATGAGCAGTAATATTGCCCGCAAGCTGGTCAATATTTTTACACATGAAAAAATAAAAACAAGAAAAAAAATTCTTTCAGGCCGAGAGAATGAAGTATTACAACTACTCGCTGATGGTTTGTTGTATAAAGAAATTGCAGATCGCCTTCATATCGGTCATGGTACCGTGCGCCAGCATATACATAATATTTACGAAAAGCTCCATGTGCAGAACCGCACCGAAGCAGTAAACAGGTACTTCGACAGAAGCTGATCCATATTCCTTCTATAACATTCGTTATAGTAAATACTGACTTTTTCCCTATTGTCCTCCTCTTAGCAGCTATCTAATTTTAATCAGCATCCTGTTTTCATTCTTAAAAAACTGAAATATGAAAAAAATATTTTTAGCTGCATGCCTGCTTGTTTTTACAGTTTTCGCCAATGCACAATTAAAAGGAGTGCTTGAACGTGCAAAACAAAAAGCAGAGAATAAAGCCAAAGAAAAAGAAAATAAAAAAATAGATGATGCGGTGGATTCTGCTTTCAGCAAAACAGAAAAAAACGGAAAGAGTAATCCCGGTGAACAAAATAAAAATCCTGAAGGTAATACCCAGCCTAAAATAAATAGTGACTCAACACAGCCTTCCACTACTTCCATCAAAGCCTACAGCAAATATGATTTTGTACCCGGTGAAAAAGTGATGGGCTTCGAGGACTTTTCTGCCGCAACCATCGGCGACTTTCCTGCAGAATGGAATACCACCGCTTCCGGTGAAGTCGTAACAGTTGAAGGCAAGCCGGGACGCTGGCTATGGATTACCAGCAGGGGTGAGTTCAAGCCGGAATTTCCGGGCCCATATCCCGAGGACTTCACTTTTGAATTTGACCTGCTTCATGGCGTGCCGGTAAGCGGTGCAGCTTTTACGGTTTGTATTGCCGAATTAACCAACCAAGATCAGTTGCATACCTGGGCCATGGCTCCCAATCGGTTTGCGATTGAACTGAACAATGGCAATACGGGAACTGAATCAGGTGGAACAAGATTCAACACAAGAAAGGACGCATCAATCGGTATTCAAAATGGCGCCGATGCCAGCATTCTTAATGATAAAAACAACCCGGTTCATGTTTCCATCTGGCGCCAAAAAGAGCGGGTAAGGGTGTATGTAAATGAGCAAAAGATATGGGATGTACCAAAAGCTGTAACCAAAGACGCCAAATTCAATTCGATCATCTTTTCTGTCATCTATGCCGAGGAATTAGTAAAACACTTTATCGGCAATCTCCGGTTTGCCGTTGGAGCACCCGATACCCGGAAAAAAATTCTTGAGCAAAATAAATGGGTTACACATGGAATTCTATTTGATGTGAACAGCGCCAATATCAAACCTGAATCGTATGGTACGCTGAAAGAGATGGCCGATGTATTGAAAGAATACGCAGACCTGAAGGTGAAAATAGTAGGTCATACAGATGCAGATGGAAAAGACGCGGACAATCTTGATCTTTCTAAACGCAGAGCAGCTTCTGTAAAAGCGGCATTGGCAAAAGAATTTGGTATAAATGAAACCCGGATGGAAACAGATGGCAAAGGTGAAAGCGAAGCCATTGATAAGAATGATAATCCGGCCGGTAAAGCCAATAACCGGAGAGTAGAGTTTATCAAATTATAACTTCAAAAAAATACGGATATGAGAATCATATTCATTTTATTGCTCGCTTGTTTGCTTACTCAACATCTAACCGCACAAGTGGAGTCGCCGCGAAAACAACTCCCGCAAAAAGAAGTAAAGGAGGGACCGTCTTCAAAAAAACAAATACAGGCCGGGATGGCGTCAGCCATCAATGAAATGAATACCCAGATCGCTGACCTTGAAAACCAGTTAGCAGAAGCAATCAAGAATAAAGAAGGTGAAGAAACAATTAAAGATCTGCGGGATCAAATAGCAATGTTGAAAAAACAAGTGGAGATGATGGGCGGCTTGGGCAAAACTGTTTCAGGCATTTCTGAAAAAACATTTCAGCAAGCTGGAGAAAAGGAACCTCTTGTTCCCAAAAAAGATGTTACCAGGATAAATATGCTGCCGGATAAAATCCTCACAAAGGAAGAACTGACCTTGTTTATAAAACAAGTACATGACCAGGTAGAAAGAATGATACCGGCTGAAGAAAAGAAGGAAGCTTTAACTATCTATAACGAAACAAAAAGTAAATACAACTCGCCGGATATAACGGGCAACACGGCCAGTAGTTTATGGATGATCGGTCATTCAGAAAAAGCAATATACATAATGGGCAGGGCCTGCCTTGATGATATGGATAATATTGACAATCTGAATAATTATGCCGCCTTTCTTACCATGACAGGAGCCGAACACGCAGCGCTTCCTATCCTACAATACCTCAATGACCTCTTTCCAGAGAACAGTACTATTCTTAACAATATCGGCCAGGCCTGGTTTGGTTTGGGAGAAGTGAACAAGTCAAAAGAAAATCTTGAAAAGGCCACCCTTTTATATCCTAATCATTCCATGGCGAACGCTTCATTGGCGGATATTTCACTATCAGAAGGCAACCCTTCACAGACCATATCATTTTTGAAAGCGGCATTGAAAGAAACCTATGATCCTGATAAAGAAGCGCAGCTTAGCAGCCTTGGCTATACGATCACGTTTGAAGATTTGCCCCCGCTTAATTATCCTATGAAAAATGACCCCTTTGGCCTGATACCATTTATGGAATCGTTGCCCGAAGATCTTCAAACGGATGTGAATGATATTACGCCTGCCCTTAAACTTAAAAGCTATGGAAAAGGAGTCTATAATCTTAATAACATGTTGGTGAACGCAAGGAAAGAGCTACAGGAAAAACAAGAGCAAAGCGCAAAAAAAATGGCTGAAGATGCACAATACAGAAATGAAATATTAGAAGCGCTTTCACCGGGCTATACACTAGGGGCGGCAGCGACCCGGATACGGATAAAAAAAGTACAGCCTGTTCAGGTTACTGGGTCTATTGATGATGATCCTGTTGAAAAAATCATAGCCAGTTGCACCAAGTATTGGGTCGATTCAGTAGTAACTCCCATTAAGCGGCTGATAATACCAAGTATTGATCGTGCAACAGGCTGCGCTTCTGTTGATGCAGCTACAAATGCTTTCCTGCAAAAAAGAAATGAAATATATAGCCGGGGCGTACGGCATATCAAGAAGGCATTTATAAGAAATTCTTATAGACTCACTGAATGGATCAAATATATGTTATATGCCAATAGTCTGGATAAACCGCCTCGCGATATAGATGATCTTGCATACGTTTTGATTGGCGAAATGGAAAGAACAAAAGGTAAATCTTTAATCCAAAATGATGAATACAGGGATATTCTGCGTTTTGTCGAGAATTCATCCGCGGGTTTCAAAACTGAGTATACAAGTGTGTGCAGACAACGAAATCAAATCCCTGATCCAAATGCCGATGATTTGGTACCGCTTGTAAAATCAAGGATAGAATGTGAATTCAGAAAAAAGGTGCATCCTTCGGGGTATTACAAGTTTGAACTTGTATGCAATACTATTGTAGAAAAAACGGATCCAAAGCTTAAAAAAAGAAAATCCAAAAATCGGCTAGGATCTGCAAAAAGTGCTGTTCCGAGAGGCCCAATAAGTAGCAGGTTGCCTTTATTAAGTTACGGTCCATCAGCTGGTTTGAACGATTATGAAATGGAATTTATAAAGGAAAAGCCTGCGCCTTTGAATGCAGAAGATAAAGATCCTTCACAATTTTCTTTGGAATATGACAGGTGGGGAAATTTGATTGGCCTCAATCTTCAACTGAATAAAGAAGGTACCGGCCTTGCTGATCCGGATTCTGCCGAATCAGGTATTGACAGCCGCTGGAGCTGGAATGCTGCCGGTTCAGCAACCAAAGGTTTCTTAAATAAACTGCTTATAAAATAATGTATGAAAAAGAAAATCCTCCTACTCTTTTTTATCATCCTCAATTTTTCATTCTGGAGCCAGACTAGCACCACAACAGCAGGCCCTTGTACGGATGCTATGGCTATGCAGGCTAAAGGAAGATGGCTTAAACACGAAGATCCGCCAACTTCGAAAGAGGTCAATAACATTCTTAATGAATTTCATAACATGGTAATAAAGATTTACCCTGAGCCAACCGGCGTTGACGCCGCATGGGGTAAGACCGAGGGAATAACCTATTTTGGCGCTAAGCAAAAGTCTTCTACCTACACAGATGGCAGGCCCAAATATGAATCCGCAGAGCTTCCTCACTTTCGGAAATACTATTACCGTTGCGGTTTCTTTCCGTATACGTGTGACTATAGTAATAAAAACAGAATGTTGCCCGGCTTCCCGGGTGAAACGGGCACCTGGGTGACAATTACCGCCAATGACGACCAGCCAGCTATCAGTGCTGTGTCTGATGATTCATGGACGATAAACGGATTTCCCGTAAAATTGTTGGACCCGCTTGCAAGAACATTCTCGGGTCCTGGATTAAGGGATGCCGAAAAAGGCAGAAACTATAGCATTGTACTCATTCATCGCAAAGCCAATTTACCTTATATACCCGTTACCCGGAAACAATACCTGGAGCGATGCATTAGTTTTCACACGAAACTTTGGGATGAGAATATTACAAGGACTGAAAATTTACCTGTTCGCTCCCCCGAAGAACAGGAAAAAGAAAAAAATGCAAAGCTTGCAAAATTTGAAAAAGACTTTGGAAAAGACCCTAAGCGATTGAAGTCGGCGGTGGACTATTACTTGTCAGGATATAAAACCGAACGGCAAATAAGGGACGAAGAAGTCCAAAAAGCAAAAAAAAATAGAACGGGAGAATTAAAAAAATTTACTGACGAACTGGAAAAAACAACCCAACAAGGCTTGCTTGATTCACCGGCTATGATCCGGGAGCTCTATAATTCCAACCTTATTTTCGATACAGACCCCCTGCAAGCAAGTACGGTGGTGATTGAGAACCGCGATTATATACGTAAAGACCTGCCTAAACATGTACCACAGCTATTTGTGGTACACTGGACATGGAGTAACTGGGCGCCCCAGGAAAAAATTGCCGGGATCATCGAAAAGGATTTTCCATTTGAAAAACTACAGGCGATGATTGATAAATAATTTTTATAAACTAAGCTAAAGACGCCTCCATCGTAATATTTGTATTTAGCGACTTACTGATCGGGCAATTGGCCTTTGCTTCGGCGGCGCATTCTGCAAACTTTGCCGCATCAATTCCCGGCACTGAAGCTTTCACTTCAAGATGGCTTTCCGTAATAACTCCATCCCCCAGTGTTATCGTGCATTTCGTATCTATATTATCCGGGGTAAATCCTGCTGCACCCAGTACAAAACTCAATTTCATAGTAAAACACCCTGCGTGGGCAGCAGCCACCAGCTCTTCGGGATTAGTGCCGATACCATTTTCAAAACGGCTGAGGTATGAATATTGTGTGTCCTTTAATACACCTGATTGAGTGGTGTTAGTGCCTTTTCCTTCTTTGCCTGATCCTTTCCAGTTTGCTGTAGCGAAACGTTTCATAAATAAGCGATTTAAAGATTTATTGAAATTGATTGTCTTCTTCCAGTTCAGCGAGGCGGTTTTCCGGCTCGTTATATTCGATAATAAAATTATTCTTCCCTTCCCCGATCATGATTTTCAGGAATTTTTGTTGTACCAGTTCCAGCAACGAAAGAAAAAGAAAGATAGCATGAACCCTGTTCTCCGCTTTCTCAAATATTTTTTCAAACGCAACTGTTTTTTGCTCCTGCGCCAGCGACAGCATATCCTGCCGGCTGGTTTCCATAGTATAGTTATACTGAACAACGGTATGAACCGGCTTATTTACCCTGTCAGCATATTTCTGCATCGCCCTTTCAAAGGCACGCATCAGTTTGAATAATGTGATGTTCTGTATCTCTGTTCCTTCCCCTGTTTCTTCACCGATCAATGAAAGTTCTTTCTGGATATTACCCCGCTTTACCATCAGCATACGCAGGGCTTCCATTTCCGCCATCTGAGCAGACGCTTCTTTAAACCGTTTATACTCAAGAATTTTATTGATCAGCTCCTGGCGGGGATCAATTTCATTTCCCTGTGCATCTATTTCTTTTCTCGGCAGCAGCATTTTCGCTTTGATGCGCATCAGCGTTGAGATGAATAAAATGAACTCACTTGACAATTCGATATTCAAAGAGTCCTGCTCATGAATATAAGCCAGGAAATCGTTGGTGATATGGGTGATAGGAATATTATAGATATCAAGTTCATCCCTTTCTATAAAAAACAATAAAAGATCAAAAGGGCCTTCAAACTGCGGCAATTTAATCTGGTACGATGAATTGGTCACCTGGGTATTAATTTATTAAAAAGAAAATCCTGTATAAGTAAAATCATTTCTTATACAGGACTCCAAAAGTAAGGTAAAAATGCCTGCTGGCACAGGCATTAATTATCCCCACTCTATTCATATAATGCGGTAGCCCCGATACCTGCTATCTCTTCTTCAGTTCATCCCTGATCTCACGAAGAAGCGTAATATCTTCTGGCGGGGCGGCGGGAATGGCTTCCTCCTTTTTCTTCATAGAGTTAATAGCCTTTATCACCAAAAACATGACAAAGGCAACAATGATAAAATTGATAATTGCAGTCACAAAATCTCCCCATTTCAGAAACACGGCCTCGGATGTAATTTTCCCTGTTTCATCCATCACAGCATCTTTAAGTTTGAACATATTTTTGCTTAAATCTGCTCCCCCGATTAATCCAATCAATGGTGAAACTATTCCTTCTGTAAATGAGGTTACTACTTTTCCAAATGCGCCTCCCATAACAAAAGCAACAGCGATGTCCACCAGGTTGCCTTTCATGGCAAACTCTTTGAATTCTTTAAGCATTCCCATAAAAAATATTTTAGTGTGTTAAAAGAGGCGAACTTACATATTTTCTGATAAGTGCATATTTTTTTCGGTAAAGGGACCTTTACATCGTTAAACTATTTATTTCTTTATTCCAGGGAATTGCATATCCAGGCTTTTTAATAGTTTATGCAACTGGCTGGCAATAATATATTCCTTATACCAGTTTTGATCTGAAGGAACAATAGTCCATGGTACATCATTGCAATTAGTAAAACAATCTTCATACATCTGCATATACACATCCCAGAGTTTCGCTTCTTCAAAATCTTTCTCGTTATACTTCCACATTTTAGCCGGGTCTTTCATTCTTTCTGCCAGCCGTTCATGCTGTTCCCCGGGAGAGATATGCAGGTAAAATTTCAGGATATGGGTATTATTATGTTCCTGCAGCAATTGCTCAAAGTCGTTGATCGCCTTCATTCTTTTTATGGCTGTTTTATCATCACACCATTTATGCACCCTTGTCACCAGTATATCTTCATAATGCGACCGGTTGAACACCTGTATCATGCCTTTTGCCGGGACATGATTGTGTATCCGCCATAAAAAATCATGTGAGAGTTCTTCCGCAGTCGGCGCTTTATATGATTTAACCGCTACGCCCTGCGGGTTCATATTTCCCAATACATTCCTGATCACACCGTCCTTCCCACTTCCATCCATACCCTGTATCACTACCAGCACTGAATGCTTGTTTTCTGCAAATAAAAGATTCTGCAATTCGTCCAGTTCTTCCAGGATAGATTCGGTTTTTTCTTTTACCTCTTTTTTGTCCAGTTCTTTGGGAGCCCTTGTATCTGTATTTTTCAAACTGATCTTAGCCATAATGGAAATTATTTGGTCAAATATAAAAAATAGCCGGCTATGACCTGTTTTTATGACCTTTGGCGCTTCCTGTATGAGTAATAAATTTATTAGCTGGGCCATATTCATATTACTTTGTTTCATCTGGGGCAGTTCTTTTATCCTGATGAAAGTAAGTCAGCAAGGGCTTACAGGTAGCCAGATGGCGGCGCTACGGATATTTTCCGCAGGCATTGTATTTCTACCTTTCGCTGTTTTTCATATTACAAAGGTTCCCCGGAAAAAAATGGGATTGATCTTCTTCACCGGCTTTTTTGGTAACCTGTTTCCCGCTTTTTGCTTTGCTATCGCTATTTTCAAAATTGATAGTTCGTTAGCCGGCATACTCAATTCACTGACGCCAATTTGTGTTGCCAGTATTGGTATTGTTTTTTTCAAAGACAAAATAAAAACACAAAAGATCATTGGGGTATTGGTGGGTTTTGCCGGTTTATGTATTCTTACTTTGACGCAAAAAGGTATCAGTTTTGATAATCTCGCTTATGCCTTACTGATCCTTGCAGCCACCCTATCATACGGTATTAATGTAAATCTTGTGAGCCATTACCTGAAAGAAATGAACCCGGTACATTTAGCTACCATATCTCTGGGGTTCATGAGTATTCCGGCAGGCCTGGTATTATGGCAACAGGGATTCTTCCAACTTGATTTTACAACTGCTCACATACAATGGGCAACTATTAACTCAGTATTGCTGGGCATTGTCGCCAGTTCTATCGCTACTGTTTTATTTTATATGCTGGTACAAAAGGCAGGAGGGCTTTTTGCATCACTTGTTACTTATGGTGTACCGTTCGTTGCTTTGTTCTGGGGGTTTATTTACCAGGAGCGTATTACATTGATCCAAATAATATCCCTGGCTATTATTTTACTGGGAGTTTACTTAGCTAACCGGCCCGAGAAAAAAATAATTGGGAATACATAATCGAAAATCCGGCTTCAGGATTCACCTGCTTGCTACACATTCATCACTTTGGTTATTACACCGACATGATCTCTTTTTCCTTGGCAGCAAGATGTTTTTCTACAAAGGCTATGAACTTATCTGTTACCTGTTGCACATCCGCCTCTGCATCTTTAGCCGCATCCTCGCTCAATCCATTCTTCTGCAATTTTTTAATACCTTCTATAGCATCCCTTCGTAAACTGCGTACAGCCACTTTTGAATGTTCACCTTCTGCGTGACATTTCTTTACCAGTTCTTTTCTTCTTTCTTCTGTTAATGGTGGAAGAAAAAGCCGGATAAAGCTGCCATCATTTTGCGGGTTGATCCCAATATTGGCAGCGATGATGGCTCTTTCGATAGGCTGAAGCATATTTTTTTCCCAGGGCTGTATGCTGAGGGTGCGTGCATCCATAGCACTGATATTGGCAACCTGGCTGATGGGCATAGGCGAACCATAGTAATCTACGACAATGCCATCAAGCATTTGCGGATTTGCTTTACCGGCCCTGATCTTCGTTAATTCTGATTCCAGGTGACCAATAGCTTTTTTCATCTGATCTTCAGTAGTGGCGATGATAGTTGAAATATCTTCTGACATAAGTTTTTCTTTTGTATTCAGGATTACGGGGACGGCAGGCAAAGCTAATGAAAGAGGGGGTTTAAAAAAAAGCAGAAAGAAGGTTTATGTTCTTTCTGCTTCCCGTATCTTTTATTTTGAAGGGTTCTTACTTCTTATCCGCTGTAGCCGCTTCTGTTTCCTGCGTAAGTGTCACCACTTTTGAAGCCGTTTTTAATTCCATGGCCCCGTTCATTCTCCTGGCGACTACCATAGTACGCTGAGGCCTGCGGTAATATAATAATCCAAGACCTGAAAATGAGAGGGTCAGCATAATCAGGAGCAAAGTAGTAGAACCTAATGATCTTCCCAGGTAAGCCATTACCACAAAAAAGATATTAATTGACACACAGGTAAATGTTACAGCAGAATGTCCAAGTCCCCTGGCAAGTAATAAATGATGTACATGGTTACGATCAGGCGTAAAAGGTGACCGGCCATTGAATATCCTGATAGCGAAAACACGTAATGTATCCAATAAAGGAACGATGAGTATTGACACACCAATAGCAACAGCCGATTGAATGGGCACTGCTACAGAAGGATCGCCGGCAACATTGATAAATTTTATTACCAATATTGCATTCACCAACCCTACCATCAGGGATCCCGAATCCCCCATAAATATTTTGGCAGGATGATGGTTGAAAATAAGAAATGCTACCAAACTACCCGCCAGCGCAAAAGCCAGTAAAGCATACGCCTGCTGGTCAATTACAAAAAAATAAGTTCCGAATATCAGCATGGTCAATGTACCAAGGCTGGCGGCCAGGCCATCTACTCCATCTATGAGATTGAAAGAATTAATAATTACAATAATGGTCAGGTAGGATAAAGCAAGAGCAAACCCCTCGGGCAATTGTTCAAAACCAAATAATCCATGCATACTATCCAGGCGGATGCCCCCAAGATGAATAATGATAGAAGCAGCTACCACCTGGCCAACAAATTTTTTACTGGCAGACAATACCACCAGGTCATCTTTCAGGCCCAGGAAAAAGATGACAAGCGCGGCGGCAAAAAAATACTGAAACTCAGGATTCAGGTATCCCTGGATGGACAAAAGGGAAGCCAGCAAAAATCCACCGAATATACCAACACCACCCAGCGAAGCTACAGGGTGTGTGTGTACTTTCCTTTCATCGGGGACATCAAATAACTTTTTCTGATCAGCGATTTGTAAAACAACCGGAATGGCCAGAAAAGATATGATAAAGGATACTGAAGCGGTCAATAATACATCGAGCATCGGACAGGGTTTTCGGTGCAAAAATAGGCTTTAACTCTTTAGTTTACTCAAGAGTCACTTTTTTTTTAATGTTGAAAGCATTAAATTATATTGAGTCATAGGATTTAATTCAATTTAATTTGTCCCAGATTAAATGTATCCGGATGAAGCTGGTTGCAAAAAAGATCGCACATTTGCAAACTATAGGTGGTTTGAGGCGGCAAGATACTAAAAGTTTAAAAAGCAAATAATATAATATGGCAGAACTCACAGCGATAGCGACCCAGATACGTCGCGATATTGTAAGAATGGTGCATGGCTGCGCCAGCGGTCACCCGGGTGGATCATTAGGCTGTACAGATTATTTTACCGCTCTGTATTTCAAGGTAATGCAACATGATCCCGCTTTTAATATGAATGCCACTAATGAAGATGTATTCTTTCTTTCCAATGGTCATATATCACCGGTATTTTATTCTACGCTGTCCCGTTCCGGATACTTTGATATAAAAGAACTGGCTACATTCAGAAAAATAAATTCACGCTTACAGGGCCATCCTGCTACGCATGAACATTTACCGGGTGTACGCATTGCATCCGGATCATTGGGACAAGGTATGAGCGTAGCTATTGGCGCCGCGCTGGCCAAAAAATTAAACGCAGATAAAAATATTGTTTACTCACTGCACGGAGATGGTGAATTAGACGAAGGGCAGGTATGGGAAGCCATCATGTTCGCTGCACACCATAAAGTGGATAATCTTATATCTACTGTTGACTGGAACCACCAGCAGATAGATGGCACCACGGAAAAAGTAATGGACCATGGCGACCTGCGCCATAAATTTGAAGCCTTTGGATGGATAACATTAGAAATGAACGGCAATGATATGGACCAGGTGGTGGAAACACTGAAAGCAGCAAAAGCATTAACCGGGCAGGGCAAACCCATTGCCATTATGATGCATACGATCATGGGCAAGGGTGTTGATTTCATGGAAAACGATCACAACTGGCACGGAGTGGCACCCAATGATGAACAACTAGCTAGGGCATTGGCGCAGTTGCCGGAAACATTAGGAGATTATTAAACCACAATCCCAAAAGAAGCTTTACTCACTTCTCAATGAAAATTCCTGGCTTACTGCTTTTCGGGAAGGAAGCCATGCAGCGATCAATGCAATAACAAAAACAGTGGCTCCTACCAGGAGAAAATCCATCAGTCGCAGCTTGACAGGAAAATAATCTATTAAAAAAGAGCCTCCCTCCAGTCGAATCAGGTGATAATTGATTTGAAGTATGGCAAATAAGAACGCCAGCAACATGCCTGCGCCGCCACCGATCAACGCCAGTAATAAACCTTCTGACAAGAATATTTTTTGAATAAAATTCCTGTTGCCCCCAAGAGCATGAAGCACACTGATGTCTTTTTGTTTTTCCAATACCAGCATGGTCAATGCGCCAATCATATTAAAAGCCGCTACCACCAATATCAGCGAAAGCACTCCATAAATGATCCATCGTTCCATGTTCATGACTGAATATAAACTTTGGTTCTGCTGATAGCGATTTTGCACTTTGTAGCCCCCGGCGAAAATTTTTTGCACCTCGTTTTTTATATCATCTGTCTCTGACGGGTCATTTAGTTTTATTTCAAGTCCGCTGTATTCATTTGGGCCATAGCGCAATGCTTTTTTCACAAAATCAATATTGGTAATACCATACTTATTATCAAAGTCCTGCTGAATAACAAAAACGGATGAAGCCCGTATCAGGTCACTGCTGATATTCTCCATCGGGTCTAACTGTTCAGTAGCTCCTTTACGAGGCAGGTAAATATTCAGGAAAGAAAGACTGCGGCCGGCATCTATGTTCAGTGCATTTTCAACTCCTGCTCCAAGGATTAAAAGAGGTTCATCTTCTGTCCCCAATTGGTATTCGCCCCTTACAATATGATCGGCCACACCACTTACATAGCGATAATTATCATCTACCCCTTTGAGGTAAACCACGGACTGTGATGAATCATTCTGTAGAAAAGCTTTTTCTTCCGCTACCAATGAAAAATTATTTACGCCGGTGATCCCTTTGAGTTTTTCCAATTGCTGAGGTGTAATGGTAATGACTTTTCCTGATGCGGGAGACACTTTAAGATCAGTGTAAAAATTAGAGTATAATGATTTTACCAGGTCTTCAAAGCCATTGAATACACTTAACACTAATATCAATGCCGCTGTACCAATGACAATAGCAACAATACTGATCCACGCAATGACATTAATGGCGTTGGTGGACTTTTTTGCTTTGAAGTATCGCCAGGCGAATAAAAAATGCAAGTTGAAAAGTTAACAGGTTAATACGTTGACAGCAAAATGACCTATTCTGGGTCGCTCTTTTTTTCTTCCTCAATTTTTTTAAACAATTCTTCCTTTTTGAATACCTGGTCCAGCGTATCATCCTGGAAAAATTTCAATACAGGGATGCTGCGCAACTGGTGCCTGACCTTTGCCGCCAGTTCTTTTTTTATTTCATGATAGCGGTCATCAATCTTCGCCACAGCAGCTTTTACATCCTTTACCTGGAAAAAACTCAGGTAAAACCTTGCTTCCAGCAGATCGGGGGTCACTTTTACCGATGAAATAGAAACCATTCCACCATCAATCATATTTAACCCGAGCCGCTGAAAGATGATATTCATCTCTTCATTCAGCAAACCGGCTATCTGCTTCTGTCGTTTTCCTTCTTCCATGTCTTAACAATTGAGTTCGTTGTAAAATTAGTTACTTTGCCCCGTTTAAGCACTCATTAACCGTCAATGAAGAAATATTCAAGGATTTTCAGGTATTTAAGGGATTATAAAAGCAAAATTGCACTATACTTTCTTTGTATCATTCTTTCCATCCTTTTTTCGATCGTTTCGTTTGGCATGTTGTCGCCCTTTTTTAAATTAATTTTTAAACAGGAAACACCTCCGGGAAACCAGGCTGCCGGTAACCTGACCAATATTGTTTTTAGCCAGATAAAAGATATGCAGCCATTAGCAGCGCTGGCGCTGATCTGTGTAATCATTATCATCGCTATCTTATTAAAAAATGTTTTCCTTTATTTTTCTTTTTATATACTCAACCCCCTTAAAAACAAAATAGTCAATACCCTCCGCACAGAATTGTATTATAAAATACTTCAGTTACCTATCGGTTATTTTACTGAAAAAAGAAAAGGCGACCTGATAAGCCGCACTACCAATGATGTATATGAAGTGGAAGGCTCACTGGTAGGCGCTCTTGAAGGATGGATAAGGGACCCTTTGACCATATTGATAAATTTCGCGGTGCTTTTTTATATCAGCCCATTGCTCACTGCAGCCATTCTTGTGTGCATCCCGGCCATCGGGTTCATACTGGGACGTATTTCACGATCATTAAAACAACAATCAAATGAAGCCGCTATAAAAAATGGCGAGTCACTGTCCGTGCTGGATGAAACATTAAATGGATTACGTGTCATAAAGGCGTTTAATATTGAATCGCTTCTTAAACGCCGCTTTAATAAGATCAATGATGAACTGCTTGATGTTAAAAATAAAATCAGCCGCCGACGGGATATGGCTTCACCGGTATCGGAGGTATTAGGGGTAATTGTCTTTGTGGGCATACTCTGGTTTGGCGGGCAATTAGTACTGGGTAAAAAAATACCGCTGGACGCTTCTGATTTTCTTACTTACCTCGCCTTGTTTTATAATATTATCAACCCGGTTAAATCTTTATCTACCTCCTTCAGCAATATGCAGAAGGGTACCGCAGCCATTGAACGGATAGAAGAAGTTTTAAAAACACCTGTTTCCGTAGATGATAACCCGGGTGGAAAAAAGATCAGCTCATTCAACCACCAGGTAGAGTTCAGAAATGTAAGTTTCTCGTATGACGATGCCGTGATATTGGACAATATCAACCTTACCATACAAAAAGGAAAAACGATTGCCCTGGTCGGTTCATCCGGCGCAGGTAAATCAACGCTGGCGGATCTTGTTCCCAGATTTCATGATGTCACAAGTGGTGAATTACTTATTGATGGTATTAATATCAAAGATTATTCATTGCATTCACTCCGCGGGTTGATGAGCATTGTAACCCAGGAACCGATATTGTTCAATGATACGATCGCCGGTAATATCGCTCTTGGACAACAGGATGCTTCTGAAGAGCAAATAACGGAAGCGGCTAAAATTGCCAATGCACATGATTTTATAATCAAAAAAGAGGGTGGTTATAAAAGCAATACCGGCGACAGGGGCAGTAAGCTTAGTGGTGGTGAAAGGCAAAGATTAACTATTGCAAGAGCCGTATTAAAAAACCCACCGATCTTAATACTGGATGAGGCCACCTCTTCATTAGATACCGAAAGCGAACGCTTAGTACAGGATGCTATTAATAAAATGATGCAAAACAGAACCAGTATCGTTATTGCACACAGGCTCTCGACTATCCGCCATGCTGATGAGATCATTGTTTTACAAAAAGGAAAGATTGTTGAACGGGGAAACCATGAGCAATTGCTGGCGCAAAATGGTTTTTACAGAAAGCTGGTGGATATGCAGGAGGTAAGATGATATAAGTCATTTATCGGTAAGCAAGTGGATTTTCAATCTTTTATTAATGAGGGCAAGACCATTATAGTTATTACACATTGCAGACCCTTTACCAGAAACTACAGGCAGTAAAAAGCGAGGAAGATGTAAAAGATGCATACATAAAAGCGTCGGGCTGGAAAGATTATTCGAAAAATCTTTATGATATTTAAACCAAAGAAATATGGTTTGAGCGGATGGGAAAAATCCCTGTTTTCGCCCGTTTTGTCGTTCAAAGCCGATTCATTACTTTTACCCTACACATTCATTTATGGGTTTAGCAAATACTGCAGTTGACGGTAAAAAAACAGTAAAAAAACGGTCCCGCTTCGCTTCGGGTACAGTTTCTGAACAATCAATAACTAAACGCCGGCATTTGCAAGCAAAAGCTTCCCAACAGGCTGTAACAGCATTACTTAATAATTTACCTTCTTTGCAGAAAAGCCACCAGGGAGACAAAAAAAAATGTTTCGCAAAAGGTATCCCCTTTTATACCTGTATTGATGCAGCAAACAATAGCTGGCAAAAAGAATTGGAAAATGGAAGCCTGTTCGAAGTAACCTTAACCTATGATTGGGAAAAGGACCAGCCAATTGAAAAAATAGTAAAACAAATCCACTAACCGTTAATCCCAACGCTAATCGTAGTGAGCGGCCCAAACGGCGCCGGAAAATCAACATTAATATATAGTTGCCAAAAACAACTTTCTAATATGGGATATGCTGTTATTATCCCCGATGATATAATTTCCGGATCGGAAACCCCTGTATCAGATGCAGTTGAAAATTGTATTGCTAAGAACAAGGATACTGTGTTTGAAACACCTCTGCAGTTTGATGAGCTGGCGCACCAGGTTCAAAAATTCAAGCAAGCCGGTTATAAGATTGTATTGATACAATTATTTTTAGAAAGTGAGGAAAGTTCTACGCTGCGGGTAAAGCAGCGGGCCGCTAAAGGCGGGAGGGATATAGAAACAAAGGATATAAGGAAAAATTTTTCGGGTAACCTCAAAAATGTAGTGAAACATTATCATCTTTTCCAGCAGTCTTATTTTATAGATGCTTCAACCAGTAATAACCCGGTAACTGCAGAACTACAGGGAGGTGTAATCAAATTTTACAATCCTGTTAATTCTGTTTGCTTCAGTAAATTACTATATGCTATTATAAAGCAACACAATCCGGACAAAGAAATGTTTTCTATACTTAAGAATAGTAAAGTATTTGGAGACCTGTCATATAAAAAAATGACGAAAGCTTTACAGGCCATATTACGATTGAAAAAATAAGCCTTTCTTACCTCAACACTTCCCTGCTTATCACCAGCTTCTGTATCTCACTCGTCCCCTCCCCGATGGTACAAAGCTTGGCATCCCGATAAAATTTCTCTACAGGGAAATCTTTTGTATATCCGTAACCTCCGAATATTTGCACCGCATCATTAGCCGTTTTCACCGCAACTTCGCTGGCATAGTATTTTGCCATAGCCGCAACCTTGGTTACATCCTGTTTCCTGTTCTTCAGATCGCATGCCTGCAGAGTTAATAATTCAGCGGCCTGTATCTCCGTGGCCATATCCGCCAGTTTGAATGATATACCCTGAAAACTCGCGATAGGTTTATCAAACTGGTAACGTTCCTGTGAATATTTCAATGCCGCTTCATAAGCGCCTTTGGCGATACCCAATGAAAGAGATGCGATAGAAATTCGTCCACCATCCAGCACTTTCATCGCCTGTTTAAATCCATCTCCCACTTCTCCAAGACGGTTGGCATCCGGGATACGGCAGTTATCAAAGATCATCTCCGCTGTTTCACTGGCCCTCATCCCGAGTTTATTTTCTTTCTTACCCGCACTGAAACCCTTTGTCCCTTTTTCTACAATAAAAGATGTTGAATTATTTTTTGCCCGCGGTTCGCCCGTTCTGCATATCACAACAGCTACATCGCCACTTTTACCATGGGTGATCCAGTTCTTGGTACCATTAATGATCCAGTCGTTGCCCTCTTTCACAGCCGTGCATTTCATATTGCCAGCATCGCTGCCGGTATTGGCTTCTGTCAATCCCCATGCACCGATCCATTCTGCTGTAGCCAGCTTATGCAGGTAGTTTTGCTTTTGCTCTTCATTACCAAATGCAAGGATGTGACCAGTGCAAAGTGAATTATGCGCAGCCACGCTTAATCCTATGGAACCACAAACTTTTGCTACCTCTTCAATTACTGTCTTGTATTCAAAATAGCTGAGACCAGCGCCACCATACTCATGTGGTACGAAAACACCCATCATCCCAAGCTTTCCAAGTTCCTTAAATATATGAACAGGAAATTCCTGGCTCTCGTCCCAGTCCATTACATGAGGCTTAATATATTGCTGCGCGAAATCTCTTGCGGTGTGTGCAACCTGTTGCGTTATCTCAGATACCCCAAAGTCCATAGAAAGTATAAACTATTTGTGCGTTTAAAAAGATGTGCCACCATCCCGATAGGAGTCGGGAGGATGGCACATTTTACGAGGTCGCCAAAAATCATAGCAAGCAACCATCAGCAATCGTTAAAGGCAGTGCAAGTAAGTGATTATTTTCGTACCTAACAAACGTTAGGGCAAATTATTTTTTAATCTGTAACTTATATGACTATTTATAATTCAAGCACCAACTGGTCATAAGCGAGGTGAATACCTTCCGGAAGTTCCGCTTCTATGGTTTCATGCAGTCCGAGCTGATGAGAAATATGTGTAAAATAAGCCACTGGAATTTTCAATTCCTGTACAAGCGCAATGGCTTCGTCCAAAGTAAAATGCGAAATATGTTTTTCTTTTCTCAGTGCATTCAGCACGATTACTTCGCTTCCTTTTATTTTCGCTTTGGAGTCATCATCTATCCTGTTGGCATCGGTAATGTAAGTGAACTTACCAAAGCGAAAACCCATCACCGGCATTTTCAAATGCCAGACCAATATGGGTGTAATAGGAATATCGCCCACGACAAATGGATCTAAGTTGATGGTATGGAGATCCAGGTCCGGTGTACCGGGATATTTGGTATCTGAAAAAGCGTAATAAAAATCACGCCGCAATGCTTCTTCGGTTAATGAATCGGCATACACATCCATTGGTTTTTTAAGGAGGTAATTAAAAGCACGGATATCATCAAGCCCCGCCAGGTGGTCTTTGTGCGGATGAGTAAAGACTACCGCATCAAGATGTTTTACTTTTTCCCGTAACATCTGGTACCGAAAGTCGGGACCCGTATCCACTACTAAAGACGTGCGGGCCGATTGCACCAAAATACTTGAACGAAGACGTTTGTCTTTTTTATTGGCAGAACTGCAAACCTCGCAATCGCAGCCGATCATAGGTACACCACTGCTGGTACCGCTGCCGAGAAAGGTTATTTTAAGGTGAGGATAAGACACAGTCAAAAATAAGAAATGAAAAACCAAAAATAAGGAATGAGAAAGGATGAGAACTTTCTAATTTCTCATTTTGCATTTCTTATTTATCATTATCTTCTGTTTCCAGTTTTGAAATGATGCGTAAGTAGAGTTTCTTAGATTCTTCAGTAAGTATTTCGGTATTGATGTCCAGTTGAGGAATGAGGTCAAGCAATGTATTGATGCGTCCTTCTGTTTGCAAAAATTTATTCAGTACCACTACTTTTCTTTCCTCCAGTATGCAATAACCGCTTTGAAAAGTGCCTCTTTCATAACGGAGTACATAACCAACTTCCCCGGGTATCGCTTCTAATTTATCCAGCGTGGATTGCGTATATTTCATACAGGCAAAATTAGAAGGCCTTTCCCTGAAACCGTACTTTCTTATTAAATGTTATCCACAATCATTACAAATATTTTTTATCTTGTATTAGCATTAAGCCTTACAAATGAAAAGATCATTTCTCCCCGGGTTACTCTTTTTGTTGTTTTCATCGGCGCATTCGCAGGAAAAACTGGCTCCCTTTGGTAAACCTGACCGGCAGGAACTGGAAATGAAAGAATGTGCATTCGATAAAAATGCCAATGCCATGAAATTACTGGACTACCAGGAAAAAGAAGTCATCGTTGACTATGGCCTTAAGATCAAAACTGAACGAAGAATCAAAATTAAAATATTCAACGAAAAGGGATTTGAAGCAGCCAATATCTCTATTCCCTATATCAGCAGGATCAAAGGGACAAAGGTTACAGATATCTCCGCTTATATACATTACTTTGATTCAAGCGGAAATATCGTTACTGAAAAAGTAAGCAAAAAACAGATATTCCGGGATAAAGAAGATGATGCGGTAAAAAAAATAAAATTCACTTTCCCCAATGTGAAACGTGGCTGCGTGATTGAATACAGGTATGAAAAAACAGAAAAGAACTCTCTTCATCTCGAACCCTGGTTTTTCCAGGATATTATACCCACACTTCACTCAACGTTCCGGCTGGTCATACCTTACCGGTTAAATATAGATAAACGGATCATAGGGGTTGATTCCATTGAAGAAACCAGCCGTTATGAGCGATCATATTCTGGTCTCTTTGGTTATAATGACAGAACATACACACTCCGGAACATTCATGCGTTCAGACCGGAGCCGATGATGACTTCCATTGCCGATAACCTGCAGCGTATTGAATTTGCTGTTCAGCCATCTGGCTTTGGTTTTTTTTCTGCATTCCGGAAAAGCAGGTGGGAGATGTTTGCAAGAGTATTAAATGAAGTACCGCTATTTGGTAAGCAATTCAACAAACCAATTCCGGGAACAGAAGCTATACTCGATTCCGTAAAAAAAATACCCGGCAGGGATGAAAAGATAAACTACATTTTTCAGCAGGTAAAACAACAGGTGAAATGGGATGATCAGCAAACTTTTTATGCAGGCGATATAAAAGAAGCATGGAAAGAACGGTCCGGTAACAGCGCTGAGATCAATCTCATTATATTAAATCTTTTAAGAAAATCCGGCATATCCTGTTCTCCTCTCCTTATCAGCACCCGTAGTAACGGTCAAATAGACGAGAATTTTTTCAGCCTTAGTCAATTTAATGGTGTAGATGTGCTGGTTAGAGATACAACGGTCAATTATATCCTGGATGGCACCCGTAAATATCAATCCTATAAAACTCCCCCGGATAATATTCTAAACAGAAACGTTTTCAATGTAGATACTGCTGCACAAGCGAGCTGGCTCTTCGTTTCTGACACCAGGCCATTACTAAGAAGTGTACTGAGTGTTGATGCACGGCTTTCGGAGGAGGGGAAAATGAGTGGCAAAGCCATCATCGTACTTTATGATCATTCGAAAGTTCAGCGAATGATGGATAAGAATAAAACTGAGGAAGAAGAGCAGCAGGAAGAAAAAGAGTTTTTACAAAAAGACTTTGCAGAACTCCGGATAGACAGCCTGGTACAGGAAAATGCGGATGATGACCTGCAGCCGCTTACAGAAAAATTCAATTTTTCCTTCCAGCCCTCTGTTTCTGACAAGTTCTTATTTCTTGATCCGCTTTTTCTTTCAAGTTTCCGGAAAAACCCTTTCACTGATTCTATCCGGCACTCCAGTATTGATTTCAGCAGTATGCAATACCTTAAAACGTCAGTCTTGATTACTCTTCCCGACTCTTACGAAATAGATCACCTGCCCCAAAATGTACGGCTCAGGATGTCAGACTCTTCTATTCTTTTCGAAAGAAGAATCTACCAGGAACAGAAAAAAATATTGTTCGTAAATACAATGGAAGTGTTATACCCTCTTTTTTCAAAAGAAGATTATCCGGGGATAAAGGATTTCTTTAACCGGTTATATGCTATGGTCACGGAACAAATCGTACTAAAAAGAAAAAACTAAGCTACTTACTCTGCATCTTTATCACCGGCACTATCATTTCTTCCAGGCTTATCCCACCATGCTGAAAAGTATTTCGGTAATAGTTGACGTAATGATTATAGTTGTTGGGATAACAGAGAAAACCATCTTCTTTGGCGAATATGAAAGATGAATTAATGGTGGGCACAGGCAGACCCGCTTCTCCGGGGTTACGGAAAGCTAAGACTTCTTTTGGTTCATAATTAAGATTGCGGCCATGCTTATAACGAAGATTGGTGGTCGTCAGCTTATCCCCCACTACTTTATAGGGTGTCTTTACCCTTACACTACCATGATCGGTAGCCAGTACAATTTTAATATTCTTATCGGCTATTTTTTTCAATGCCTGGTGCAAGGGGGAATGTTCAAACCATGATGTAGTGATACTCCGGTAACTAATTTCGTCGCTTGCCAATTCTTTCAGCACTTCCATTTCCGTTCTTGCATGGCTCAGCATATCCACAAAATTATAGACGATCACATTCAGGTCATTGTTGAGCAGGTTGTGAATATTGCTGACAAGTTCAAGGCCCGCATGATTGTTGAGTACTTTGGTGTAAGAAACCCGCAGGTTATCTTTTCCCAGCCGTTTGAGTTGTGCTTTAAAGAATTCCTGTTCAAACAAATTTTTGCCACCTTCTTCTTCATCATTCTTCCATTGCTGCGGAAACTGTTTTTCAATATCCACCGGCAGCATCCCGGCAAAGATGGCATTACGGCAATACTGTGTGGCGGTGGGAAGGATACTATAAAAACTATCTTCTTCCATGATGCGGAAACTTTCAGCGAATATGGGCTGAATGGCTTTCCACTGATCGAAGCGAAGATTATCAATTAATATAAAAAACAGCGGCGTACCCTTTTCTAAATGCGGCAATACTTTAAACTTGACCAACGAATGAGACATTACCGGGCCATCCGTACTTTTAGGCGAAACCCATTTGGCATAATTCTGCGACACAAATTTGAAAAACTCCGTGTTCGCTGCGCTCTTCTGATTTTGCAATATTTCCTGCATCTC
>JAATGJ010000008.1 GCA_015654695.1 Chitinophagales bacterium | reverse complement strand
GTTCTCAGCGTACGAAAGGGAACATGGCACTGAGTTGTACAGGACTGATGGAAAAGACAGGGTGACAATCTTATTAGATGATATTCTGCCAGGTGAAGCTGGTTCTAACGGATACAACTTTGTATCAAAAAATAATGCGACCTGGTTTATTGCGACGAACAGTAGTACTACTCTTTCTATTTACAAAACAAATGGTGCAAAATATGGCCTGCAAAAAATGGTGCCTGATTATCAGTATATACAAGATTTTAAAATTGGAAATAATGGCCTTGTATTTTATGGGATATACAATTACAATACGAACAAATATGAACTATGGCGCAGTGATGGTACAGCCACAGGAACAATTTTACTATCATCAACACTTTACTATAATAATTATCTTAATATTATAGGTAACACGGCTTTCTTTGTTGCAGGCGATAGTGAGCATGGCTATGAATTATGGAAAAGTGACGGAAGTATCGCTGGTACGGGTATCGTAAAGGATATTAACCCCGGTATTGGTAATTCTGTTCCCGCTGGCATGTTTGTATATAAAAATGAAGTTTATTTTGGCACTAACGATGGCGCTAACCCTGCATTCTGGAAATCTGATGGAACAAATGGAGGCACCATTAAGTTACAGGATATAGACCCATGGTACGATTACAATGTTTCTTCTAGTACACGATTTTTTTGCATCTCAAATAAAATTCTGTATTTCAGTGCAATAAATTATGCTGATTCAAAGGGTACTCAACTCTGGAAAACTGATGGCACTGTTGCGGGCACCAGGGTAGTAAAAGATGTTAGCCCCAACGCCGGCAGTTTTTACCCCGTTCCTTTTGCCTTAACAGATATAAACGGTACTTTATTTTTCATTGGAAATGATGAGGTTCATGGCACTGAATTATGGAAAAGTGATGGTACAGAAACCGGTACCCAGCTTGTGAAAGATATTATACCCGGAACAGAAGGAACTAATATAATCAGCCCGGTCAGTTTCAGCAGAAAATTATTTTTTTTAAATAATGGTATTCTCTGGACGTCAGATGGTACTGTGGATGGCACTAAACCGGTTGACGATCCAGGCATCAGTAATGTATCAGTTTCACTCATCGTCCCGGCATCAGATAAACTATTTTTATCCGGCACAACCTACAGGTATGGATGGGAGCTATATGCTGGTGTAGTGAATGATGAAACAGGAAAATTGGTGATGTCAAGAACGTCAAATGCAAAAACAGCGATAAGCGCCACATCCTTAAATACTGTAATATATCCCAATCCTGCTTTATCAAATGCCACGTTGCAATTATCTGGCAATACAAAAAATGTATCTGTTTCTATTACAGATATGAACGGCAGGAAACTGTGGCAAAACAATAGCAGCGATGTAATGTTTGTAAACCTTCCTGTGGAAAAATATGTAGCAGGAGTTTATTTTGTGACAGTAACAAACGGAACAGAAAGCAAAACGATTAGGCTGGTAAAGCAATAAAGAAATATTCTAAAGTGTCCTGTACTTTAAAGTGCAGGGCACTTTGTTATTCCCCTCCTTATAATCATCCCACTTTTAAAAATGATGACAAAATAATATCCATCAAGAGTATTTAAAATTTCATGATTTATAACCTTTAAACCTTTTACAATGAAAAATTTAAAAATAGCAGCATCAGCTAAAATCAAGTTACCCGTGTCGAATTATCATGACGGACATTTTATTTATACATGGGATTATGAATATCAAAACTGGTTATTTATCTTATATGTTATGGATGAATTATATGCACCGGTGAGAAATTTAAAGACTGAAAATTTTACTTTTAATTTTTTGAACAGCTCAACGCAAAGAACAGATACTAACAGCAGGTTATTAGATGTCGTGTATATAGCAGAGCCTGTTTTCGGTACGCCCGTTTCTGTACCTGTTAATTTCTCGCCATTGCCCAACCCAAGTGTTCAGGCATCTGCAAACGGTTATTATCTTGCCCGTGTTCAGCAGCTTTTGCAAGAAAGCGGAACTTCAGTGGTGACAACCAATCATCCTGCGAAATTTATTGAAATAATTATAAATAATATTACGTTGGAAGTTTCAGGCAACGGAATTTTTACCCTGCTTTAAGGTTTCCCTATACTCCGGTATAGTTTACACAAACTATTCCGGGAATGATCTTTGATGTGCAGGGTCTCCGCAACAATTGTTAATTACAAAGCAGTGACCCTGCTTATTTACAATCATTTTACTCTTGTGTAATTAAAAGGGATAGTGTCTTTTCCACCTTTTGCATTGGGGCCAATAATAAATGCGTTCAACGTATTGGCACCAGGCACGGTATAGTTTATATCAGTGGGAAAATCATGTGCCGGGTTGCTGAACTGAACACTGGTAGCTGTCAGCAGGGTGGATATGAACTTAACCGCTTTGCCTTCATTCTGTCCTTTGACGGTATTTTCAAAAACCCAGTTATTTTTTCCAGGATAAATAAGTGCCTGTTCATTCCATGAAGTATCGCTGCCTTTGATACTGAATGCCACCGACCGGAAAGTACCATCATCATTTTTTGCCCATCGTTCAAAACTTTTTCCGTCTTCGCTCTGCCAAGTGCCTCTTAATTTATCAAATACCAATTCCATAGCGGGAGAGGGAATGGTTTCTGTTGCTGCGGTTGTTTCTTTTTTATTATTACTTTGATTAGTACAGGCGATCATGTTTAAGATCATAAAAAATGTAAACAATAATTTCAAAGTGCAGGATGGGTGATATGAATTCATATTTGTTTTTTTATTGGATGCAAAATAGCCCCTGTGAAAAAAGTAAAATTGTAAAATTGCGACAGGTCATTCAGCTGAAGCAAATATTGCAGCCAAACGCAGGTTGCCGGCAAAAAAAGATTTAGGACTGATTCCTGTGAACTCCTTGAAGTCTTTGATAAAATGAGCCTGGTCATAATAGCCATTCTCATAAGCCAGCGAAGTCAGGGTCCTAAACTTTTTTTGTTCCAGCATCTTCAGGGCGGTTTGTAACCGTATCACCCGTGAAAGTTGTTTAGGACTCATGCCAATAATTGAAGTAAATCTTCTTTCTATACTTCGCCGGTTAATATTCATTTTACCGGCCAGTTCTCCCGCACCCAATTGCCCCTGCGATTCAAAAATTACATCTACACAGGCTTTTGTAACAAAGTCAATCGCTTTTGGATCGGCCAGCCGGGATAACAAAAATTCTTCTATCCATTTTATTCGTTGCGGGTTACCAGTTCCGGCCAATATATTTTCCTCCAGCATCCTTCCTTTTTCTCCAAACAAATTAATTATGCTGACAGCTTTGTCTTCTAGTGCAGCGACAGGGATATCTAAAAAAGGAGCCAGTCCGCCAGGAAGAAATCTTGCGGCTACGATACCGCTGGAACCTGTTGGTTCAATTTCAATATATTTTGTTATCTGCCCGAATATGAAACTACGGGGCTGTATAATTGAGGAGCCATCTTCGAAGTATTGCCTGTACAGGTCGCCATAATGAAAGATCATTTCCATACATCCATCAGGAACGACACGCTGCCTGCTGCGTTCTTCGTTATTTTCATCTTCCAGCGTCCAGAAACATTTTACAAAAGGTTGAAGTTGCAGTGACGGAGTATAAACCTGGTAATTCATTTATTGGTAAGCTTATTTTTCACTCTCTATCCTGCGACCAATGAAATAGCCAGCCAGCCCGCCAGCTATAACCCCTGCCGCTATCCATGCAAGGCTTCCGTTGCTGGCAAAATAACTTATCAGCGAACCAGCTACAATGCCGGCGAAGATAAAAACACCTGATGCTTTGCCTTTTGCTTTTACAGAAGCAGTGGCTTCATGACTGTGTTTGAACTGGCGAACGTGTTCTTTATGTTTTTTTCTATGATGGGGATTTGCCATTTTTTTGTTTGAAGTTACTGAATCAATACGGTTAAAAGCAAGTAATGACGAAAATCATACGGAGATGAGCATCCGGTTTAGGTAATGAACAGGTACTGTATTTTCGTATTTCTAACAGGATTTTGATTTCCGTTAAGACAGATTATGTGGCAAAATCGTATCTTTTGCTAAATTGTTTGTCTATGAAATCCGCATGTCTTCTTATTGCATGTATTGTTGCAGCATTATCTTCTTTCACAAAGGTGCAGGTTAGTGATGACCCGGCGACTCTTGCTATCGGTTCTAAAGCTGCTGACTTTAAACTGCCCGGTACAGACGGCAAAATATATTCACTGGCATCTTTTGCAAAAGCAAAAATATTGCTGATCGTTTTTACCTGCAATCATTGCCCCACTGCGCAGGCTTATGAGGACAGGATCATTCAACTAACCAATGACTATAAAACAAAAGGCGTGCAGGTAATAGCGATATCACCCAACGATCCGCTGGCTGTCCGTTTGGATGAACTGGGGTATAGTGATATGGGTGATTCGTTTGAAGAAATGAAGGTGCGCAGCAAACAAAAGAAATATAATTTCCCTTATCTCTATGATGGTAAAACCCAATCAGTATCAAAAGTATATGACCCGGTAGCTACACCGCATGTTTTTATTGTTGATAAAGAAAGAAAACTTCGTTACCAGGGAAGGATAGACAATGTGGAGAAGCCATCAAAAACCCCTGATCACCTGGACACCCGTGCAGCGCTGGATGAATTGCTTGCCAATAAGGAAGTAACTACGCCCACGACAAAAGTATTTGGCTGTTCTGTAAAATGGGCTTCTAAAAAAGATCATCAGAAAGAAGTGGAGGAAGAATGGGCGAAAGAACAGGTAGCGGTAGAGATGGTGGATGAAGCGGGTATAAAAGACTTGCTGAAAAACAATTCTGACAAATTGCGGCTGATCAATGTATGGGCTACCTGGTGCGGACCTTGTATTACAGAGTTCCCTGATTTTATGACCATCAACCGTATGTACCGTGGCAGGGATTTTGAATTTATCAGCATCAGCGCCGATGATCCCGCGCAGAAAGAAAAAGTATTGAAATTTTTAAAAGGTAAGCAAGCTTCTGGTAAAAATTATCTTTTCAGTATTGATGATAAATACAAAATGATAGAAGCGATAGACCCAAAATGGCAGGGTGCATTGCCCTATACCATTTTAGTAGAACCCGGCGGAAAGATCGTTTATGGAAAGCAAGGCCGCATTGACGTAAAAGAAATGAAGAAAGCTATTGTGGAGAACCCGCTGATCGGGAGGTTTTATAAATAATATCATTACTGCACAGTAAGTATTGCCTGCAATTTTATTTCTTTGGAAGAGGAGCCGGTCATTAGTTTAAAATTGCCCGGAGGCTGTAAATTAAACTGTGTCAAAGTCCTTAAATAAGAGGAACTTTAAAAACACAGTAAAATGAAAAAAACAGACAAACCGTTCGAGTTCGATTACGAATCGGTAAAAAACAAAGCTCTTGCACAGCTCAAAACAGGCAAACCATTATTAGGGAAAGAAGGCGC